>NZ_JAYEET010000034.1:0-60852 GCF_034653255.1 Pseudomonas spirodelae | reverse complement strand
TCCGTGCAAGTATCGGGCTTTGGCGATTATGGCCACCTCACCCCGCTGCGCCGCCTCATCCGCTTCCTGTTCGTCAGGCCAGCATTTTGCCTCGGGCTTCCTTCAGATTCGCAGTCGCCCGCGACACCCTTGCCTTCAGCTAACACTTCCCCTTGCCGGGTGTGTAGAGGACTTTCACCTCCAAGTCGCCAGGCTCACCACCACAGTGAACCCGACAGCGCCAGTCACGGCGCTACGCGCCATGCCTGGCGCACCACAAAAAAGCCGCCTCGAGGGCGGCTGGTTGGCGGGGGCTGGTGGTGGTCAGGCAGGGGCTGGCAGCTCGAAGGGTTTGAAGCGCACCACTTCCTCACCCAGCCAATCGTTGACCAAGCGCAGGCGCTCTTGCAATGGCTCCATTTCCAGCGCCGAGTAGACCTGGAAGGCCTCGCGCGGTGAGCCGAAACCGCCGGCGTTCTTCGGCACGATGCCCATCAGCTGCGGATAAACGCGCAGCGCGGCCAGCACGTCGCCCTGGGTCTGGTCCTTGATCGAGTTGAAGTCATCCTTGGCCGCCACCTCGCTCACCGGGATCAGCTGGATGCCGTCCTTCTTGCCGTTCGGCGCATAGACGAACAGGTTGCGAAAGTTCCCCGGCCCCTTGGCGTTTCTCAAGGCTTTGCGCAGGTCATCGATGTCGCCTTCCTGCTGCGCCGAGTCGGTCATGTACAGGATGAACCCGGCGTGGCTGCCGTTCTCGAAGTACTTCCTGCGGAATAACGTGGCCGACTGGTTGAGCAGCGCCGACTGCAGCGCACTGGTCCACTCTGGCAGGCCGTAAATCTCCTGGTGCAGATCCACCTCGCGCAGGTGGAACACACTGCCCGGCTCAAACTCATGCTCATCGCGCCAGCCCTGCACCTGGAAGAACCGCCCGTCCTTGCCCACGCGCATGTACTTGGCCAGCGGCGGCTGCAGGCTCAGCGTGCTGCCCAATTGCGAGCGGCGCTGCTCCAGGTACGCATTGCCCAGGCACAGGTAATCCTGCACGAACTGCTCGAACGCCTGGCGGCTGAGCAACTTGTGCGGGATGAAAGTACGGGTCAGCTGGTTGCGCTTGAAGCGCAGGCCAGAGTCCAGGTGCACGCTGGCCTTCACCGACTTGGCCAGGCCATCCAGCGATAACGGCGGCTCATACCAGCGGCCGTTGTGCCAGCATTCCAGGTAATCGAAAATTTCCCGCGCCGACAACACCGACTCCGGCTCGCCGAAAGTAAACGCCTGCGCGCGGTGATCGCTCACCGCCTGCGCCTCGGCCGCTGCGGCCACTTGCTTGCCTGTACTCATTAAAAAAGCTCCATCCGCCCGGTATTGGCAGCGGTCTGCCCTTCGAGCGGTTCATTGTGCAAAGCGTGAAAGAGCGCCCACGCGAGGTCCGCGTGGCCGGTTGAGTCGGTGCGCCCGGCGGTGTAGGTCATCTGCCGGCCGCTGGCGGTGGTGGTTTTGCGGATGGCCATCAGGCTCGAGGCCATATCCGTCCAGCCGGCATCGAACTCCAGCCGGCCGTTGTGAATCACGTCGTAAGCCTTGAGCACCAGGCGCGTCTTCACCTCCGGCGAATAGCTGAACGTCGTCACACTGGGGAAGAACTGCCGCACCAGCTGGGCCACGCCGCTGCCCATGCCGGTCACATCGATGCCGATATAAGTGACCCAATAGCGCTGGGTGATCTGCCTGATCGACTCCGCCTGCGCGGCAAAATCCATGCCCCTGAACTGATGGCGCTCGAGTACGCGGAACTTCCCGCCCGGCACCATCGGCGGGGCCACCACCACCAGCCCGGAACTGTCGCCGGTTTCCGCCGGGTCATAGCCCACCCAAACTGCGCGATCGCCGAACGGGCGCATGGCGAACGGTTTGTAGTCCTCACCCCAGGCTTCCCAACTGTCCACCATGCCCTTCTGCAGCATCGCCAGCGGGAAGATGGACGCCCCGTCGTCGACGAATTCGCACATCAGCAAGTTGGCGAACTGCTCGGCGTTGTACTCAAAGCGCAGCTCGTCCAGGTCGAACAAATCACAGCCGCGCTGATCAGCGTCCATGATCGTCACAATCTGCCGCCAGATCCGGTCCTCGCACAACTTGCCCAGCTGCAGCGCGTCGTGGCTCACGTCCATCTTCAAGTGCTGCGCGGTCGGCTTGCCCTTGTTCAGGCGCTCACCCGTCCACCACTTGTAAGCCTCATGGGCCATGCTCGACGGCGTGCTGAAATAGGTTTTGCGCCACTTCTTGTGCAGCGCCATGCCCGAGGCGACCTTGTTCAGCTCGTCGAAATTGCACGTCCAAAAGAATTCGTCGAAATAGAAATTACCGCTGCGGCCCTGCGCCGTGCGGTAGTTGGTGCCCAGGAAGTGCAGCTCGGCGCCGTTGGCCAAAATGATCGGGTCACCGGTCAGCGGCCGGCCCAGCACCTCACTGACAAACGCCAGCATGTAATTCTTGAACTGGTGCGCCTGTGCCTTACTGGCCGAAAGAAAAATCTGATTACGCCCGGTCTTCAACGCATCCAGCAGCGCCTCGCGGGCAAAATAAAACGTCGCGCCAATCTGCCGGCTTTTCAGCAGCATGCGCGTGCGCTGATTGCTCGCCCGGTACCAGTCCTTTTGATACTCAAAACAGCCATCCAGGAAGGCCGCCTCGAGCAGCTCGAAGTCCTCATCGCTGAACTCGTTACGCTTGGCCGACTTCTTCGGCCCCTCGTTACGCTTGGCCAGCTCCGGGTTGAGGTCGGTCTGCGTGCCGCCGTCCTGAAAGCGCTGGATTCGCGCCTGGCGCTCAAGCTGGCGGTGCAGCAGATCGATCTCCTTGAAATCGCCGCTGCTCTTGCCGTCCTTGAGAATCAGCTGTACAAGGCGCGCTTCCAACGCGCCGCCAATGCGCTCCACATTGTCCGCCCGGTCCCACTCGTCGCGGCTTTTCCAGGCATGCACGGTTTTCTCTTTCTCAGCGAGAAAATCGGCAATATCGGTGACACGCCAGCCCGTCCAGTACAAAAACTTGGCCTGGCGACGGTTATCACGCACGGGTATTTCAACGGCAGCATTCATGGCGCCGACTGTGCCGCCCTCGCGCGAGGCGAGACACCCTGCAGCCTTGTAACCACGCGGCCTACAAGCTGCCGCCATTGCCCGCACGCGCCCAGCTGCCGACCATGGCCTCAACGCTCACTGCTCACCAGCAGCCACCGCACTGAGGCCCAGCATGTCAAAGAAATTTCGCTCCAAATGGTTCCGTGTTGCCGTCGAAGGCGCCACCACAGACGGCCGCCAAATCGAACGCCAGTGGCTGACTGACGCCGCCGAAACCTACAACCCCAGCACCTACAGCGCCCGCGTGTGGATCGAACACCTGCGCAGCCTGCTGCCCGACAGCCCCTTCAAGGCCTACGGCGACGTGCTCGCCCTGAAAACCGATGAAGTCGACGTCGCCGGCGTGAAAAAGCTCGGCCTGTTCGCCCAAATCGAACCGACCGCCGAACTGGTCGCCATGGTCAACGGCGCCAAACAAAAGCTGTTCACCAGCATCGAAATCAGCCCCAAGTTTGCCGACAGCGGCCGCGCCTACCTGTCCGGCCTTGCGGTCACCGACACCCCGGCCAGCCTTGGCACCGAGATGCTCGCCTTTAGCGCCCAGCACCCCGACGCCTCGCCGCTCAAAGCGCGCAAACAGGACGCCGCCAACCTGTTCACCGCCGCCGAGGAAGCCACCCTCGAATTCGAGGAAATCGACACCAACGAGAGCAAGGTCGCCGGCCTGTTCACCCGCGTGCTCGACGCCCTCAACAAGAGCAAGGACAAAACGGTCAAGGACGACGCCCACTTCTCCGAACTGACCGAAGCAGTCGAAGCCATCGCCCTGCATGCCGGTGAGCAAGTCACCGCGCTGAACGTCATCGAAGCCAACATCGATGCCCGCATGAACGCCAGCGCCGCCGCCCTGCAAGCCTTGCAAACCCAGCACGACGAACTCGGCGCCCACTTCGCCGCCCTGCTCAAGCGCCTCGACAGCAACGCCGACCACAGCCAGCAGCAGCGCCCCGCTGTCACCGGTGGCGACGGCCAAGCCCTCACCGCCTACTAACTCACCGCGCCGCCCCATTCGGAGAACACCATGCGTAACGACACACGGATTGCATTCAACGGCTTCACCCAGCAAGTGGCCAAGCTCAACGCAGTGGCCCTGGCCTCGGAAAAATTCACCGTCACCCCGAGCATCCAGCAGAAGCTGGAAAGCGCCATCCAGGAGTCCAGCGACTTCCTCAAGCGCATCAACATCATCGGCGTCGACGAGCAGTCCGGCTCGGCCATCGGCCTGGGCGTCAACGGCACCATCGCCGGGCGCACTGACACCTCCTCCACCCCGCGCAGCCCGCGCGACGTCAGCGGCCTGAGCAAAGACGACTACACCTGCAAAAAGACCGACTTCGACACCGCCATCCCCTACGCCCTGCTGGACGCCTGGGCCAAGTTCCCCGACTTCCAAGCGCGCCTGTCTGCAGCCGTCACCCAGCGCCACGCCCTGGACCGCATCATGATCGGCTTCAACGGCACCACGGCAGCGGCCAGCACCGACCGCGCCACCAACCAGATGCTGCAAGACGTCAACATCGGCTGGCTGCAGAAGTACCGCGCCTCCGCCCCGGCGCGCGTGCTCGACGAAGGCAAAGTCACCGGCAAAGTCACCATCGGCGCCGGCGGCGACTACGCCACCCTCGACGGCCTGGTCTATGACGCCATCCAGCTGCTCGACCCATGGCACCGCAAGCACCCCGAGCTGGTCGTGCTGGTTGACCGCAACCTGCTGCACACCAAGTTCCTCGCCAACATCGAAGGCGCCGCCGACAACGCCAACGAACTGGCCGCCGCGCAGATCATCGCCAAGGCGCGCCTGGGTGGCCTGCCAATCGTCGACGCACCGTTCTTTATCGACGGCGGCGTGATGATCACCACCCTGTCCAACCTGTCCATCTACTACCAGAACGAAGCCCGCCGCCGTCACCTCAAAGACGAGCCCGAGCGCGACCGCATCGCCGACTACCAGTCGAGCAACGAGGCTTACGTCATCGAAGACTTCGGTTTGGGTGCCCTGGTCGAAAACATCCAGCCCTACGTCGCACCGTAAGGACTAAGCCATGCACCTTTCTCTGGCCCAACGTCACCAGCGGCGCGTAACTGCGGCGCTGGAGGCCGCCGCCGCCGCGCCCTACACCAGCATGGCCGGCGCCACCGCCTACGAGTTGCAACTGGCCCAGCTCCTGCAAGACCGCCTGCGCCTCAAGCAAGTGCAGTCCAACCAGGGCAAAGCCGAACTCAAGGCGCAACTGCTCCCGGCTTACGAGCCCTATGTGCAAGGCGTGCTGGCGGCCGGCAACGGTGCCCAGGACGACGTGCTCACCACCGTCATGCTCTGGCGCATCGATGCCGCCGACTACCCCGGCGCCCTGGAAGTGGCCGAGTACGTCATCAAACACAGCCTGACCATGCCCGATCGGTTCGAGCGCACCACCGGCACCCTCATTGCTGAGGAAATCGCCGAAGCCGCGCTCAAAACGCAAAAGGCCGGCGACGAATTTGACCTGAGCATTCTGCGACAGGCCGAACGCATCACCGCCGCGCAAGACATGCCCGACCAAGCCCGCGCCAAGCTGCACCTGGCACTGGGCAAGGCGTATGCAGCGCTGTTCGCCGATGACGCCGCGCCCGGCAGCAGCACCGCCGCGCTCGAGCAAGCCAAGCAGCACCTGGCCAAAGCCATCGACCTGCACAGCAACTGCGGCGGCAAAAAAGACCTGGAGCGCGTCGACCGGCTCCTGAAAAAACACGCGGCGCCCACACCGGCCGCTACCTGAGCGTCCCCACGCACCCGGCGGCTCGGGGCTGATCAACAGGTTCTCTCCTTTCCTCGTTGTGACGCCCCGACCACCGCCGTTTTAAGGGCCAGACATGAACAGATTCACGGACCTGCATATGTGCGACTTCACCGCCAGCGAGCACGCGCAGCACCTGCACAGCCTCGCCGAGCAATACGTCCGTGAAACCGAGGCCTACGACCGCAGCGTCTGCACCGGCCCCACCGTGCGCGGTGAAATCCTCCCGGCCAGCCGGCGCGAGTTCGCCCTGGTCAACAGCCACGCCCGCGAGCTGCTCGACAGCCTCTGCCAGCGCCACCCGCAACACCGCCGCCGCGAAATCCGCCGCGCCATCCAAACCATCGACCGCCGCCTGGTGCACGCATGAGCGGCTTTGTCGCCGGCGGCAGCAGCCCAGCCGCCAACCACATCAACACCGACTCGTTTTGGCCGTCGATAGACCTGGACAAAATGCGCGAGGCCCTGCGCATCGACGCCAGCGTCACCCCAGCCCGCCTTGAAACCGCCGTGGTCGCTGCTGCCATCAGCGTCAACCGCGAGCTGCTCAAGTGGCGCTACGCCCAACAGGCCGCCGGTTACGCCACCCTGGCCGATGTGCCCGCCGAAACCATCAACGACCAATCCGAGCTGGTCCACCTCTACGCCCGCGCCATCCAGGCCGCTACCGGCGCCGAAGTGTGCGAGCGCTACCGCAGCTACGACAGCACCGGCAGCGGCGACCGCAAAGCCGAAGCCCTGCAATTCAACATCGACGAATACCGCCGCGACCAACGCTGGGCCATCCGCGACCTGCTCGGCATCGGCCGCATGACCGTGGAGCTGATCTGATGGCCACCACCCTGCGCGCACTCCAGGGCGACACCGTCGACGCCCTCTGCTGGCGGCATTACGGCCGCACCGCCGCCGTTACCGAGGCCGTGCTCGATGCCAACCCCGGCCTGGCCGACCACGGCGCGCAAATCCCCCAAGGCACAGCGGTGCTCATGCCCGACGAAGCCCCACAACCGCAACGGCAAATGGTGAACCTATGGGACTGATCTACCTCGCCCTCTACAAAGGCAAAGGCACCCTGTTCAACCGCCTAATCCGCCTGTGGACGCGCTCCAAATACAGCCACTGCGAAATTGTTATGCCCGACGGCCGCTGGCTTTCCGCCTCGGCCATGGACGGTGGCGTGCGTGCCAAACGTATCGAGCTGAATCTGGAGCACTGGGACCTAATCCCCGTGCCATGGGCCAACCACCGCCTGGTCGAGGCCGTGTTTGATCGCCATGAGGGCAAAGGCTACGACTGGCTGGGCATCTTCCTCAGCCAGTTCCTGCCCATCGGCCTGCACAGCCGCCGCCGTATGTTCTGCAGCGAGTTCTGCGCCGCCGGCTTCGCCTTCAACACCAGCGCTCAACGGTTCAACCCCGCGCTCATCGGCGAAGTGGTGCAACGCATCAATCGCCTGCCCTTCGTCCAGCTCGGCCACTCCCTACAAGAGGGATAAGGAATGCCACATATGCCTGATCGTCCTGAAACTTGGGCCTGGCTGATCGCCTGGCTTGAGCAACACCACCCGCTGATCTACGCGGCCACGCTGTCCACCGTACTGGCAGCCACCCGTTTTATTTACAGCGGTGGCGGCATCCGTCGCGCCATGGGCGAAGGCTTTATTTGCGGTCTAATCACCCTCGCGGTGAGCAACGGCCTCGCCCTGTTTGGCATCCCGGAACAGTTCGCCCCCTTCTTCGGCGGCATCGTCGGCCTGCTCGGCGCCGACTATCTGCGCATCGGCCTCAAACGCATCGCAACTCGCAAGGCAGACCAACTATGACCATCCTCCGCCATGGCGACCGCAGCCAAGCCGTCCGCAACCTGCAACAACAACTCAACCGCGCCGGCGCCAACCTGTTTGTAGACGGTGCTTACGGCGACGCAACCGAGAAAGCCGTGCGCGCCTTCCAGCTCAAAGTTGGCCTGGTAGACGACGGCGGTGCCGGCCCCAAAACCCTCGCAGCCCTGGCTGGCGCGGACTGCAGCCAGCTACTCAGCAACACCACCCTGGTAGCCGCGGCTAAACGCCTGGGCGTTGAGCTGGCCAGCGTGTATGCCGTCAATGAGGTCGAAAGCCTCGGCAGTGGCTTCCTCAGCAACGGCAAACCCAAAGTACTGTTTGAGCGCCACGTCATGCACCGCCTGCTGGCCACCCCGCGCCATGAGGGTGACGACGCCGCCGCGCTCAAAGCCCACGCCGACGAGCTGGCCAAGGTCTACCCCGCCCTGGTCAACCCCAAACCCGGTGGCTACGCCGGCGGCACCGCCGAGCACCAACGCCTGGCCCAAGCCCGCCTCATCGATGCCAACAGCGCCGACGAGTCCGCCAGCTGGGGCGCATTCCAGATCATGGGCTACCACTGGCAGCGCCTCGGCTATGCCAGCCTGGCCGACTTCACCACCCGCATGGCCGCCAGCGAGGCCGAGCAGTTCGAAGCGTTCGTGCGCTACATCGAGGCCGAACCCGCCCTGCACAAAGCCCTCAAGGCCAAAAAGTGGGCCGAGTTCGCCAAGCGCTACAACGGCCCCGCCTACGCCCGCAACCTCTACGACGTAAAGCTAGAGCGCGCCTACCAGCGGCATGCTGAGTGCGGCTGTGGTGGGCAGAAGGTGGCGGCGTGACCACCCTGCGCCAACTCGGCTACGGCCTCGCCCTGTTCGCCGCCCTTGGCCTGCTGGCTTGGGGCCAATATCAGCAGAGCCAGGCCGTGGCCGCGCGGGAAAGCCTGGCCGCCGAACGCCAGCAACAAGCCGAAGCGCGCATCCAGCGTCAGGCCAACACCATCACCACCCTGGCAGCTGCCCTGGAAGGCGAGCGCGCCGCCCAAACCTCCCTGCGAAGCACGCAAAACCTGCTGCGCCAGGGCCTAACCGAACGCCAACAACAGATCGAGGTGCTCAAGCGTGAAAATTCAGATCTTAGGGATTGGGCAAATCGGCCTTTGCCTAGCGCTGCTCAGCGGCTGCGCAACCGTTCCGCCATCACCGGAGCAAACGCTTATCGTGACTGGCTGTCCCGCAGTGGTGCCCTGCGTGCTGCCAGCCAGCAGCCCGAGCACTAACGGCGAACTGCTCACCGAAACCGAACGCGCCGAGCTGGCCTGGGCCGAATGCGCCGCCCAGGTCGACATGATCTACAGCCACCAACAGCCCAGGGCCGACCCATGAACAAACCCACCAGCCTGCGCGCTCACCTCATGGCCAAAGTGCCCGAGCTGAAAGACAACCCCGACCGCCTGCAAGTGTTTATCGACCAGGGCAACGTGCGCTGCACCGCTGCCGCCACCTTGTCCTGGGAATACGCCTACACCCTGCAGCTGATCCTGCTCGACTACCCCGGCCACCCAGACACCGTCATGCTGCCCCTGCTCGCCTGGGTGCGCGTGCACCAAAACGAGCTACTGGCCAACCTCGACAACGCCAAAGAAGGCCTGCAATTCGAGGCGGACATCATCGACAAAAGTAAAGTCGACCTCTCCATCAGCCTGCCCCTCACCGAGCGCGTGGTCATCGGACAGGACGAAGCCGGCAACCCAACCATCACTCACCCCGCCGAGCCGCAAGCAGCCCTGGCCTTCCTGGACCCCGCCTGGCAAGCAGGCGCACAAGGCACCGGCAGCGAGTGGTATTTGCCTGATGAGTGACCAACTCGACGACCTCAGCAGCTGGCTCACCCCGCTCATCAGCCGGCTGCAGCCCACTGAGCGCAGCCAACTGGCGCGCACCATCGCCCAGCAGCTGCGCCGCAGCCAACAGCAACGCATCACCGCCCAGCGCAACCCCGACGGCAGCGCCTACACCCCGCGCAAACAACGCGACCTGCGCGGCAAGGTCGGGCGCATCAAACGCAAAGCCAAAATGTTCACCAAACTGCGCACCGCTCGCTACATCCAGGCCCGTGGCAACGCCAGCGAAGCCACCGTCAGCTTTGCCGGGCGCATCACCCGTATTGCCCGCGTGCACCAATACGGCCTGCGCGACCGTGCTGAAAAAGGCGCCCCCGACGTGCAATACCCCCAGCGCCAACTGCTCGGCCTTAGCGCTACTGAGCAAGCCTTTATCCGCGATCAACTGCTCGCCCACCTCGCCAACTAGCTAAACATTCCGGGCGCACCTTGTACGCCACCACCCTACAAGCCAAGCCGGCTGCACCGCCTACGCGCGCGCGGCACCATCAACGGCATGAACGATCTCGCCACCCTCGCCCGCCTGCTGGAAAACCTCATCCGCTTCGGCACCATCGCCGCCGTGCAGATGACGCCACCGCGCGTAAAGGTATTAACCGGCACCCTCACCACCGCCTGGCTGCCCTGGTTAAACCCCCGCGCCGGCGCGGATCGCGAGTGGAACCCGCCAACGGCCGGCGAACAGGTGCTGCTGCTCAGCCCATCCGGCCAACTGGCCAACGGCGTGGCCATCACCGGCCTGTTTAGCGAGCACATCCCCGCCAATGGCGACCGCGACGGCCTGCACCGCACCACCTACCGCGACGGCGCCGTGATCGAATACGACAGCATCGCCAAGCACCTGCGCGCCACCCTGCCTGGTACCGCAGAGGTAACCACCGCCGGCGACATCACCCTCACCAGCGGCGCGAACATAACCGTTACAGCAGCGGGAAACTTCAAAGTCACCGCCGCCCGCGTGGATCTCAACTGATGCCCGCCGTAACCCGCAAAGGCGACGCCTGCACCGGCCACGGCTGCTGGCCGCCACGCCCCAGCACCGGTGCAAGCCCTTCCGTATTCGTTAACGGCATTGCAGTACACCGCAAAGGCGACGCCTGGGCCGCGCATACCTGCCCCACCATCCCCGAAACCCACGCCAGCGTGCTGGCCAACGGCAGCGCCACCGTATTCGCCAACGGCAAGCCCCTGGGCCGCATCGGTGACCCCGTCGCCTGCGGCTCCAGCGTGGCAGCCGGCAGCGCCAACGTATTTGCAGGGGGCTAACCAGATGAGCATGAACCGCCAAACCGGCCGCCCCATCACCACGCTGGAGCACATCAGCCAAAGCATCGGCGACATCGTCACCACCCGCCTGGGCTCGCGCGTGATGCGCCGTGAATACGGCAGCCAACTGGTAGACCTCATCGACCAGCCCGGCAACCCCGCCACCCAGCTGCTGTGCTACGCCGCCATCGCCATGGCCCTCATCCGCTGGGAGCCGCGCGTGCGCCTCAGCCGCGTGCAACTCACCGCCCTCACCATGGCCGGCCAGGCAGAGCTGGAAGTCGAAGGCACCCTGGTAGACAGCAACGAGCCCCTAAGCCTGAAAATCCCCCTCAGCATGGGGGCTAGCGTATGAGTGTCTGGACGCCCATCGACCTCGCCGCCCTGCCCGACCCGCAAGTGGTCGAGCCGCTCGACTACGAACAGATCCTCACCGAGCGCAAGGCCTACACCGTCAGCCTATGGCCCGCCGCCGAGCAGGCAGAAATCGCCGCACGCCTGGCGCTGGAATCCGACCCCATCACCAAACTGGTGCAGGAAAACGCCTACCGCGAGCTGCTCTGGCGCCAGCGCGTCAACGAGGCCGCCCTCGCCACGATGCTGGCCAAAGCCAAGGGCACCGACCTGATCCAAATCGCAGCCAACTACAACGTAGAGCAGTTGGTCGTCACCCCGGCAACGGATGACAGCCCAGCGATAATGGAAAGCGACGAAGCCCTGCGTGAGCGCACGCAAATGGCCTTCGAGGGCCTCAGCACCGCCGGCCCGCGCAACAGCTACATCTTCCACGCCCGCAGCGCCTCCGGCCTGGTCGCCGATGCCACAGCGGAAAGCCCCAGTCCTGCCGTGGTCGTGGTCACCGTGCAAGCCCTGCAGGGCGACGGCAGCGCAGCCGAGCCCCTGCTCGCCACCGTGATGGCCTACCTGTCCGACGACGACCGCCGCCCCCTGGCCGACCGCCTCACCGTGCAAAGCGCCGAAGTACTGGAATACAGCGTTACCGCAGCCCTGCACCTGGCCACCACCGGGCCAGAAGCCGAACCCATCCGCCAGGCGGCCGAGGCGGCTTTGCTCGCCCTGGTCAACACACGCCGCCGTTTGGGTGTTGAGGTATCCGCCTCAGCCATTTACGCCGCCCTGCATGTTGAGGGCGTGCGCCGCGTAGTGCTCACCGGCTGGGCCGACATCACCCCAACCAGCGCCCAGGCCGCCTACTGCACCGGCGTAACCGTAACCGTGGCAGGCAGCTTATGAGCCGCCCGCTGCTGCCCTCCAACGCCACCCAGCTGGAGCGCCTGGCCGCCCAGGCGTTAGCGCAGATCGAGCGCGTGCCCGTGCCCATCCGGGATTTGCTCAGCCCCACCCGCTGCCCGCTCCCCCTGCTGCCCTACCTGGCCTGGGCCATGAGCGTCGACCGCTGGGAGGAAGCCTGGCCCGAAAGCACCAAGCGCCAGGTCATCGCCAGCAGTTACTACGTGCACGCCCACAAAGGCACCATCGGCAGCCTGCGCCGCGTGGTGGAGCCACTGGGCTACCTCATACGCGTCACCGAATGGTGGCAAGAAACCCCCGAGGGCGTGCCAGGCACCTTTCGCCTCAACATCGGCGTGCTCGAGAGCGGCATCACCGATGAAATGTACGAATCCCTGGTGCTACTCATCGACGACGCCAAACCCGTCAGCCGCCACCTGATCGGCCTCGCCATCAGCCTGGAGGTGCGCGGCAGCGTATTCCTGGCAGTGGCCCAGCTGGATGGCGAAACCCTCACCGTTTACCCCTACGCCCCCGGCCCTATCGAGGTCAGCAGCCAGGTGCTGCTGTTCGGCGGTGCGGAACATTCCATCGACACCATGAGCGTCTACCCATGAGCCAAACCTATTTCGCAATTCTCACGGCCGTGGGCGAGGCCAAGCTCGCCAACGCCACCGCCCTAGGCACCCAGCTGCAAATCAGCCGTATGGCCGTGGGGGATGGCAACGGTAACCTGCCCACGCCCAACCGCAGCCAAACCGCACTGGTTGGCGAGCAATACCGCGCCGACCTCAACACCCTGCAGGTGGACCCGCTAAACACCAGCCAGATTATCGCCGAGCTGGTTATCCCGGAAACCGAGGGCGGCTACTGGCTGCGCGAAATGGGCTTGTATGACGCCGCCGGCGACCTGATCGCCGTCAGCAACTGCCCGCCCAGCTACAAGCCGCAACTGGCCGAAGGCTCAGGCCGCACCCAAGTGCTGCGCATGGTGCTTATCGTCAGCAGCACGGCGGCTGTGCAGCTAAAAATAGACCCCAGCGTGGTGCTGGCAACTCGGGCCTACGCCGACAGCCTCATTACCGTGCACCAGGCCGCCGCCGACCCGCACAAGCAGTACAAGCTGCGCGGTGCCTTCACCAGCCTCAGCGCAAACACCCTGCTCACTGCCGCCCATGAGGGCGTGATTGTGCTGGACGCCACTGCCGGCGACCGCACCCTAACCCTGCCGCTCAACGATGCCGCCTTCGGCATACGCGACCTGCTCATCCGCCGGGCAGACAACACCGGCAACCGCGCCAAAGTGCAGGCATCCGGTGCGGACAAAATCAAGTTTCACACCCACCTCAATGCCGCCGGCTATGCCTTCCTCTATCTGATGGGTGCTGGCGACTGGTGGCACCTACGCAGTGACGGCGCAGGCGGCTGGTGGCCGGTTGCCCGGCGTGATGACTCACCGCTTGGTCGCGTGAGCTTTGAAGCATCAACCGCCATCCAGCCAGGTGGCTACGGCCTGCCCCATGGCGTTATTTTCGTGCGGGCCGACTGGCCGTGGGTTTGGGATCACGCCCAAACCAGCGGCATGCTAGTCGATGATGCCGGCCGAGCAGGGTTTGAGGGCTGCTGGACGCGCGGCGACGGCGCTACGACTGGGCGCACGCCAGATGTTCGCGGTCAGTTCTTGCGGTCGTTAGATGCTGATTTAGGTGTAGACGCATCGCGCGTGGCCGGCTCAGTCCAGAAAGGTACTTTGGTCGCTGCGGATGACGTTAATTATGACGGCGTGGGCGGTGTCCATTTTACGTTAGGCAGTGATCCTGCGTCATTCGGCGCTGACGCCATCACTGGTGGCGCAACAAAATATCCAAATGTTGCGCCGGCTCAGGTAGCAGGCAACTCTTCCTGGGGCGTCATTCATGGTGTGGCCAGACCAACCAACATCGCCTACCCAGGCCGCATCAAACTGATCTGAGGAACCCACCATGCACACCTACATCACAGACAACGCGGGCGTCCTCGCTGGCCCGGTAGAACTCCCCGTAATCCCTGGCCTCGGCATACAGGTGCCAAGCAACGCCATTCAACTGGCTGCCAAGCTGGTTAACCCTGCCGCCGGCAAAGTCTGGGCGCTGGTCGATGGTCAACCGCAGCAACTAGCCGACTATCGCGGCACGGTTTACAGCACAGCGACCGGCGCAGAACAGCAACACTCAGAACTGGGCGACCTGCCCGAAGGCCTCACCACCGAGCGACGCCCCTCAGCAGATCACCGCTGGTCAGGTAACGGATGGGCCTTCGACGCCGCCCTGCAAGCTGCTAACCACAGCGCACTCCAGCTCAGCCTGTGCGAGCAAGTAGACACCGCCGCCGACGCCGCCCGCAACACCGTAGCCGGCGACCCCCTACGCGCTGTGGAATACGACCGCGCCCGCATGGCCGCCGAGCAGTACGCTGCAGCCAACTACCAGGGCAACGTGCCGCCGATGGTCGCCGCCTGGGCCATCAACGGCCGCACACCGCAGCAAGCGGCAGACAGCATCCTGGCCGAGGCCGCGCAATACACCACCGCCCTGGTTTACCTGCGCACCGTGCGCCTCAATGCTAAAGAGCTGATCCGCAACGCCATGGCCGCCGGCGAAGTCGAGCAAGCCGAAGACATTGCAGCCGAAACCATCGCCAGCATTGAAGCCGCCGTCGCCGGCATCGGTAACAACGCCGGCTAAGCCCCAAAACGCCACACAAAAAGCCCCGCCAAGTGCGGGGCTTTTTCCATCTGCGTCTTGTACCGCCCAGCCCTACAACCCCCGCCACTCGCGGCCCCATCGCGCGCGCGGCAACCTGTGCACTCTGATTCCACAACTGTGCAGGCAACCCAATGGCCGACTATCTACACGGCGTCCGCGTCATCGAAATCAACGAAGGCACCCGCCCGATTCGCACCATTTCCACCGCCGTAGTCGGCATGGTCTGCACCGCAGAAGACGCCGACCCGCTGGCCTTCCCGCTCGACACCCCGGTACTGCTCACCAACGTGCAAACCGCCCTCGGTAAAGCCGGCACCACCGGCACCCTGCGCGCAGCCCTGCAAGCTATTGCCGACCAAACCAAGCCGTTCACCATCGTCGTGCGCGTAGCCGAAGGCACCGGCGAAAACCCCGAAGCAATCGCCGCCGCCACCGTCAGCAACCTCATCGGCACCACCACTGCCGAGGGTAAATACACCGGCATGAAAGCCCTGCTGGCCGCCAAAGGTAAGCTCGGCATGGTGCCGCGCATCCTCGGTGTGCCGGGGCTAGACAGCCTGCCCGTGGCCACCGCCCTGGTCGCCATCGCCCAAGACCTGCGTGCCTTTGCCTACGTGTCCGCCCACGGTGCCAAAACCAAAGAAGAAGCCGTCGCCTACCGCGACAACTTCGGCGCGCGTGAAGTCATGGTCATCTGGCCCAGCTTCGAGAAGTGGGACACCACCGCCAACGCCACCGCACAATCCCCCGCCGTGGCAATCGCCCTCGGCCTGCGCGCCAAGCTGGATAAAGAGATCGGCTGGCACAAAACCCTGTCCAACGTCGCCGTCAACGGCGTGACCGGCATCAGCGCAGACGTCTGGTGGGACCTGCAAAACCCCGCCACCGACGCCAACTACCTCAACGAGGCCGAGGTCACCACCCTCATTCAAGAGGCCGGCTTCCGCTTCTGGGGCTCGCGCACCTGCAGCGAAGACCCGCTCTTTGCCTTCGAAAACTACACCCGCACCGCCCAGGTACTGGCCGACACCATGGCCGAAGCGCACTTCTGGGCGGTCGACAAGCCCATGCACCCGTCCCTCATCAAAGACATCATCGAAGGCATCAACGCCAAGTTCCGCGAGCTGAAAAGCGCCGGCTACATCATCGACGGCCAGTGCTGGTACGACGAAGAAGCCAACGACGCCACCACCCTCAAGGCCGGCAAGTTGTTCATCGACTACGACTACACCCCCGTGCCGCCGCTGGAGGATCTCACCCTGCGCCAGCGCATCACCGACCGCTACCTGCTCGACTTCGCCGCGCGCATCAACGCCGCCTAACCCAGCCAGCGCGGCCTAACTCGCCGCGCCAGCCCCCCATTGCCAGGAGAGCGCCCACATGGCCATGCCCCGCAAACTCAAAAACATGAACCTGTTTAACGACGGCACCAGCTACCTGGGCGTTTCCAAGTCCGTCACCCTGCCCGCCCTGGGCCGCAAGATGGAAAGCTACCGGGGCGGCGGCATGAACGGCCCAGTCAAAACCGACCTGGGCTTTAGCGACGACGGCCTGCAGCTGGAGTGGACCCTCGGCGGCATCGACCTCACCGTGCTCAAGCAGTTCAGCATGGTCAAAGCCGACGGCGTCATGCTGCGCTTTGCCGGGGCCTACCAGCAGGACGACACCGGCGAAGTAGTCGCCGTGGAAATCGTCGTGCGCGGCCGCCACGAAACCATCGAAATGGGCGATGCCTCCGCCGGTGAAGACACCGAGCACAGCATCACCACCACCTGCACCTACTACAAGCTCACCGTAAACGGCGAAGAAGTGATCGAGATCGACCTGCTCAACTTCATTGAGAAGGTTGGCGGCGTCGACATGCTCGAAGCCCAACGCCAAGCCCTGGGCATCTAAACCCTGCGCAGTCACGGCGCTACACCGCCACGCCCCAAAAACCAAAGGAGCCACACCATGCCAAAGCCAGACGACCAAACCAAAGCAGCTGATCAAGCCGTGCCCGACAACGTCGTGGTGCTCGATGAGCCCATCAAGCGCGGCGACACCACCATCACCCAGCTCGAACTGCGCAAGCCCATGTCCGGCGAGCTGCGCGGCGTATCCCTGAGCGACCTGCTCAACCTCGATGTAAACGCCCTGCGCAAAGTGCTGCCACGCATCACCACGCCCACCCTCACCGACATTGAAGTGGGCCGCATGGACCCCGCAGACCTGCTCGACGCCGGCGCCAAGGTGGCCGGTTTTTTGTTGAAGAAGTCAGCGAAGGCGGAAGCATTCCTGTCTGCGTAGACGATGCCATGGCCGACATGGCCGTGGTGTTTCACTGGCAGCCGTCCGCCATGGACGGCCTCAGCCTCACCGAGTTAATGGAATGGCGCGAACGGGCGCGTGTACGGAGCCAAAGCGATGGCCGCAAGTAAGCTACAGCTGCAAGTCATCCTCTCCGCCCTGGACAAAGCCACCGCCCCGCTCAAGCGCATCCAGGGCGGCAGCATCGGTGCTGCCAAAGCCCTGAAAGAAACCCGCGACAAGCTCAAAGAGCTGAACACCCAGCAGAAAGACGTCAGCGCCTGGCGTGCCCAGCGCGCCGCTGCTGCACAAACCGAGCAAGCCCTGGGCGCAGCCCGCGACAAGGTCAAACAGCTCAGCCGCGACATCGCCGCCAGTGGCGCACCCACCCGGCAGATGAGCCGCGACTTCAAGGCCGCCGTGCGCGAGGCCAACGCCCTCAAGCAGGCCCACGGCAACCAGCAAACCCAGCTCCAGGGCCTGCGCAACAAACTCAACGCCGCCGGCATCAGCACCCGCAACCTGGGCGCAGGCGAGCGCGACCTGCGCGCCAAAATTGCCGCCACCAACAGCGCCCTGCAGCAGCAAGAGAACCGCCTCAAGCGCATCACCACCCAGCAAAAGCGCCTGGCGGCCGCTAAATCGCAGTACGAAAAAACCCAAGGCCTGGCCGGCAGCATGGCCGGTACCGGCGCGGCTGGCCTGGCCACCGGCAGCGGCATTTTGTATGGCGGCGCCAAGCTCATGGCGCCGGGGCTGGAATTCGACGCCAGCATGAGCAACGTCCAAGCCCTCACCCGGCTGGATAAAGACTCCCCCGAGCTGCAAGCCCTGCGCGACCAAGCCCGCGAGCTGGGGGCCGGCACCCAATTCACCGCCGGCCAAGCGGCCGACGCTCAGGGCTACCTCGGCATGGCCGGCTTCGACCCCGCCGCCATCAAAGCCGCACTGCCCGGCATGCTCGACCTGGCCAAAGCCGGCGGCGCCGAGCTGGCCGAAACCGCCGACATCGCCTCCAACATCCTCACCGGCCTCAACCTCCAGGCATCCGACATGGGCCGCGTGGGTGACATCCTGGTGGGCACCTTCACCCGCTCCAACACCAACCTGCAGATGCTCGGCGAAACCATGAAGTACGTGGCGCCGGTCGCCAGCGCCGTGGGGCAAGACATTGAAACCGTGGCCGCCATGGCCGGCAAACTGGGCGACGCGGGCATCCAGGGCAGCATGGGCGGTACCGCGCTGCGGGCCATTCTCAACCGCCTCAGCGCGCCGCCCAAAGCCGCCGCCAAAGCGCTGGACCAACTCGGCATCAGCGCCAAGGATGCCCAGGGCAACATGCGCGCCATGCCCGACATCCTCACCGAGCTGTACGCCAAAACCAAAGACATGGGCAACGCCGACCGCGCCGGTTTGCTCAAGGGCATCGCCGGCGAAGAAGCCGTCAGCGCCCTGCAGGTGCTGGTCAAACAAGCCGGCAGCGGTGACCTGCAAAAGTTCATCGGCACCCTGCGCGAAGCCCAGGGCGAAGCCGGCAAAACCGCCAAGGTCATGGCCGACAACCTCGCCGGCGACCTCGCCACCCTAAACAGCGCCTGGGAAGACCTCGGCATACAAGTGCAGGACCAGCAAAACGGCCCTATGCGCGAGCTAACGCAAAGCCTCGCCTCGGTGATCGGCGGCGTTAAAAACTGGATTGCTGAAAACCCCGAGCTGGCCGGGCAAATCGTCAAAACCGCCGCCGGGCTGGGCATTCTTATGGCGGCCATGGGCGGCATCACCTTGGCCCTGGCCAGCATCCTCGGCCCGTTCGCCATGGTGCGCTACGGCATGGCCCTGTTCGGCATCAAAGGCGCCGGCCTGGCCGGCACCCTGTTCAACCTGGGCAAAACCGCCCTGCCCATGGTCGCCACCGGCCTGCGCATACTGGGCGCGGCTGCCGTGGCCAACCCCATCGGCGCCATCATCATGGCCATAGCCCTGGGCGCGGCGCTCATTTACGCCAACTGGGGCACCGTTGGCCCTTACTTCCTAGGCCTCTGGGCTGAAATCAAAGCAGGCTTTGCCGGTGGCCTGGGCGGCATTGCCGCGCTCATCGTCAATTTCAGCCCGGCCGGTTTGTTTTACCGCGCCTTTGCTGGCGTCATGGGCTACTTCGGCATCGAGCTGCCGGCCAAATTCACCGAGTTCGGCAGCATGATCATGCAAGGCCTGGTCAACGGCATCGCCAACGCCGCCGGCGCGGTCAAGGCAGCCGTGGTGGGCGCGGCCGACAGCAGCATCAACTACTTCAAAGAGAAGCTCGGCATCCACAGCCCGTCCCGCGTGTTCGCCAGCCTGGGCGTAGACACCATGGACGGCCTCGCCCAAGGCCTCAACAACGGCTCGGCCAACCCCTTTGCTGCCCTGGACGACACCGCCAAACAGGTCATCCAAAAGGGCGGCGAAATCAGCGCCAACAACCCGTTCGCCGGGCTGGCCGGCATGCCCGAGCTGGCCAACACCGAGCAACTCACCTTCGACAAGCGCCCGCCCATCAGCGCCGCCAGCAACAGCGCGCCCGCCGGCGCAGCGCCCGTAATCATCAACGTCTATGCCGCTGCCGGGCAAGACGCCAACGCCATTGCCCAGGCCGTCGCGCGGGAATTTGCCAAGCAGCAGAACGCCCAACAAGCCAAACAACGCGGCCGCCTCAGCGACCTGGAGTAACAAACCATGATGATGGCCCTCGGCATGTTCGTATTCAGCCTGCCCACCCTTGCCTATCAAGAGCTGCAACGCCAAACCGACTGGCGCCACCCCAGCAACAGCCGCGTGGGCACCAACCCGGCGCGGCAGTTTGCCGGCCGTGGTGAAGACGCCATCACCCTGCCCGGCATCATCCTGCCCGAGCTGGCCGGCAGCGCCCTCAGCCTCGACGCCCTGCGCATGATGGCCGACACCGGCAAAGCCTGGCCCCTGGTGGAAGGCACCGGGCGCATCCTCGGCATTTGGGTGATTGAAAGCCTGAGTGAAACCCGCACCCTGTTCTTCCGCGACGGCGCAGCGCGGCGCATCGAGTTCAGCATCAGCCTCAAGCGCATCGACGACGGCAAGGTCGACATGCTCGGCGCGGCCATCGGCGCCGGCGTCAACCTGCTGCGAGGCCTGCTGTGATCGAGCAAGTGCTGGCCGCTGGCAAAGCCGCCATCGGTGACGTAATCGGCGTGGTACGTGATGCCGGCAAACGCCTGCTGGGCGACAACAACTACCCCGCCGCCATTTATCGGCTGACGGTGGATGGTGCCGATATCGCCCAACTCATCAGCCCGCGGCTGATAAGCCTGAACCTTACCGACAACAGGGGTATGGACGCCGACACCCTCGACATCAGCCTCAGCGACCACGACGGCCTGCTCAGCATCCCGCCCACCGGTGCCGTGCTGCACGTCTGGCTGGGCTGGGCAGACACCGGCCTGGTGGACAAAGGCACCTACACCGTCGACGAAACCGAGCACAGCGGCGCGCCCGACGTGCTCAACATCCGCGCCCGCAGCGCGGACCTGCGCAAAGGCCTAAAAACCAAGCGCGAGGGCAGCTGGAGTAATGAGTCCCTGGGCGTAATTTTGTGGGCGATCGCCAAGCGCAACGGCCTGGTACCGCAAATTGCCCCGGCCATGAACGCCATCCTGGTGCACCACCTGGACCAAGCCAATGAGTCCGACGCCAACCTGCTCACCCGTTTGGGCGAGGAGCACGACGCCGTGGCCACCATCAAAGCCGGGCGCTTACTGTTTATGCCCCGCAGCGGTGGCAAGGCCAGCAGCGGTGCAGCGCTGGAGCACATCACCCTCACCCGCGCAGACGGCGACGGCCACCGCTACCTGCAAGCCAACCGCGACAGCTACGACGGGGTGCGCGCCTACTACTACGACATCAACAGCGCGAAAAAGCAGGAGGCCATCGCCGGCGGCGGCGACAACCTCAAAGACCTGCGCAACAGCTACAGCGACCGCGAATCCGCCCTGCGCGCCGCGCGGGCCGAGTGGCAGCGCATCCAACGCGGCACCGCCACACTCAGCTACAACCTGGGCAAAGCCCGGCCAGAGTTGATACCGGAACTCACCTACACCCTGGTGGGCGTAAAACCCGAGATAGACGCCATCATCTGGCACGGCGGCAACGTGCAACACAGCCTCACCGCCGACGCTGGCTACACCATGAGCCTAGAGCTAGAAAGCCAACTGCCCGAGGCTGAGGATTTGGGCGAAACACCGACAAAGTACTCCGGCATCCTCGCCTACTACCGCGACGACAAAACCGGCTCCCAGAAGGCCGTCACCGCCGGCGAGCAAACCACCCCCAAACGCCTCACCCACCTCTACGCCAGCAAGGCCAGCGCGCAGCGGGCGGTGGATAGGGAGTGGGGTAAAATGCAAGAAGCCCCGCAATAGCGGGGCTTCTCATTCAGCTGGGCGACTCTCGACACACCATCGCTTCAATCGCCCGGCGCATAAATGCTTGTTCGGTTTCATCCAATTGGCGGTAGAACCGCAACAGCAGCCGCTCCTCTGGCGTTACCCACTCCATCATGGGCTGCGCAACCATCCCACCTGGTTGATCAACTACAGCCTCAAGCACTTCGGTACTCATCTGCATACTCCGTCATTGGCAGTGAGTCTTGAAAATACCGCCAATTTTCAGAATGCAAGTGCCTCTAGAATGAGCCTTTCAAATAGCTTGTACGGACTATTCGCCGGTGATGATTAGCACCACATTGGCATCCGTGCGCCGATGCAGCGCCTGCAGGTAATCGGCGGGTATTGGCTGGCTGCCGTCTTCGTAGCGCTTTTGGGTGTGGTCGGTACGCCCGCACAAATGCGCCAGCTCATGCACGGCCAGGCCCAAACGCTCACGCTCGGCACGCAGGCGCGCACCAAAGGCTGGGGCGTCGTCGAGGTCATTCATTTGCATAGCGGCAGCCCTTGCTCGATCACGGGGCCCAAGCTCACCTTAGCGCCGGCAATATCGGGATCCGCTCGCCAGACTTTGTCGATAGGCTCCAACCCCAGGGCGCTGGCCTTGGCTTTGGCGGTGCCGTTGAGCGGGTACATCACACCGGTTTCAGCGTCAGCCACCACCAGGGCGTCACCGGGGAAGCATGAGAGGTGCATTTCATCAACGGTGAAGGGCCAGGCGTCGCCATAGTCATCGGCACTGATCAATTGCGGGCCAGCAGCATGGGCAACCGATGAAAGAAACCCAGCGAATGCCAGGCCGAATAATCCGTTACGCATCAGTAGTCCTCGTGCTAGTTGTGGCGGCGCGCCCACTTTTTCGGGCTGAGCATCTCGCCCGTATCGCAATCAGTCAGGTCGCCAATAATCCGATCGAGCCGGAACGTCCTTTCGGCTTGCCTGTCATGGCACTCACCTTTGATGTGCGTTGCCGTGACTGAGTGAACGGTAAGCGTCCGGTAGCTGATATCGCCGGCAGAGTCTTCATAGGTAAAGGCCACCTCACCCATGCTCCAGCCATTGCGAATGGCGCGCGTGGGTTCCTGAGCAGTGGCTTTTTCAGCCTTCGCCTTTGGTACTTGTGGGTGCCGCTCTTTCAGGTTGAGCGCTTTGCGCTGCTCTTTCGACAGTGGCTCAGGACGATGCCCGAGGCTCGCCTCAAGCGCCCTGCCCTTGGCATTTGTACGCCGCACCATCAGTACGAAAATCGTTGCGATGCCGATCAGCACCAACAGACCTATAAGCGCATCCATCGCGCTACTCCTTGTCGTTATTTGTTTTCCCTGTGACCACGTAGCGGCCGGCCATTTCAGCCAACGCAGTAACCATCTTTGCCGCGCCGACTCGGTCGGTTTCCGGCAACTGCCGGTAGTGCTCAAGCAAACCGGCCTCATCTGGCGAGAGGCTGCCCACCTCGGTGGAAATGCGTGCGCCAGTCAGCACGTACTGCACATCTACCCCCATGCCTTGTAGGGCCATGAGATAGCGAACGTCAGGCGAGCTGCTTTCCAACTCGTAGGCTTTTTGGGTGCCACGGCTCACGCCCGCCTGCACACCGAAATCGGTCTGATTCAGGCCAAGCCGATCCCTTTCTTCACGCAGGCGTTCACCTGAATTTGGCGCTATGAGCATTTTTTTGATCAATACCGGTTGACTTGACCAGTTTTCTGGCCAAGAATCCTTTCCATCGAACACGATTAAACACGGATAAACACTATGCATGCCCTATTAACCCCTGAGCAAGCCCGCGCGGCCCTTGACCGCGAGGGGCAGAGCATTGCGGCGTTCGCCCGTAAGCACGGCTTGAACAAAAATCTGGTCAGTGACCTGCTCAATGGCCGCAAAAAAGGTAAGCGCGGTGAGGCTCACAAAGCCGCCGTTCTGCTCGGCATCAAAGAAGGCGTTGTTTGCACAGTAGTGCCAGCGGCTCAAGGGGAAAACTAGAACATGACCCGCTCAATTCTCGACAGCCGCCGCAAGGTGGTCAGCGCCATCATCCATGCGTTCCCTGGTGGGCGTGAGTGCGCGGCAGCGTTGCTAGGCCTGGAGCTCAAGAAGTTCGACAACCACGCCTACGAAAACGCCGGCACTCGCCCACTGGCCGACGAGCAACTGCACGCCCTGGAGCAAGTGGCCGGCACCCACTACCTGCCGGACTACCTCAGCGGCCTGTATGGCGGTGTATTCGTAGCCATGCCAGATGCAACCAAGCTGGACAACGTAGACCTGTACATCCGCTCGCTACACACCGACGTCAAAAAGGGTGCAGTCGACCAAATCATCGTTAAGGCCCTGGCCGATGGCCAAATCACCCCCGATGAGTTGGCCAACATCATCGAAGCCCACCGCCAGCACATTGCTGCACGCCATGCCGAAGTGCGCGCTGTGGTGGTGCTGCACACGGAGGTGAAAGCGTGAGCGTTTACAAACTCGTTTGCCCCGCCTGCCTCAAGCCTATGCGCATCCGCACCAGCGATGGGCAGACGCCTTGTTTCCGCTCGATCTACTACCAGTGCACCGACCTGGTGTGCGGTGCCACCTTCACCGGCTCGATGACCATCGACTTTGAGCTCAGCCCCTCCGGCATTGAGCGGCCCATGGTCCAGCTGCCCGTAGCACCCGCCGTAGAACGCATGCGCGCCATGCGCAACCTGCGCGACCCAAGCGCCCAACCTGACCTGCTCGACCAGCTGGAGCCAACCGCATGAATACGCCAATGCAATCTAACGCCCAAACCCTTGCCGACTACCGCAGCACCATGCAGGAAGTGGCCGAGGCTTACCTGCAGCGCCACTGGGATGAGCACCTAGACGAAGGCCAGCTGTTTGAGCGCACCTGCCAGTACCTGGTGGCCAATGAGGTGCCGTTATTTATGGCGCAGCGCCTGGTGTACCTGGCCATGAGCACCCTCACCCCGCCGCGTGTGACCGTGGGTGTGGACTGGGCCAACCACGGCGACCGCACTGCCGTGGTGCTGATCGACTCCCGCGACGGCATTCACCACGTGATCAACCGCCGTTTGCTGCCTGAGCGCTTCCTCGCGCACGCCGCAGCTCAGTAATTCCAATTCCCTATGCCTATGCCCGCCCTACGTGGGCAGGGGCAAGTTGCGCCCAGATGGTGGCCCGTATGAGTGACATTACCGTTTCAATCCAGCTCGACAGCAAGCAGGCCAACGCCTACTTGAAGTTCCTGATTAACCAGTACGAGCAGGCCATGGCCGACTGCTGGTACAGCGACCAGTACCGCCACACCCCCGAGGGCCTGCGAGGGCGCAAGGTGCTGGCCGACCACCCGCACATCGCCGGCATCAGCCGCACCGCCCGCGAGCTGAAAAAGCAGCTGAGCCAACAGGGAGTGCAGGCGTGAAGGCCATGGATAACGCAATCCGCAGCGAAGTGCTGCGCCGCCTGGAGTCCGACTACGGCCTGCAGCACATGAAGGGCACGCCCTACCTGCGCAAGGGCACCTGCCCAGCGTGCGGCAAGCGTGAGCTGTATTCACGCCACGACGAGCCCTGGTTCATCAAGTGCGGCCGCGAGAGCAAGTGTGGCGAGCAGTGGCACGTTAAAGAGCTGTTTGACGACCTGTTCGACGACTGGAGCAAGCGCGCCCCGGCCACCGAGGCCGAGCCAAACCGCACCGCCGATGATTACCTCAGCTTTGCCCGCGGCTTCGACCTCAGCCTGATCAAAGGCAGCTACACCCTGGACAACTACTGGGACCGCGACCTGGGCATCGGCAGCGCCACCGTGCGCTTTGCCCTGGAGAAAGGCGGCTACTGGGAACGCCTGATCGACCGCCCGCACCGCTTCGGCAAAAAGAAAGCGCGCTTTGCCCCTGGCCAGTCGCCCAAGGGCTACTGGTGGTGCCCGCCCTGCGTGGACCTGCTGGAGGTTAAAGAGCTGTGGATTGTTGAGGGCATCTTCGACGCCATCGCCCTGGTGCACCACGGCCTGGCCGCCGTATCGGCCATGAGCAGCGGCGCCTTCCCGCTTGAGTCCCTCAAAGAGCTGGCCCGCCAGCGTGGCGGCAAGTTGCCCCGTTTGGTGTGGGCGTTAGACAACGAGCCCGGCGCGCACCGCTTCACCCGCAAGCACGTGGCCATGGCCCGCGAGCTGGGCTACACCTGCGAAGCGGCGCAGATCCCCCAGCGCGACCGCAAGACCGACTGGAACGACCTGCACCAGCGTTGGATGTTCATCGACAACGCCGAGCAGCGCGCCGACCGCACCCACCGCGACCTTGAGGAAGCGCGGTACCACGGCGCCCTACTGCTGGCCGAAAGCGCCAGCGAGAAAGGCGTGCTGATGTACGACTGGAACGAGCGTAACGAATTCCACTTCGGCTACGAGAACCGCCTCTACTGGTTCAAGATGGACCAGAAGAAATTCGCCGATGCCAAGCAGCAGCTCGAAAGCTCAGAGCGCCAAGAAGACGCCCTGCTCAACGATAGGCAGATCCGCGACAAAGCCTTGCGCCAGTGCGGCGCCGTGGCGGAGATCGCCAACTGCTACCCGCAGGCGCTGTACTTCCAGCGCAACGAGGTAACGGACGAGAGCTGGTACTACTTCCGCGTCGACTTCCCGCACGACGAGCCCACCGTGCGCAACACCTTCACAGGGGGCCAGGTGGCCGCCGCCAGCGAGTTTAAAAAGCGCCTGCTGGGCATGGCCGCCGGCGCGGTGTTCACCGGCAGCGGCGCGCAGCTCGACAAGATCATGCGCGACCAGCTGTTCGGCCTGAAAACCGTGCAAACCATCGACTACATCGGCTACAGCAAGGAGCACGGCTGTTATGTGTTCGGCGACCTGGCCGTGCGCGGTGGCGTGGTGGAAAAGGCCAACGCCGAGGACTACTTCGAGTTCAAAAAGCTGCGCCTCAAAACCCTGCAAAAATCCATCCGCCTGGAGATTGCCCAAACCAACGAGGGCTACCGCCACGAGTGGCTGGACTGGCTGTGGCTGTGCTTCGGCCCGCAGGGCGTGATTGCCCTGGCCTTCTGGTTTGGTTCGCTATTCGCTGAGCAGATCCGCAGCGAGTTTCAGTCCTTCCCCTTCCTGGAGGTGACTGGCGAGGCCGGCGCGGGTAAATCCACCCTGCTGATGTTCCTCTGGAAGCTGCTCGGCCGCCCCGAAGAAGAAGGCAAAGACCCCTCGAAAATGTCCAAGGCCGGCCTGCGCCGCTGGTTGGGCCAAGTGTCGGGCATGCCCCTGGTACTGCTGGAAGCCGACCGCAGCGACGCCACCACCAGCAACACCGCCAAAGGCTTCGACTTCGACGAGTTCAAACCGATGTTCAACGGCGGCAGCCTGGGCGTGACCGGCGTGAAGACCGGCGGCAACGAAACCCACGAACCACCGTTTCGCGGTTCCCTGGTGATGAGCCAAAACGCCACCGTGACCGGCAGCGAGGCCATTCTCACCCGTATCGTCAAACTGCACTTTGTACGCCCCGAGGTCACAAGTGCCAGCCGCGCAGCGGTGGACAACCTCAACCACCTCAATGCCAAAGACGTCAGCCACTTCCTGATCATGGCCGCCAAGGCCGAGCAGAAGGTGCTGGAGGTGTTCCGCCAGCAGGTGCGCGTGCATGAGCAAACCCTGCGCGCATTCCGCGAGATCCGCGTGGAACGCATCATCAAAAACCACGCCCAGATGCTGGCCCTGCTCGATGCTCTGCGCACCGTGATACCGCTCACCGACGACCAGCACCGCGCCACCCAGCAGGAACTGATGGCCATGGCCATTGAGCGCCAGGGCGCCATCGAAGCCGACCCAGAAGAAGTCCGCACCTTCTGGGAGGTCTACGACTACCTGCAATCGCTGAGCGATGACCCGGTGGTGAACCACAGCAAGAAGCCCGAGCACATCGCCATCAACCTCAACGAGTTCGCCGAGCGCGCCGCCGAGCACCGCCAAAAGCTGGCCGACGTGGCCACCCTGCGCACGCTGCTCAAGCACAGCCGCTCGCGCCCTTGCATCGACATCAACCGCGCCACCGACAGCGCCGTGCGCGCCGCTTTCAACGCCCGCAACCCCCTTTCACCTCGCTGCGCAACAGTGAAGTGCTGGGTGTTCAAGCCTTAACCCAACCCCGGCGCGGCAACGCCGGCAACAACCCCAAGGAGAAGCACCATGCGCCACGACAACCACCAACCCACTGCCCGCGAAACCATCACCAGCCTGGCCGTTAGCGCCCTGGCCCTGGCCCTGATGATCACCGCCGGCTACCTCACCCCCGACCTGCTGGCAGGCCTCGGCCAATAACCCCACCGCCCAGGCGCGGCAACGCCTGGGCGACCCAAGGAGAAGCACCATGCAAACCATCCGCGAGCGCGCCATTGACGCCCTCAACCGCTTAGCCGTGGAAGAAGCCGAGCGCCCCTACATCCGCGCCGCTGGCATCGAGGCCCTACACCGCCTGCTGCCGGTAGCCCAACGCGACACGCACCAGAGCCGCACCGTGGGCAAGTTCCTGCTGAGCCTCTACAACGGCCACGCCTTCCCCTTCCCGCTCACCGATCTGCGCGGGCTGGACAAAAGCCTGTGGAATGACTGCATGGCCCTGCTGCGCATGGACCAGCGGCCCGAGCAGGAGGTGCAGGAGTACATCGAGAACGGCGAGCAGGTTTGGTCGCAACTGAAAAAAGACTGGGCACCACGCCCGAACTGACACCGGCCAAGCCGGAAAAAAGATGGCCCCGGTGGGCGGCAACCCACCAGGGCCGAACCAACCCCAAGGAGAAGCACCATGCAAGCACAAACCCCAGAAGTCAGCAGCGAGCAGGCTACCACACCGCGCTACGACACCATCGTCATCAAAGGCGCTAAGGGCAAGAACGTGCCGAAAGAGGTAGACGGCGGCGAGGTAGTCGCCTGGAGCGTGGGCCACGGCCTTGCAGCTATGGACGCCCTGGAAGAATTTGTAGACGACCTGGCCGCCGGCAACTGCCACCAGCCTGCATATCTGCACCAAGGCGCAGCGGACGCGATGAACCTAATGCGCCGCCGCCGCGTACTCGGCTGGGACGCCGACGAACCAACCGGGCAGCCGCCCGCCGACTGGAAGACCGCCGTAGCCTTGGCCGTCGCAACCGCCCATCACGTGTTCGAAGACTGCGAAGAAGAAGCCAGGAACGCCATCGAGTACCTCGCGGCGCTGATGCTGGCAAGTGAACCGGCCGACATCACAGAACAGCCACACACAGACTGGACGCACAACAAACCCACCTTGCCGGGCGCGTACTGGATACGCGGCAACCTGTTGCGGGCGGACGCCCTGATTGAGGTCAAGCGGGTAGATGACGAGCTGTGGTGCAACCTGCACCTGGTGAACACCGAGCACCGCATCGAATACGGCTTCACCATTGATCAGATCAGCCCGGACTTTGAATGGCTCGGCCCGCTTGCACCAGTGCAGGCCCAGCCGGTGGCTTGGCGCTGGAAAATCGCCAACAGCTGCTGGCAGCTTGAGGAAGAGCGGCCTGTGACTGACGACCCAACGGCAATTATCGAGCCTCTCTTCACCTCTGCTCAGGGAGGTGCTGCATGAAGACGCCAGCCGAAGTCGACCAAATCGCCGAGAACGTCATCGCCAGCTATTGCAGCTCGGCCGGTATCGAGACGCCGGATGACTTGCGCAAGGCCTGCGAGCTACTGATCAGCAAAGCCGCACGCGCCATCGAGAAGTACAACGGCCACACGAAATCCGTCGAGGTGCTCCGCCGCACCATGGACTACGTCGCCACCAATCCTATGCCGGTCGGAGGTGTGCAATGACAGTGCAACGCATCCGCCCGCCGCTGGCCGGCCACCGCCTCGACCTGCCCAGCATCTGCGATGTTTGCGGCAAAGCCCGCTCAACCCGCAAGCATGCCAAGTGCAGCAGCATCCGCCAGCAGCGCAAACAGGACGAGTGGGCCGCCTACATGGCCAACGTCGCCGCCAAAAAAGCCCAGGGAGGCCGCCGTAATGCCCGTTGAAATCCGCTGCCGGTACACCACCGGCACCTACGTGGCCACCGTCAAAGGCCAAAAGAAAACCGCCAGCAACACAATTAGCGCCCGCCAAGCCGCAGACGCCATGGCCACCAAACTGGGCCTCGACCCCGCGCACCTGGTGGAACAAACCCGCGACCTGATCGACAACAAAGGCGCGGTCATTTTCAGCCATCCTGGAGAGCCGGCATGAAGACCGAAACCACCCAGATCACCAAGCTGCTGATCACTGATCTGATGGACGAGCCCCATAAGCTGGACCAGGTAACCGTGATCGTTGAAGACCTCGGCGTTCGTGCAGAGGTAGAGCAACACAAGACCCGGCAAGGGAAAATCATCCTCGAATGCTATGGATCTTCTTGGTCAGCCTACTGGGGATCGATGGGAGATCGAACGGTTTCCCAGTTCTTTGCGGATGCTGGCGATGACTACTTGATTGGATGTCTGGCGCCAGGCCTGAACCCGAGCCGCTTTAGCGGTGACGCCCTGGTCAATATGGCAACGCGCGTGGTTCTGGACTGCCGGCGCGGGCGTACTGCCGACCACCATCCCTTCAGCCTGGACAAGGAGGACGCCCGCAGACTGTTCGATCGCATCGTGGACGAGCTGCGCAGCATCGAGCGTGATGATCACTGCTGGAACCACTCCGACCTGCTCTCCGAGCTGTTCGGGGACGAATGGTGGTACAACGCAGGCGAAGCCACCGAGCCGAACCCGAACTACCAGTATCTGCAACGCATAGTACTGGCAGTTCAAATAGGCCTGCGCCAGGCAGGCTTGGCTAAAGCCAAGACTCCCGCACCAATCTAGAAACCAGCCCTTTCAATTCTAGGCCCGGCAACGGGCCGCTTCTTTTTCAGGCCCATAGACTGGGCTTTTTTCCGTTGTTTTGCGTGGGGACGCATATGGCTGATGGTGTTGAGGTGCGCGGCAACCGCGTGCGCGTGTATTTTCGCTACCAGGGCGAGCTGTGCCGCGAGGCGATGCCGGGCGATGCCAGCCCGGAGAATATCGCCCAGGCCGAGCGCCTGGTGGGCATGATCAATTACGAGATAAAGGCCGGCACGTTCAGTTATGCCCGGCACTTTCCTGATTCACCCAGGGTGAAAACCAACACACTGGGCCACTACATCGACCTGTGGTTGGACATCAAGCGCAACCAGCTGGCGCCGTCCGGTTTCCGCACGTACAAAAGCAAGGCTGAAACCCACATCCGCCCGCACTGGGGCGAGCACCAGGCCGACCAAATCGACCACCTGCACCTGCAGGAGTGGGTGCAAAAAACCCTGGTACCGAAGCTGCACAACAAGACGGTGCGCGAGATCCTCAGCTTGATCAGGCAGATTTTTGTGATCTACCGCACCCGCAACAAAACCGCCCACGACCCGACCGAGGGGCTGGCCGTGGCGTTGCCTGACCCAGACGAAGCCGACCCATTCAGCCGTAAAGAGATTGACGCCATCCTCGCCGGCGCCACGGACAAGCAGCAGGAGGTAAACCTGGCCAAGTTCATGATCTGGGCAGGGCCTCGGGTATCTGAGGCCATATCACTGGCCTGGGAGGACGTGGATTTGAAGGCCGGCACGGTGAAGTTCCGCCGCTCGCAGGTGCGCGGCCATTACAAGGTGACCAAAACCCGCCGCTCAACCCGCGAGGTGCGCCTGCTCAAGCCAGCCCTGGAGGCGCTGCAAGCCCAGGCCCGCTTTACCGAGAAGGCTGCACCGGTGGCCATCGAGGTGACCGACCGCGACAACAAGACGAAAAAGCCGGTGAAGGTGCGCTTTGTATTCCACTGCACTACAACCGACGCGGCGCACACCAGCTCAGACATGCTGCTCAAGGGATTCTGGCGGCCACACTTGGAGAGCGTGGGCGTGCGGTACCGGGGGCCGAACAACTGCCGCCACACCTACGCCAGCCAACTGCTTAGCACCGGCGCGGTGCCGCTGGACTGGATCGCCGACCAAATGGGCCACACATCCACCGCGATGATCTGGCGCCACTACGGCAGCTGGATCAACCAGGACGGCCCCGACATGATCGGCCTCCTGGAACACGCGCTAAAGCTCTAAACCCAGCCCCCAGAAACGACAAAAGGCAGCCCTTTCGGAGCTGCCTTTTTCGTTCGTAATTCCCAAAATGTTCCCAAATCGCTCCCGTTTTCACAGGGCCAAATAAAAAACGCTTTGAAAACAACAGTTTACTTGGTGCGGACGGAGAGACTCGAACTCTCACACCTTGCGGCGCTGGAACCTAAATCCAGTGTGTCTACCAATTCCACCACGTCCGCGGGCAAAGCTTTATAAAAAACGCCAGGCGCTAACCTGGCGTTCTTTCTGAATATGGGGTGGACGATGGGGATCGAACCCACGACAACAGGAGTCACAATCCTGCGCTCTACCAACTGAGCTACGCCCACCATATTGCATTTTGCTCGAGCCAAGACCGCCAAATGGCGCACCCGGCAGGACTCGAACCTGCGACCATCCGCTTAGAAGGCGGATGCTCTATCCAGCTGAGCTACGGGCACTTATCCATCTGCAAACGCAGACTTAAAGCTTTCGGCTTCGGAAAAAACTTTGCAGCTTCGACCTTTGCCGTCTTACCCAGCGTCTGGCTGTGCTCGACAAGCGGGGCGAATGTTATAGAGGCGACTTAAGCTCGTCAACACTAAAAGCTAAAAAAAATCAGATATTTAAAGGGGTTACGCGAAAACCGCGGCGTGCGCCTTTGCCCCACTGCACGGTCATGCGAGAATGCGCGTCCTTTTCCCATCCTTTCTTTATGGTTAACCAAGCGCAATGACCGCACAACTGATCGATGGCAAAGCAATTGCCGCCGGCCTGCGTCAGCAGATCGCCAAACGTGTCGCCGAACGACGCCAGCAAGGCCTGCGCGCCCCTGGGCTAGCCGTGATTCTCGTCGGCAGCGACCCTGCGTCCCAGGTCTATGTCTCGCACAAGCGTAAAGATTGCGAAGAAGTTGGCTTCGTTTCACAGGCCTATGACCTGCCAGCCACCACAGGCCAGGCAGAGCTGATGGCATTGATCGACCGCCTCAATGATGAACCGACTATCGACGGTATCTTGGTGCAGCTTCCTTTGCCGGAACATCTGGACGCCTCTTTATTGCTGGAGCGCATCCGCCCGGACAAAGACGTTGACGGCTTCCACCCCTACAACATTGGCCGCCTGGCACAGCGCATGCCCTTGCTGCGCCCCTGCACCCCCAAAGGCATCATGACCCTGCTGCAAAGCACCGGCGCTGACCTGTATGGCATGCACGCAGTGGTAGTTGGCGCGTCAAATATCGTCGGCCGGCCGATGGCGATGGAATTACTGCTGGGCGGCTGCACGGTCACCGTGACCCACCGCTTTACTAAAGACCTGCCCATGCACGTTGGCCTGGCCGATATCGTTGTCGTCGCGGCCGGCAAGCCTGGCTTGGTGCATGGTGAATGGATCAAGCCAGGGGCGATCGTGATCGACGTCGGTATTAACCGCCAGGAAGACGGCAAACTGATTGGCGACGTGGTGTATGAAACCGCCCTGCCCCGCGCTGGCTGGATTACCCCAGTGCCAGGCGGCGTTGGCCCGATGACCCGCGCCTGCCTGCTGGAAAACACCCTGCATGCCGCCGAGCATCTGCACGACTGAGTGCAGCGCTGGCAGAAATAAAAAACGGCACCTGTAGGTGCCGTTTTTTTATGCCTAATTCAACCCGCTACGCTTAGTCGCGAGCTTGCTCCCAGGATTTCAACAGCTCGTTGTAGTTGATGGTTTCACCCTGAGGCTTTTCGTTAGCCAGCTTGGGCTTCGGTGCACCCGGCTGATCCAGCCAGTACTGCGGATCACGTGGCTCATTGAGTTTCGGACCACACTCACCGAGCACACCTGCACGCTCCAGACGGGCCATCATGGTGTCCTGTGCAGCCGCCAGGCCATCCAGCGCCTCTTGGGGGGTTTTATCGCCACTGGCTGCCTCGGCAATAAACTGCCACCACAGCTGCGCCAGACGCGGGTAGTCCGGCACATTGGTACCGGTTGGCGTCCACTGTACGCGAGCAGGGCTGCGATAGAACTCCACCAGGCCGCCCAGTTTCGGCGCAACGTCGGTCATGGCTTGCGAGTTGATATCAGACTCACGAATTGGCGTCAGGCCAACCAAAGTCTTCTTCAGCGAAACGGTTTTTGAGGTAACAAACTGAGCATACAGCCAGGCGGCCAGGCGCTGTTTCTCCGGGGTCGACTTGAGGAAGGTCCAGGAACCGGTGTCCTGATAGCCCAGCTTCATGCCCTCTTCCCAGTACGGACCTTTCGGTGAAGGGGCCATGCGCCACTTCGGCGTGCCGTCTTCATTAACCACCGGCAAACCTGGCTTGGTCATGTCCGCGGTAAAGGCGGTGTACCAGAATATCTGCTGGGCGATGCTGCCCTGTGCTGGCACCGGACCAGACTCAGAGAAGGTCATACCCTGCGCTTCTGGTGGCGCGTATTTGCGCATCCAATCGACATATTTAGTGGTGGCATATACGGCCGCTGGGCCGTTGGTATCGCCGCCACGGGAGACACTGGAACCTACAGGGCGACAGCCGTCGACCCGGATACCCCACTCATCCACCGGTAAACCATTGGGCAGGCCCTTGTCGCCACCACCGGCCATGGAGAACCAGGCATCGGTGAAGCGCCAGCCCAGGGATGGGTCTTTCTTGCCGTAATCCATATGGCCATAGATACGCTGGCCATCGATTTCCTTGACCTTCTCGGAGAAGAACTCGGCAATGTCTTCATAGGCCGACCAGTTAACCGGCACGCCCAACTCATAGCCGTAAATTTCTTTGAACTTGGCCTTCAGTTCCGGGCGCTCGAACCAGTCGGCGCGGAACCAGTAGAGGTTGGCGAACTGCTGATCCGGCAGCTGGTAGAGCTTGCCGTCGGGCCCGGTGGTGAAGGAAATGCCGATAAAGTCCTGCAAATCGAGGGTTGGCGAGGTCACCGCCTTGCCTTCGCCTTCCATCATGTCGCTGATGGCCACGGCCTTGCCATAACGGAAGTGCGTGCCGATCAGGTCCGAGTCGTTGATATAGCCGTCGTAGATGTTCTTGTCCGACTGCATCTGAGTCTGCAGCTTCTCGACGACATCGCCTTCCTGCATCAGGTCGTGCTTGAGTTTGATCCCGGTAATTTCGCTAAAGGCCTTGGCCAGCACCTTGGACTCATACTCGTGAGTGGCGATGGTTTCAGAGGCCACACTGATGCTCATGCCACGAAATGGCTCGGCGGCCTTGATAAACCACTTCAACTCTTCGAGTTGCTGCTCAGGCGTCAGGGTCGAGGGGCTGAACTCCTCGCCAATCCACTTCTTTGCCGCTTCTTCGTAGGCATCAGCCCAGGCTGCACCGCTCAAGCCGGACAACGTCAGCAGGGCAGCCAGCGCCATGCTATGTCGAGTTTTGTTGTTATTGTCGAACATAGAGACCTCCATCTCAGGGTTTGGAATGAGGCAAGCGGGTCATGGCCGCACCCAATTAACTGGCGCGCCCAGGGCAGCCCGGTTCAGCCCCAACGCATCACTGCAAACAACCAGAACAGGGACAGCACCGAGGCTATCCAGACACTCCAATCGGTCGCGCCCACCACCAGCAGGTGCAGGTAGGCACTTCCAAGCAGACCGATAAACAGCCGATCACCACGGGTGGTGCTAATCGGCAACAAGCCTTTGCGTTCGATGCAGGGCGAACGCAGTTCCCAGATCGTCATGCCAACCAGCAGCATGCCGATAAAGCCGAAAAACAACGCCGTCGGCAGCGTCCAGGCCATCCAATCCATAATCGCGACTCCTATACCCGGCCCAGGGCAAAGCCCTTGGCCACATGGTTACGGACAAACCAGATCACCAGCATGCCCGGCAGAATGGTCAACACCCCAGCCGCCGCCAGCACGCCCCAATCGATCCCCGAGGCCGAGACGGTACGTGTCATCACTGCGGCAATCGGCTTGGCATCTACCGAGGTCAAGGTGCGCGCCAGCAGCAGCTCGACCCAGGAGAACATGAAGCAGAAGAACGCGGTGACGCCGATGCCCGAGCCAATCAGCGGGATAAAAATCTTCACGAAGAATTTCGGGAAGCTGTAGCCATCGATATAGGCGGTTTCATCGATTTCCTTCGGCACCCCGGACATAAAGCCTTCGAGAATCCACACCGCCAGGGGCACGTTGAACAGGCAGTGCGCCAGCGCCACGGCGATATGCGTATCGAACAGGCCGATGGACGAATACAGCTGGAAAAACGGCAGCAAAAACACCGCCGGTGGCGCCATGCGGTTGGTCAGCAGCCAGAAGAACAGGTGCTTGTCACCGAGAAAACGGTAGCGTGAAAACGCGTAGGCCGCTGGCAGTGCCACCGTCAATGAAATCACCGTATTCAGGCACACGTAGTACAGCGAATTGAGATAGCCCTCGTACCAGCTCGGGTCGGTGAAGATCACCTTGTAGTTTTCCAGGGTGAACGCATGCGGCCAAAGCGTCAGACCACCGAGGATCTCGGTATTGCTCTTGAACGACATGTTCAGCAGCCAGTAGATCGGCACCAGCAGGAACAGGATATACAGCCCCAGCACTACTTTTTTACGTAGGGTCATGGTCGGCCTCAGCGAGTCTTATCGTTGTGGGTCATGGCGGTGTAGAACAGCCAGGACACCAACAGGATGATCAGGAAGTACACCAGCGAAAACGCCGCCGCTGGGCCCAGGTCGAACTGGCCGATGGCCATTTGCGTCAGGGTCTGACTGAGGAAAGTAGTGGCGTTGCCCGGCCCGCCGCCGGTGAGCACAAAGGGCTCGGTGTAGATCATGAAGCTATCCATAAAACGCAGCATCACCGCGATCAGCAGCACGCTCTTCAACTTGGGCAGCTGAATATGGCGGAACACCGCCCAGTCGGAGGCACGGTCTATACGCGCGGCCTGGTAATACACATCGGGAATGGCGCGCAGCCCCGAATAGCACAGCAATGCCACCAATGAGGTCCAGTGCCAGACGTCCATGATCAGCACAGTGACCCAGGCGTCGCTGGTATTGGAGGCATAGTTATAGCTGATACCCAGACTGTTCAGGCTCCAGCCGAGCAAACCGATGTCAGCGCGACCGAAGATCTGCCAGATGGTGCCGACCACGTTCCACGGAATCAGCAGCGGAATCGCTAGCACGATCAGCACCAGCGAAGCCATGCGACCCTTGGTCGGCATGCACAAAGCGATGGCGATACCCAAGGGAATCTCGATCAGCAGCACGCAGGCGGAGAAGATGAACTGGCGCAGCAGCGAATCATGCAGGCGGGTGTCTTGCAGTACCTGCTTGTACCAATCGACCCCGACGAAATAGCGCGTGGAGTGGTCGAAGATGTCCTGCACCGAGTAGTTGACCACCGTCATCATCGGCACGATGGCGCTGAACGCCACCAACAGAAACACCGGCAGCACCAGCCACCAAGCCTTGTTGTTCTGCACCTTCATGGCTGCACCTCCTGCACTTGCGCCTCAACCAGAAAGTCATCGGCATAGAGCATCAGCCACTGCGCAGGGAAGCTCAGGTATACCTGCTGCTGCGGCACGGGCTGATCTTCCTGCAGGCGCACCTTGAGTGGCTGGCCATCGAGCTTGAGGGTAAGAATTTTATAGGTGCCGAGGTCTTCGACATGCACCACCTCGCCACACAACGCGTCTTCGTTGGGGCCATCCCAGATATGCACGAACTCGGGACGGATACCGACTTTCAGGCTGCTCCAGTTCAACTCGTCGAGGCGCTGATTCAGCGCTGGTGACAGCGGCAGAACGGTATCGGCAAAACGCACCCCGCCCTCGCAACGGCCGACCTCGATCAGGTTCATCCCCGGGCTGCCGATGAAGTAGCCGACAAAGGTATGGCTGGGCCGCTCGAACAACTCGCGCGGGGTGCCGAACTGGACGATCTGTCCGCCGTACATCACCGCAATCTTGTCGGCGAAGGTCGAGGCTTCGAGCTGGTCGTGGGTGACGTAAACCATGGTGATATTGAACTGTTCGTGAATCTGCTTGAGCTTGCGCCGCAGCTTCCATTTCAGGTGCGGGTCGATCACCGTCAGCGGCTCATCGAAGAGGATCGCCGACACATCATCACGCACCAGGCCGCGCCCCATGGAGACCTTCTGCTTCTCGTCAGCAGTCAGATTACGGGCGCGCTTGTGCAGCAATGGGTGCAGCTCTAGCACCTCGGCAATTTCATTGACCTTGGTGAGGATCTTCGCCTCATTCATGCCCTGATTACGCAAGGGGAAGGCCAGGTTGTCGAACACCGTCATGGTGTCGTAGACCACCGGAAACTGGAAAACCTGGGCGATATTGCGCTGCTCGGGCGGCAGCGCGTTGACCACCTTGCCATCAAACTGCACTTCGCCGTGCGAAGGGCTGAGCAGCCCGGAAATGATGTTCAGCAGGGTCGACTTGCCGCAGCCGGATGGCCCCAGCAACGCATAGGCACCGCCCTGCGCCCACACATGATTCATCTCGCGAATGGCGTAATCAGCCGCACCAGCAGGGGCGCGACTGTAACTGTGGGCCAGGTTATGCAAACGGATCTCGGCCATCAGGCAACCCTCCCCAGACGGCGGCTGGGCGCCTGAATCAGCTGCCCATCCGCGGAAAAGACAAACAATTTATGGGTCGGGATATAAATAAGAATCGAGCTATCCACGTCGTATTCATGCACTCCAGGCAGATGCAGCACCAGCACGAATTGCTCGTTGCGCACATGCAGGAAGGTTTCCGAACCACTGATCTCGGCCAGCTCAACCGTCACCGCCAACTCCAGATCATCGTCGTTGGACGGCACTAGACCGATATGGCTGGGGCGTACGCCGAAACGGTATTCACCTTCGGCAATACCTTGCAGGTCCGGGTTAAGCGGGAAATGCACAGTATCGGCAAAGCTCACTTCAGTACCGCTGACGCGCCCCGGCATCAGGTTGATCGCCGGCTCCGAAAACAACTCTGCCGCTAACACCTGCTGTGGTCGGTGATAGACCTCAGCGGTCTTGCCGCTCTGCACCACTCGACCTTCATGCAGGATGGTAGTGGTACCGCCCAAGGCCAGCGCTTCGTTGGGCTCGGTGGTGGCATAGATAGCGATGGTGTGGCGGGCCTGGAACAGCTCGCGCATCTCTTGGCGCAGCTCTTCGCGCAATTTGTAGTCAAGGTTGACCAGCGGCTCATCGAACAGAATCAAGGAGGCGTCCTTGACCAGCGCCCGCGCCATAGCCGTGCGCTGCTGCTGGCCACCGGACAACTCCAGTGGGTAGCGCTTGAGCAAACCATCAATACGCAGCATCTGCGCCGTGGCATGCACTTTTTCTTCAATCAGCGCCTTGCTCACACCGGCCTGGCGCAGCGGCGAAGCGATGTTCTCGAACACCGTCAGGGTCGGGTAATTGATGAACTGCTGATAGACCATCGACACGTTGCGCTGACGCACCGGCACTTGGGTCATATCGGCGCCATTCATCAGGATGCGTCCGCTAGTGGGCTTATCCAGACCCGCCATCAGGCGCATCAAACTGGTCTTTCCGGATAGCGTGCGCCCCAGCAGCACATTGAAGGAGCCGGGTTCGAAGCTCAGGCAGGCATCGTCGATATACAACTGGTGATCAACGATACGCGTGACATGCTCCAGGGTAAGTGACATGGGCCGTCCTTTTTCTTGTTATCTGCCCAGCTACAAGGCGAGTTCCGTGCCAAGCCCTTTAAACGAATTTAAGTTATTGATTTAAAACATCTACGCTTGAACGCTGGCAATCACAGGTGACAACACTGAACACTTTTGAACAGTGCACAGTGAACAACTGAACAGTCATAGCGTTGACATTGAACAGCCTTCGGCGACACTGCAGGGACCCGGCGCAGACCGTGGCCCATAACAACAAAAAACCGCGCGAGATACCTGTCATGGCTGACGCTGTCACTGCCCTGCCCCACGAGACCATCATCCAGGACTCCTGGACCCGCTGCCGTGACTACGGCCTGACCCACCAGAGCACCCCGATCTTCAGCCAGCCCGAACGCGGCGAAGTCAGCGCATTACTGGAAAGCCAGCACGCCTTGGTGCACACCACCCACAAGGAAGTGCTGCCCTACTACGGCACCATCCTGGCCAACTCCAATTGCCTGATCATGCTGGCCGACCACCAAGGCCAGGTGCTGCAATCCTGGGGCGACCAGCGCTTTATCGAGCCCAGCCGCGCCGCCGGCTTTGTCGCCGGGGCCACCTGGCTGGAGCGCTATACCGGTACTAATGCCATTGGCACCGCCCTTAGCTGCGCCCAGGCGGTTCATATTCAGCACGATGAGCACTTTCTCAAAGCCAACCGCTTTATGACCGGCTCGGCCTCGCCGATTTTTGATGAGCAAAGGCAGATGATCGCGGTGTTGGATGTTTCCAGTGACAGCTACCTGCCGCCCTCGCACACCCTAGGCATGGTCAAGATGATGAGTCAGTCGGTGGAAAACCGCTTGATTCTCAACCTGTTTCAGCAGCGTTACTTCCAACTGAGCTTTAACACCAGCCTGGATAACCTGGGCAGCCCCTGGGCCGGGCTGCTGATTTTCGATGACCAAGGCCAGGTGGTTTCCGCCAATCGCCGGGCCGACAGCTTGTTAGGTGTGGGCCTCGCCCAGGTGAATATCGAAAGCCTGTTCGACGTGCCGCTGCAGCAACTGCTTAACCAACCCGAGTCGCTGCCGTTCAACCTGCGTGCCGGCGGGCGCTTTCGCTTCCACGCCCAGATCAAACGCCCGCAGCAACCTTCACCCATTCAAGCTCGCGACTTTCGCCAAACCCAGCCGCCGTCCGCCAGCGCCAACAGCAACCCGTTCACCCTGGCCTCGCTCAATTTGGGTGATCCGCGTGTTGATAAAGCCGTACGCCAGGCCGAGCGCCTACTGGAAAAAAACATCCCGATTCTGGTGCATGGTGAAACCGGCGTCGGCAAAGAAGTCTTCGTCAAAGCCCTGCACCACGCCAGCTCGCGTGCCAGCCAGGCGTTTATCGCGGTTAACTGCGCGGCCATTCCGACTGAACTGGTCGAATCTGAGCTGTTCGGCTACGAAAAAGGCGCGTTTACCGGGGCCAATCAGAAAGGCAGCATCGGCCTGATCCGCAAGGCCGATAAAGGCACGCTGTTTCTCGACGAAGTCGGCGATATGCCGCTGCGGGTGCAGGCCCGCCTGCTGCGGGTATTGCAGGAACGCTGCGTACAGCCGCTGGGCAGCAGTGAACTGTACCCGGTGGATATCCGCCTGATCTCCGCCACCAACCGCCCACTGCGCCAGGATGTGGAAGGCGGGCTATTTCGCCAGGACCTCTACTACCGCATCAGCGGCCTCAATCTGGAACTGCCGCCGCTGCGCGAACGCACCGACAAGGCCGCCATGGTTAAGCGCATCTGGGACTATCACCGCGAGCCGCAGCAATGGGCTGGGCTAAGCCAGGAAGTGCTGATCCTATTCGAGCGCCACCCCTGGCCCGGTAACCTGCGCCAATTGAGCAGCGTCCTGCAGATCGCCTTAGCCATGGCAGAGGATCAGCAGATCCGCCCAGAACATTTGCCAGATGATTTCTTTGCCGACTTGCAAGCGGCTCCCAAAGCAGCCACTGACACGTCACAACAGCCCAATGCAGCCACCGGCGACGATGACCTGGCCAGCCAATATCAAGCGTGCGGCGGCAACATTTCCAGCCTGGCGCGCAGCCTGGGGATCAGCCGTAACACGCTGTACAAGCGGCTGCGTGAAAGTGGATTAACCGAGCGTTAACAACGCTGGGGTTGCGTACCGCCCGCTCAGGCAATACCTGAGTGCCTGCAATAACAGCGGCGCGCATACTCCACAGGCAATAAAAAACCGCTCGAAAGCGGTTTTTTATTCATTACTGCGTTTAATCAGCCAAACGCCAAGTCGTACCGCCCTTGCCGTCTTCCAGCACCACACCCATGGCGGTGATCTGATCACGGATGCGGTCGGATTCCGCCCAGTTCTTCTCGGCGCGAGCTTGCAGACGCGCCGCAATCAACGCTTCAACCTCGGCCGCATCAACCTTGCCAGCAGCACCTGCTTGCAGAAACGCCTCTGGCTCAAGCTGCAGCACACCGAGCACCCCAGCCAGCTCCTGCAAACGCGCGGCTAAACCAGCCGCTGCTTGCACATTGCTTTCACGCAGACGGTTGATCTCGCGCGCCAACTCAAATAGCACGGCGCAGGCTTCTGGCGAGTTGAAGTCATCATCCATTGCCGCCGCAAACCGTTCAACAAACGCCTCACCACCTGCTGCGGCCACTTTAGGCAAGCCTTTGAGCGCGTTATAAAAGCGTTCAAGGGCGCCCTTGGCTTCCTTCAGGCTGTCTTCGGAATAGTTGATCGGGCTGCGGTAGTGGCTGGACACCAGCAGGTAACGCACCACCTCCGGCTGATACTTCTCCAGCACTTCGCGAATGGTGAAGAAGTTACCCAGGCTCTTGGACATCTTCTCGCCATCCACGCGCACCGCACCGGCGTGCATCCACGCATTGGCGTAAAGCTTGCCAGTGGCCGCTTCGCTCTGCGCGATCTCGTTTTCGTGGTGCGGGAAGACTAGGTCCGGGCCACCGCCATGGATATCGAAGGTATCGCCCAGGCAGCAGGTCGACATCACCGAGCATTCGATGTGCCAGCCTGGACGACCTGCGCCCCACGGCGACTGCCAGCTCGGCTCGCCCGGCTTGACGCCCTTCCACAGGACGAAATCCAGCGGATCCTGCTTGGCTTCATCCACCTCGATGCGCGCGCCGATTTTCAGGTCTTCAATCTTCTTGCGCGACAGCTTGCCGTAGCCAACAAACTTGCCGACGCGGTAATACACGTCGCCATTGCCGGGAGCGTAGGCAAAGTCTTTGTCGATCAGTGTTTGAATCATCTGGTGCATGCCGGCGATATGGTCAGTGGCACGCGGCTCCTGATCCGGACGCAATACATTCAGGCGCGCTTCATCCTCATGCATGGCAGCGATCATGCGCTCGACCAGCGCCTCGAAGGGCTCGCCGTTTTCATTGGCGCGCTTGATGATTTTGTCGTCGATGTCGGTGATATTGCGCACGTAGGTGACTTCATAACCGCGATGGCGCAGCCAGCGGGTCACCACATCGAACGCCACCATCACCCGCGCATGACCGATATGACAGAAGTCGTAAACCGTCATGCCGCACACGTACATGCGCACCTGGTTACCCACCAGCGGTTTAAAGACATCTTTGCTTTTGGTCAGCGTGTTGTAGATCGAGAGCATCGGGATTCCTTGAAAAACAACGGGCCAGCGCGCTGGCCCGACCTATAACGCGTTCGCCTTGATCAAGCCCAGGAGTCACGCAGCGTTACGGTGCGGTTAAATACCGGCGCGCCTGGCTTGCTGTCCTTGATATCAGCGCAGAAGTAGCCTTCACGCTCGAACTGGAAGCGTTCTTCCGGCACGGCATTGGCCAACGACGGCTCAGCGCGACAGCCCTTGAGTACCACCAGCGAGTCGGGGTTGATGTTGTCGAGGAAGCTGCCGCCCTCTTCGTCCTTCTCAGGATTAGCGGAGCGGAACAGGCGGTCATACAAGCGCACTTCGCACTCAACGCTTTCGGCGGCCGGCACCCAATGGATCACGCCCTTGACCTTGCGGCCCTCGGGGTTCTTGCCCAGGGTGTTTTCGTCATAGCTGCAACGCAGTTCGACGATGTTGCCCTCGGCATCCTTGATCGCTTCATCAGCGCGAATCACGTAGCTGCCGCGCAAACGTGCTTCGCCACCAGGGATCAGACGCTTAAAACCCGCCGGCGGGACTTCTTCAAAGTCGCCCGCATCGATATAGATTTCGCGGCTGAACGGCAGTACACGCACGCCCAAGTCCTGCTTGGGATGACGCGCCAGCTCTAGATTCTCGACCTGGCCTTCCGGGTAGTTGGTGATCACCACCTTGAGTGGCTTGAGCACGCACATGGCGCGGCCCGCATTGGCATCCAGGTCGTCACGGATGGCGAATTCGAGCATGCCCACATCCACCACACCGCCTGCGCGGTTGACGCCGATCATGTCGCAGAAATTACGGATCGAGGCTGGGGTGTAGCCACGACGGCGAAAGCCCGACAGGGTCGACATGCGCGGGTCGTCCCAACCATTGACGTGGTTCTCATCAACCAGTTGCTTGAGCTTACGCTTACTGGTGATGGTGTAGTTCAGGTTGAGCCGGGCGAATTCATACTGACGCGGCTGCGACGGTACCGGCAGCTGCGCCAGGAACCACTCATACAGCGGGCGGTGATCTTCAAACTCCAGGGTGCAGATCGAATGGGTCACGCCTTCGATGGCGTCCGACTGGCCATGGGTGAAGTCATAGCTCGGGTAGATGCACCACTTGTCGCCCGTCTGGTGATGATGAGCGTGGCGAATACGGTAAAGAATCGGGTCGCGCAGGTTCATGTTCGGCGAGGCCATGTCGATCTTAGCCCTTAGCGCACGAACACCATCGGCGAACTCACCGGCTTTCATGCGCGCAAACAGGTCGAGGTTTTCCTCAACGCTGCGCTCACGAAACGGGCTGTTCTTGCCCGGCTCGGTCAGGTTGCCGCGGTATTCACGGGCCTGCTCCGGCGACAAATCACAGACGTAGGCGTTGCCAGCCTTGATCAGCTCAACCGCCCAATCGTGCAGTTGGTCGAAGTAGTCGGAGGCATAGTGTTCCTTGCCGGCCCACTGAAAACCTAGCCACTGCACATCACTCTTGATCGCGTCGATGTATTCCTGATCTTCCTTGGCCGGGTTGGTGTCGTCGAAGCGCAGGTTGCACTCGCCACCAAACTCCTTGGCCAAGCCAAAGTTCAGGCAGATCGACTTGGCATGGCCGATATGCAGGTAGCCATTGGGCTCCGGCGGAAAACGGGTGATGATTTTCGCGTGTTTGCCGGCATCCAGGTCGGCCTGGACGATGGGGCGAAAAATGTTAGCGGCGGCGACAGCTTCTGGCTTGCTCATGGGGTCCTTGATCATGCAGGTGCGCGGCGCAGGGTAGGCCGGCTAAAACAAAGCGCTTATCATAGCCGAAGCTGTCAATCCCCTGACAGGCCCAAGAGTCGCCTCAATGCCCATTGCATGTAGCCACACAGCACACGCACGGTCACGAAACGGCTCACGGATTTATCGACAGAGCGATTACCTCCATGATCAAGCTGCACACCAACCACGGCGTTATCACCCTCAAGCTGTTCGAAGACAAAGCCCCAGAGACCGTGGCCAACTTCAAGCAGTACGTTAAAGATGGCCATTACGACAACACGGTATTTCACCGTGTGATCAGCAACTTCATGATCCAGGGCGGTGGCTTTGAGCCGGGCATGAAGCAGAAAACCACTCGCGCACCGATCAAAAACGAAGCCAACAACGGCGTTGCCAACAAAATCGGCACCGTGGCCATGGCCCGTACCATGGAGCCGCATTCGGCTTCCGCGCAGTTCTTTATTAACGTTGGTGACAACAGCTTCCTCAATCACAGCGCGCCAACCGTTCAGGGCTGGGGCTACGCGGTGTTTGGTGAAGTGGTTGAAGGCATGGACGTGGTTAACGCGATCAAGGCCGTGGACACCACTAGCAAATCCGGCCACCAGGATGTGCCCGTTGAAGACGTGATCATCGAGCGCGCCGAGATCGTTGAGTGATTCTACTGATCTCCGATCTGCATCTTGAACAGGAGCGCCCGGCTATCAGCCGGGCCTTCCTGCATTTTCTCGAAACCCGCGCGGCTCACGCTCAGGCGCTGTATATCCTGGGCGACTTCTTCGAAGTATGGATCGGCGACGACGCCATTACCCCTTTTCAACGCTCGATTGCCCAAGCGCTGCGCAACCTTAGCGAGCGCGGCACGCGCATCTATCTGATGCACGGCAATCGTGATTTCCTGATCGGCAAGGCCTTCTGCCAAGAAGCAGGCTGCAGCCTAATTCCAGACCCGTGCGTGATTGAGCTTAACGGTGAGCGCACGCTGCTAATGCATGGCGACAGCCTGTGCACTCAGGATATTGGTTACATGAAGCTGCGCCGCTGGCTGCGCAACCCCATCGCCCTGTTTATCCTGCGCAACCTGCCGCTCAGCACCCGGCACAAACTGGCGCGCAAGCTGCGCAATGAAAGCCGCACGCAAACCCGCATGAAAGCCAGTGAAATTGTCGACGTTACCCCGGACGAAGTGCCGCGCATCATGGCCGCCCACCGCGTACGCACGCTGATTCACGGCCACACCCACCGCCCGGCCACCCATCAACTGCAGGTCAACGGCGAGGCGGCGCAGCGCATCGTCCTCGGCGACTGGGACCAGCAAGGCTGGGCCTTGCTGGTCGACAGGCAAGGCTTGCAGCAAAGCGCGTTCGAGCTGGCAGCAGACTGACCGCCTGACGCGTCCGGCAAAACCGCCAGATTAACTACACAGCAGCGCGCCTGCTCGGCGCGCCAAAGTTTCAGCGTGGCGGAATCCCGCTGTGGAAACGAAACTCAGTGTCTGGCGACTCGATCAGTTCACGCTCCGCCGCCCTCACCCGCTCGATGGCCTGATCAACATCTCGAGCATCGCCGTATTGGTAGGCCAACTTCAGATAATTCTGAAAATGCCGCGCCTCGCTTTTCAGCAAGCCGAAATAAAATTTACCCAGCTCGTCATCCAGATGCGGCACCAGCGCCTCGAAGCGCTCACAACTGCGCGCCTCGATAAACGCACCGACCACCAGGGTATCCACCAGTTTGTGCGGCTCATGGGTACGCACCACTTTGCGCAAGCCCGAGGCATAGCGCGCCGCGGATACCGGCCGCAGGCCGATTTTGCGCCGCTTCATGATGCGCAGTACCTGCTCGTGATGCACCAACTCCTCACGGGCCAGGCGCGACATGGCGTTAAGCAGGTCCACATAAGTGCTGTACTTGGCCATCAGGCTCAGCGCCGTACTGGCGGCCTTGAACTCACAGTTCTTATGGTCAATCAGCAGGGTCTGCTGATCAGCCAAAGCCGCAGTGATCCAGGCATCCGGTGTCCGGCAACCGAGAAATTCGTGGATTTCAGGCAGGTTCATGACCACAGGCCTGCTGCGCAGCAAGGCGAGACCCGAGAAAAACGACAGTGCTGCAGGGGTTCAATTTCAGCTAACAGATACATAAATTCACACAGCTAAGCCGGCAAGAGTGATAACGCTAGAGGGCGCGCATTATACGATTGAGCGCGCAAACAGCCACTCGATTGACATCAATCAGCATTGATCGAGCGGCAGCGATCTATAGTGATAATTAGAAAAATGGACTGCACATGGAGACGATCATGCAAGCTATTCGCAGCATTCTGGTGGTGGTGGAACCGACGCACACAGACGACCTGGCTCTCAAGCGCGCCAAACTGATTGCCGGCGTCACGCAATCGCATCTGCACCTACTGGTATGCGACAAGAAAAGTGACCATACCGGTTACCTGAGCGACCTCACCAGTTTGCTCAACAGCGAAGGGTTCAGCACCTCCAGTCAGCAGGCCTGGGATGATAGCCAGCATCAAACCATCATCAACGTGCAGCAAGCCGAAGGCTGCGGCCTGGTGATCAAGCAACATTTCCCCGACAACCCACTTAAAAAAGCCCTGCTCACGCCGGGTGACTGGAAGCTGCTGCGTTACTGCCCGGCGCCCGTATTGATGGTCAAAACCGACAAGCCTTGGGCCGGCAGCGTAATCTTGGCGGCCGTAGACGTAGGCAATGCCGATGGTGAACACCGCACGCTGCACACCAGTATTGTCAGCCATGGTTACGATATCGCGGCGTTGGCTAAGGCTGAACTGCATGTCATCAGCGCCCACCCAACACCGATGCTTTCAGCGGCCGACCCGACCTTCCAGCTAAAAGAGACCATCGAAGCGCGTTACCGGGAGCAGTGCAAAGCCTTCCAGGCCGAGTACGACATCAACGATGAACACCTGCATATCGCCGAAGGGCCAGCCGATTCATTGATTCCGCAGATCGCTCGTCAGCTCAATGCAGGCGTTACCGTGATTGGCACCGTTGCACGCACCGGGTTGTCTGGCGCATTGATCGGCAATACCGCCGAAGTGATTCTCGACGCCCTCGAAAGCGACATTCTGGTGCTCAAGCCAGACGACATCATCGCCCACCTCGAAGAACTGGTCGCTCAGCGCTGAGACTGAACGGCAAAAACCACAAAGCCGCCTTAAAGGGCGGCTTTGTGGTTTAACCCGGGGCTAAATCTGCACATTCAAACCATCACGCAAAAATTGCGGGGCGATATAGCGCTGATAATGCGCTTCGGACAATAGAAAGAATTCACGATCAATCGCGTCGCGTAACTCCGGCAGGTTCCACTCGCGAAACTCCGGCAATAGCACTATGCCATACGCCTCTACCTGGCTGATCACTCGGGCCCCACGGGCTATAAGCTGGTAGGCCCAGCAATAAGGTGACTGCTGCGGGGCAAAGCGGATCTTGCGCTGCTCCAGCTGCATGCGCAGGCGGTTTTCATCAAAAACCTCGAGTTTCGCCGTCATCACTTGCACCAACAACACTTCCAGACGCAGCCAGACGGCGTGTTTTTCCTCGTCGTTATAACCGTTCCAGTTGATCACCTCATGGTGAAAGCGCTTACAGCCACGGCAGACTAAATCGCCGTAAACAGTGGAGCACAGGCCAACACAAGGGGTTTTGATGCGCTGATTAGACATAACGAAAGGCATGGATACTGGCGGATAGGCTGGCATCTTAGCCCTTTGTCTAAGGCAGATCACCCCTATATAAGCGGGGCCTTCGGCTTAACTTTATGAAAGCTTTCCAGTAGAATCAGCCGGCCTTTTAGAGGCAGCAACATCCGTTGGAAGCTGTTTTCAAAGCGTCACGAGCACAGTCAATCCTGCAGGTTCGATGTTGGTACCGCCCCTTGAGCCACCCCTTCAAGTGTCGGTACCAGCCCTCATCCAAACCGTCCTGCCGGCGTAAAACTTTGAAAACAGCTTCTGCAAGAAAGCAGCACAATCTCGGCTGAGCGGCCCATAAAGCCACGAAGCGCCTGGTTTGTTGTTTTTCTGGATCGCGTCCCGGACACGCATTTGGGACCACTGATGAGGGTAATAACTGTGCTTGAAGCCTACCGCAAACATGTAGCAGAGCGTGCCGCTCAGGGTATCGTGCCCCAGCCGCTGAACGCCGAACAAACCGCAGGCCTGATCGAGCTGCTGAAAAACCCGCCAGCCGGCGAAGAAGCCGTTCTGCTCGACCTGATCACCAACCGCGTGCCGCCAGGCGTCGACGAAGCTGCCTACGTCAAGGCTGGTTTCCTCTCTGCCATTGCCAAAGGCGAAGCCACTTCCCCACTGATCAACAAGCAACACGCTGTTGAGCTGCTGGGCACCATGCAGGGCGGCTACAACATCGCCACCCTGGTTGAGCTTCTCGACGACAGCGAACTCGCTGGCGTGACTGCCGAGCAACTGAAGCACACCCTGCTGATGTTCGACGCCTTCCACGACGTCGCTGAAAAAGCCAAAAACGGCAACGTTCACGCTAAAGCAGTACTGCAATCCTGGGCTGATGGCGAGTGGTTCAAGAACCGCCCAACCCTGGCCGACAAGATCAGCCTGCGCGTATTCAAGGTTACCGGTGAAACCAATACCGATGACCTGTCCCCTGCTCCAGATGCCTGGTCGCGCCCAGATATCCCGCTGCACGCCTTGGCCATGCTGAAAATGGCTCGCGACGGCATCGTGCCGGACGAGCAAGGCGTAACTGGCCCGATGAAGCAAATCGAAGCCATGCGCAACGAAGGCTTCCCGATTGCTTACGTCGGCGACGTAGTCGGTACTGGTTCCTCGCGTAAATCCGCCACCAACTCGGTGCTGTGGTTCTTCGGCGACGACATCCCGAACGTGCCGAACAAGCGCGCTGGCGGCTTCTGCTTCGGCAGCAAGATTGCTCCGATCTTCTATAACACCATGGAAGATGCCGGCGCCCTGCCAATCGAATTCGACGTTTCCAACATGCACATGGGCGACGTGATCGACCTGTACCCGCATGCTGGCAAAGTCTGCAAGCATGGCACCGACGAAGTACTGACCACCTTCGAAATGAAGACTCCAGTACTGCTCGACGAAGTCCGCGCTGGCGGCCGTATCCCGCTGATCATCGGTCGCGGTTTGACCGAGAAAGCGCGCGCCGAACTGGGCCTGGGTCCAACCGACCTGTTCAAACTGCCTGAGCCACCAGCTGCCAGCACCAAGGGTTTCACCCTGGCGCAGAAAATGGTCGGCAAGGCGTGCGGTCTGCCTGAAGGCCAAGGCGTTCGCCCTGGCACCTACTGCGAACCGAAGATGACCACCGTTGGCTCCCAGGACACCACTGGCCCAATGACCCGCGACGAGCTGAAAGACCTGGCCTGCCTGGGCTTCTCCGCTGATCTGGTGATGCAGTCGTTCTGCCACACCGCGGCTTACCCAAAGCCGATCGACGTCACCACCCACCACACCCTGCCGGATTTCATCCGCACCCGTGGCGGTGTTTCCCTGCGTCCTGGTGACGGCATCATCCACAGCTGGTTGAACCGCATGCTGCTGCCGGACACCGTCGGTACCGGTGGCGACTCGCACACCCGCTTCCCGATCGGCATCTCCTTCCCGGCCGGTTCCGGCCTGGTCGCGTTCGCCGCCGCCACCGGCGTAATGCCGCTGGACATGCCAGAGTCGATTCTGGTGCGCTTCAAGGGCAAGCTGCAACCAGGCATCACCCTGCGTGACCTGGTGCATGCGATTCCTTACGCGGCCATCCAGAAAGGCCTGCTGACCGTTGAAAAGAAAGGCAAGGTTAACGCCTTCTCCGGTCGCATCCTCGAAATCGAAGGCCTGGACGAACTGACTGTTGAGCAAGCGTTCGAACTGTCCGACGCCTCTGCCGAGCGTTCCGCTGCAGGTTGCACCATCAAGCTGCCGGAAAAAGCTATCGCTGAGTACCTGCGCTCAAACATCACCCTGCTGCGTTGGATGATCAGCGAAGGCTACGGCGATGCACGCACCCTGGAGCGTCGCGCCCAAGCAATGGAAGCTTGGTTGGCTGATCCTAAGCTGATGTCGGCTGACAAAGACGCTGAGTACGTCGAGATCATCGAAATCGATCTGGCAGACATCAATGAGCCAGTTCTCTGCGCCCCGAACGACCCAGACGATGCTCGTCTGCTGTCGACCGTTGCCGGTGAGAAGATCGACGAAGTGTTTATCGGTTCGTGCATGACCAACATTGGTCACTTCCGCGCGGCTGGTAAGTTGCTGGAAAAAGTTGAAGGCACCCTGCCAACTCGCCTGTGGCTGTCGCCGCCGACCAAAATGGACCAGCACCAGCTGACCGAGGAAGGCTACTACGGCATCTACGGCAAAGCCGGCGCGCGCATGGAAATGCCGGGCTGCTCGCTGTGCATGGGTAACCAGGCACGCGTGGAAGCCAACTCCACCGTGGTATCGACCTCGACCCGTAACTTCCCCAACCGTCTGGGCGATGGTGCCAACGTCTACCTGGCTTCGGCTGAGCTGGCGGCTGTTGCAGCCATCACCGGCAAGCTGCCGACTGTTGAGGAGTACATGGTCTACGCGAAGGAAATCGACACCATGGCAGCGGACGTTTACCGCTACCTGAGCTTCGACCAGATCGCCGAGTTCCGTGAAGCTGCTGCGAACGCCAATATCCCGGTCGTTCAAGCCTAACGAAACAACGCATCACGCTGTACGCTGAAGAAGAGCCCCGCCTAGTGCGGGGCTTTTTCTTTTCTGATCCATGACCGAGCAACTCAATGGCTACACCTAGCGCACTGTTATGCAGCACGGCGGCGTAACTGTGCTGGACAGGCGACGCACCGCCACTTATCTTCGCCACCTGGCCAGCGCACTGGCCAACGTCGCTCGGACGGTTCCGGGCGCTTACGTATCCGAGGAAAGCATGACTGATCAAGCTCCGCGCCGCTTTGCGCGCATCGATCGACTCCCCCCTTATGTGTTCAATATCACCGCCGAGCTGAAGATGGCCGCGCGCCGCCGTGGCGAAGACATCATCGACTTCAGCATGGGCAACCCCGATGGCCCCACCCCACCGCATATCGTCGAAAAGCTGGTGCAGGTCGCCCAGCGCGAAGACACTCACGGCTATTCGACTTCTCGCGGTATTCCGCGCCTGCGTCGCGCCATTTCGCGCTGGTACAAGGACCGTTATACGGTCGATATCGACCCGGAAAGTGAAGCCATCGTAACCATCGGCTCAAAGGAAGGCCTGGCACATTTGATGCTGGCCACTCTGGACCATGGCGATACCGTGCTGGTACCCAACCCCAGTTATCCGATTCACATCTACGGTGCGGTGATCGCCGGCGCACAGGTGCGCTCGGTGCCGTTGATTCCGGGCGTGGACTTCTTCGCTGAGCTGGAGCGCGCAATTCGCGAATCCATACCTAAGCCGAAGATGATGATCCTCGGCTTCCCCTCAAACCCCACTGCGCAATGCGTAGAGCTGGACTTCTTCGAACGCGTGGTGGCCCTGGCCAAGCAATACGACGTGCTGGTTATTCACGACTTGGCGTACGCCGATATCGTCTATGACGGCTGGAAAGCACCGTCAATCATGCAGGTGCCGGGTGCCAAAGACATTGCCGTGGAGTTCTTCACCCTGTCCAAGAGCTACAACATGGCCGGCTGGCGCATCGGCTTTATGGTCGGTAATAAAGAACTGGTCAACGCCCTCGCACGAATCAAGAGCTACCACGACTACGGCACCTTCACCCCGCTGCAAGTTGCAGCCATTGCAGCACTGGAAGGCGACCAACAGTGTGTGCGCGATATCGCCGAACAGTATCGCCAGCGTCGCAACTTATTGGTCAAAGGCCTGCATGAGCTGGGCTGGATGGTTGAGAACCCCAAAGCCTCGATGTATGTCTGGGCCAAGATTCCCGAGCAGTACGCCCATCTCGGCTCACTGGAGTTTGCCAAGAAGCTACTACTGGAAGCCAAGGTCTGCGTTTCTCCGGGTATTGGTTTCGGTGATTACGGTGACGACCATGTGCGCTTTGCCCTGATCGAAAACCAAGACCGCACCCGTCAGGCGCTTCGCGGGATTAAGACGATGTTTCGCGCGGACGGCCTATTAACCGGCCAAAAAGCCAAACCTCACGACCAGTAATCACACAGAGGGCACCTTAGGGTGCCCTCTAACGTTTCAGCTCGAATAATCCAGCACCGTCCACACCCGGCTCAGGCCATCAGCAATCACGCAGCCACTTTGCCCCAGCTGGTTGCTGCTGTGCAGCGACATCCGATTCGTCACGCCATCGGCCGCATCCGAACGTTCGCTCAGCCACTGCACACGGCCGCAATTGGCCGTCTCGATGACATAGCTGGCCGCCACTACCGCGCCCTCGCTAGGCTGCTTAATCACATCCACCACCGTACCGCGCTCTTCAACGCGCATCCCGTCGAATACCAGCACGGCCCAGGCCTGGCTGTTCTCTATGACTAGGTAAGTGCCATTGGCTCGGGGTTGATCAAGCTGCGGCTGCGCACAGCCGGCTAAAAGACCCAGTAGCACAAGTGTCATCAGCATCTGTTGCATTGTTAGCGACTCCTTTGCAGTGCCTGTCGCCATTGGCTTTGCGAGCACATGGCGGGAGAGATCGGGTAGGTGACGATTTAGGACTTGGGCTTACTATTATCGAATACTGTTTATTTGTACAGTATTTTCGATTACCCTTGCCCCCGCCTACTTAGCCAGCCGCACAACCCGTAAACGGACCCTACAAGTCGCGAACAGGAGCTCACACATGCAAGACGTATTGCAGATGAAAGACAGCGTAAACCGCATGGCTGTGGAAAAAGTCCGCGCCATCGTCGAAGAATTACAGCTCGACGGCATCGTCACCGAGGGCAAGACGCCGTTCTCACGGGCGCACTTCAATACCTGTTTTGCCGAGATAGAAGCGTTATTGCAGCGTGCCGGCTATCACCGCCAACTGGACGTAGTCGGTTACCAAGGCCTGGCCTATACCATGTTCGATCCTTCACGCTGGGAGGCTGTGGAGGTACTGCGCTGGCTCAAGGCCTTTGTCGAGGAAGGACAGAGCCAATCACGCTCACGTTAGGACTGTTAATACCGAACACCACGCAGCACCTGCCACACAGAGCGCAACAGGGCTAATATTCGCCATCTTTTCAACGACTGGATGCAGCAATGGCCCGCTTGACCCTAATGTTTCCCGAAGACCAGTTCTGCTTTAGCACTCACCTGACTGTGCGGGTAACTGACATCAACGCTGCCAACCACCTGGGCAATGACTCGATGATCTCGATGATTTCCGAGGCGCGGGCGCGCTTTCTATTCGAGTTCGGCATCGAGGAAACCCAGGAAGACGGCACAGGCATCATCGTTACCGACCTAGCCACCACCTACCGCGCCGAGGCCCACGCCCGCGATCAATTGCTGTTCGAGGTCGGCGTGATGGATTTCAACAACTACGGCGGCGATATCACCTTCCGCATCACGCGTCCGGCCGACGGTGTGCTAGTGGCTATGGCTAAGTCCGGCTTCGTGTTTTTTAACTATAAGCTAGGCAAGGTGGTGAAGATGCCAGCCGCCTTCAGCAATAAATTCAGCAAGGTTAACTGGCTCAGCCAATAACCGACGCTGCCGAGGAACTCCGGCGAGCGCCAGCATGACCTCGCCTGAGCGCTACGACCCCGCCTGGTCAGAGAGTTTTTGCTCGTTTATTCGGCTGCCGCCGTGACAGCCGGCGCATCCTCTGCTACGCCTTATGCATAAAATCAAAAGCAGGGGCCATTACTGTGACAGCTACGCGCCGCCATGTCCGCAACGCCGGACTACTGAGCAACCTACTCGCCTTGGCGCTCCTGACCCTTCCCATGCCTACGCATGCGCTTAACCCCGCCGCTGACGTCAAACCCACGGAACACCATTGCCGCGCGCATGCCAGATGAACCTGACATAGATATGTTTTTTATAACGCCTCAGCCTATTTCCAGACAAAGAAAAGCCCGGTCTAAGCCGGGCTTTTCTATACAGCCAGATCGATTACTGCTGGATCTGAGCTTCTACTTCAGCTTCTACGCGACGGTTAACAGCGCGGCCTGCGTCGGTAGCGTTATCAGCAACCGGACGAGTTTCGCCGTAGCCTGCCGCATTAACGCGGGCAGCATCAACGCCGTACTGATTGACCAGCACGTCACGAACAGCGCTAGCGCGGCGCTCGGACAGGTTCTGGTTGTAAGCGTCGCTGCCTTTGGAGTCAGTGTGACCTTCAACCACGGTGGTGGTCTGCGGGTACTGCTTCATGAAGTCAGCCAGGTTCTTGATGTCGCCGTAGCTTTCTTCTTTAACATTGGCCTTGTCGAAATCGAACTTAACGTCCAGCTCAACACGAACCAATTCCATCGGCTCTTCAACAGCTACCGGCTCTGGGGTCGGCTCAACAGCAGCGACAACAACTGGCGCCGGCTTGCTGCCACCACCGAAGTTCATGCCTATACCGACGCTTGGCGCCCACTCGGTATCGCCCTGGTCGATGTTGTACTGAGCTTCAACGCCAGCACGGGCATAGAAGTTGTCAGTGAAGTAATACTTAGCGCCGCCGCCGATGTTGGCGAAGGTAGAACCGTTACGACCATTGCGACCGGACTGACCGATGCTCTGATCCGAGAAACCAGCAGAAACGTAAGGACGCAGTGCGTCGCCAGCGTTGTTGAAGTGGTACAGCGCGTCCAGAGCGGTGTTCGAACCCTTGATGTTGCGACCATCTTCGCCGCGGGCGTTGTGTACTTCGTCATAGGCCAGACGCAGTTCAACGTCGTCAGTCAGGTAGTAGCCGATGCTGCCACCAAACAGGTTGCCGTTGTTTTTGAAGTCACGGGCGCTGTCAAAAATTTCTTTCTTGGCAAAACCCTCAATTTCTACAGCGCCTTGGCCTTGGGCCAGAGCACTGAGAGAAGAAGTAGCCAACAACGAGCCAATGACAACGCCTAAAGTGTTTTTCAGTTTCATTACCAATATTCCCTATCTCATGATGGTCAGTAAGTTGTCTGACAAACACAAGACAACTCAGCCGATAATTCTACCAGAATTAACCGTTAGCTATGACGGCTTTATTCTAAGTAAGTTTCAGCACTATCCGAAAATTTATCGCGTAGCCGATCAAGTGCACGCTTATAGCGCATTTTCGTAGCACTTAGGCCCATGTGCATAATGTCGGCAATCTCTTGGAACTCCAGCTCTGCGACAAAACGTAGCACCAAAATTTCCCGATCGATGGGATTAACGTGCACCAGCCAACGATCAAGTCCACCTTTATCTTCAGGCTTTGGCTCTTTCTCTTCAGACGCTTCTTCGAGCGGATCCAAGCTTAGGGCGTCAATAAGACGGCGCTTGCGACGTTCTTTGCGATATTGAGTAATGCATTCGTTGTACGTGATGCTGTACAGCCATGTTTTAAACTTTGACTTACCCTCAAAGTTTTTAAGGCCATATAAAACCTTGAGCATAACTTCTTGGCAGACATCATCCGCATCACGGTCGTTACCCAAATAACGCGCGCACACGTTAAATAAAGTACGTTGATAACGGCGCATTAACTCTTCATAGGCACGGGTTATATGAAATAACTCGTCACGGGCACGCGCCACTAACTCTTCGTCCGAGAGTTCGCGGGGGTCATAGCGCAGTGATGCGGAGTGGGCTTTATTCAAAACGAGTCGGGCCGACAGTCAGGACATAAGCCAACGCAACCTGTAATCAGGCTGCTGATTGGCCGCATACAATAGCAGGGATTAGCCTTAGCGGCTGCTTACCTGCTGATCAAGCAAGGTACGGTTAGCGACTGAAACCAGCTCGCCGGCTTCCGTCAGCAGCGTGGTTTTAACCGTACCGATCTCTTCGATCTGCCCTTCGACCGCACCGACCTGGACTTGTTGCCCCACTTCATACAATTCACGCACATAAATACCAGCCAGGATCTGACTGGCGATATCGCGACTGCCCAGCCCCAGCGCCAGAGCGACAGCCAGCCCTACCGAGATCAGCACAATGGCGATCACGTTATTAAGCAGTTCGGTTTTCACCTCAAGCTGACCGATCGCCACCGAGATACTGATGATGATCACCAAGCCCTGAGCAATACGCCCCAGGCCGCCGGCATAATCCAGGCCTACGCCTTCTGCAGCGCCGCGCACCAAGCCACTGACCAGTTGCGCCAACAAGACACCGGCGAGCAACACCAAGGCCGCACCGAAGACTTTCGGCAGGTACAGGGCCAGCACATCGAGGGTGGCGGAAACCCGCTCAAGACCAAGGGATTCAGCCGCAGTGACCAGGAAGATCAGCAACACAAACCAGTAAACGATTTTACCGATCAGGGTCGACACCGGCACTTGGATACCGGCACGACCGAGGATTTTGGTCAGACCAGTACCGGCCATCAAACGATCCAGGCCAATCTTACCGAGCAGCTTGGACAGTAAAGTGTCGAGAAACTTAGCCACCACAAAACCCAGTAACACCACCACCATGGCGCCAAACAGCCGCGGAATAAAAGCAGCAATAGGGGTCCAGACGCTGGCCATCGCGTCTACCAGCACTTGAGTAAATTCCATGCTCAGTCAGCCTTATCAAGAGAAGATTCGGAGGATTTACGGCGCGAAACCGGCGCAACGTGAGGCGATCCGTTATTCAGCGCGATCATTAACGCGCCGGCCCAATGCCCCATCAGGGCAAACAAATCACCGACACCGACCTGGCGGTTGGCGGTTTTCAGCACGCGATGCAGACAAGCATCATCGTCATGGCTCGAGGCGGGCGACTTAAGTAAATCGCGCAATGATTCTTCAAAGGGATCGTGCATGGCGCACCTCACAGGATGTGACGGCTAGACGAGACCAGTACCGAGCAGGTCACATCAGATCCAGCGCAAGCGACGAAACAGCAGCCACTGCACCAGCGCTACCACCGCCATCAGCGAACAAGCCAGAAGAAAGCCATGCGGGCTTTCTGAGCCGGGAATACCGCCGACATTAATCCCGAGCAAGCCGGTAAGGAAACTCATCGGCAAGAAGATCCCGGTGATGATGCCGAAACGGTACATGGTGTGGTTCATCCGCTCATCCATGCGCCGATTTTCCGCTTCCAGCAGCAGGCTGACCCGCTCACGGCTGAGTTCAAGCTCTTCCAGGTAACGGGTCAAGCGGTTGTTCAGCTCATTCCAGTAGCCACCGTCTCCCTCAACAAACCACGCCTGGGCACTGGCAGTCAGCTGAGCGTAGATATCACGCTGCGGCGCCAGGAAACGCCGCAAACTGGCCGCACGACGACGTATCTGCAGCAGCGTGGAATGATCCGGCGCCTCACTGGCTTCGGCATCGGCGGACTCTTCCAGATCATCGATCTGCTCCGACAGTTCGCCCACCAACAACTCAACTTTATCGGTCAGGTAATGCGCCATGCTGAGGATCAGCTCGGCCGAGGTTTTCGGCCCGCGGCCGGCCAACAGGTCTTCGATCAACGCCTCAGTGGCCCGCAGCGGTCGTAAACGCAAAGAAATGGCCCGTTGGGTGTCGGCAAAGATACGCACAGAGACCATGTCTTCGGGCTCAGCCCCCGGGTTGAGGTTCAAACCACGCAAAAACAGCAGCAGCTGCTGCTCAGGCAGCGCCAGCAGTCGCGGCCGCGTGTTCTCCTCAAGCAGCAGGTCACAGCAGAACTCACTCAAGCCACTTTCGGCGCGCAACCAGGCATGCGTCTGCGGATGACCGCGATCCCAGTGCAACCAGAGGCTTTCTTGCTCAGCCAGCACCAACCCAGGCAACTCATCCCGAGCGATGCTACGAGCACCGCCCTGGCCGTTGAGGACAAAGGCATGCACCAAGCCCCACTGAGCGTTTTCACCTTCGTGCATGACGGTTTCCTGCAAGTGGGCTACTCCGGCATTTGTAGGGCAGACGGCGAGATGATCACGCCATTGTTGTCGGCATAGATAAATTCACCCGGACGGAAGGTCACGCCGCCAAAGGTGACCGCGACGTTGAGGTCGCCGATGCCGCGCTTATCGGTTTTCATCGGATGGCTGGCCAGAGCCTGAATACCCAGATCGGTCTGCGCCAGCACGTCGACATCCCGCACGCAGCCATAAATCACAATGCCTTCCCAGCCATTCTTCGCGGCTTTCTCGGCGAGCATGTCACCGAGAAGCGCGCGACGCATGGAAGCGCCACCATCGACCACCATGACCTTGCCCTTACCCGGCTGCTCAACCTGCTCTTTAACCAGCGAGTTGTCCTCAAAGCACTTGATGGTCACAATTTCGCCACCAAAAGAGTCGCGGCCACCAAAATTGCTGAACATCGGTTCAACCACCTGGACCAGTTCCGGGTAGGCATCGCACAGATCGGGGGTGATGTAATACATGGCAAAGCTCCTTGGAGAATTTGAGGGGCGCTGACAGGTCGATCCCGACCCGTTTTGCATCATAAACCACAGGCCAATACGCCGGCTGACAAAGGGCGCATTCAACGCGCGACAACTGTCCAGGTCAACCGCAATTAGGCTCCCCTGCCGCTACTCGACGCCAGCAGTTGCAGCGCCTTCTAATTCACTACGCTCCAGCTCGGCAGACATTTGCGGACTTCGTTGCAACCATTGCTCAAGCAAGGGCCAGACCTCACGCTGCGCTTCTTTACTGATGAGCATTTCAACATGGCCGAAGTCGCTGCTGAAACCCTGCTTTTTACCCAGGCAGATAAACTCACTCACGGGCGAACCGAACTGCTTGAGTAACTTTTCGCAGGCCCAGGCCGGATCCTGCCTGTCCCCTAGCGCAGCTACGGCCAGAACCGGCACCCGCACCTCTGCCAACCCGGCCCACCAGTTGCGCTTGGCATCACCAAAACGGCCAAACAGGCCATGCCAGCGCAAGCTCTCGACGACCAAGCCAATCGGTTCATCTTCCGGGCCACGCTTAAGTCGGGCGCCGGAAAGCACCGAGAAGCGCTTAAGCAGCAGCCGTGCGGTCCACTCCAGTGGCGGCAGCTTCAACGGCCAATAAACGCGACTGATCTGACTGCCGAACAACGCACTGGAGGCGATTTTCGCCTCATCCAGATAATGCCCACCCAACGCCCCAGCAAGAATAATCCCGCCCAGAGAATGCCCCAGCCAGTGGGCCTTCTGCGGGTTTAGCTCATGGATAAAGTCAGCGATTGCCGGCAGGTCGTAACGCACGTAATCACTGACCGTGTTGCGTGAATAGTCGCGGTTACGCGGCGACAAGCCATGCCCACGCATCTCGGCAATCCACACATCGAAGCCGGCACGGGCCAGGTAAGCGCCCAACCCAATACCCTTGGGCGAAAACCAGAAGCGCCGGTTGGAAAAGCTCCCGGGAATCAGAATCACCGGCACGCCACGAGTGTGCTCATAGCCTGCACGACCCAGACGCGTCAGCGCCAGTTCAACACTTCTATCCGGACTGTTACCGGGCTTGAGGCGATAAATGTCTTCACTCAAATCGCCACGGAGTTCCGCGCTGATCAAGGCGACGGGAAAAAGCTCACTGCTGCTTTGCATCTGTTTACGCTCTGGTACAAGCCAATTGCCGGGCGCAATTTTTCACGTCGCAGGCGACGGCCCTAAGGTCGCCACGATGGCCGACCACAAAAACGCCAGCAGCGTTTTTGCGCGCAAGCCCCGGAGAGGTGAAGCACATGGATGTGCTGAAATCGGGTAGGAGGCGGCCTCACGGCCGCCGTCCTCCCACACCACCGTGCGTACGGTTCCGTACACGGCGGTTCAGGCCATGCGGTTAAGCCGATTGATCGTATCCAGTATCGAGACCAGTCCAAGTCTGTCCCATAGCTTCTTCGGCAGCGCCTGATTCATATGCGGCGCTCCTGAGTTCCACCACGGGCCTCGGCCATTGAAGGCCGACTTGCAGGCACGCTCCTCGCTCAATCCCAGGCGCATCAGGTTGCGCGCCCTCGTAGAGGGCTGCTTCCATTGCCGCCAGATGACACAGCGAAGTTTGTGCC
>NZ_JAYEET010000033.1:0-48140 GCF_034653255.1 Pseudomonas spirodelae | reverse complement strand
TTGCCAAGCAGTAGCTCGATAATCACCGATGCTTCAGTCGGTCGTTTGGGCGTCACCTTCACCGGAACGAACGCCGGCAACGCAGCTGGCAGTTGATCTCGGTAAAGCGGTAACCACTTGCGAATGACGTTGGCGTTGATGCCGTGGCGGATGGCCACGCGGGATACGCTCGCACCGGGTTGCAGGCACTCCTGAACAACCTGGGCCTTGAATGGTTTGGGGTAAGAGCTTCGTTGGCGCATGGAAATCCCGGCGATAAGGGCTATCGCGTCCGCTTAAAAATACGCGGACACCATCGCCCTTAATGCTGGTGTTCGGAAGGTGACTTGGCTGGACGCTTACGAAATGGCAGGCAGTGACGGCGACTTGGGCGCGTTGCTGGCGTTTAACAGCACTCATTTAGATGGGTATCGCCAGCACGGCGCAGCGCAAACCAACAGCCTGACCGCCAAGTTGCGTTGGTATGCGCCGGCGGGGCGCTTACGCCTAAGTTTCAATGCGATCGATAACCGCGCCGAGGATCCCGGTGGTTTAACGGCGGCCCAAGTCGACGTGGATCGCCGGCAAGCGGCGCCGAACAACCTGCGCTTCGATGCCGATGAGTTTATTCGTCAGCAACGCCTGGCATTGGTTTGGGATGGCTACGCTGCTGGAGCCGACCAGTACCAACTGCGCAGCTATCTGGGGCACCGTGAGTTCGGTAATCAGCTGGGGTTTGCCACGAGCGGCCAAACGACCTTTAAACGCTATTTCAGCGGTGTAGGCGGGCAATACAGTCATTACCGCGAATTAATTGGCGTGCCACATAAAATCACCACAGGTTTCGACCTGGAAGCCCAGCAAGATGATCGGCGGCGCTATGACAATTTGTTCGGCGAACGCGGGCAGTTGCGCCAGCAGCAAGATGAGTCCGCGCTTAGCCAAGGACTGTTTATCGAGGATCAGATCAACCTGACTGAGCAGTGGCAGGCCACCCTAGGGTTGCGCTATGACCACGTGCGCCTAGCAGTGGATGACCTTTACCTGGTCGACAGTCGCGATGATTCAGGTTCGCGCAGCCTGGCCGACTGGAACTACAGTGCTGGTCTGAGTTATCGCCTGACGCCGCAACAGTCGCTTTACGCACGGCTGGCCAGTTCATTCGAAACGCCGACCATCAATGAGCTGGCAAACCCGCAAGGGGGTGGTTTCAATGCAGTGTTACAGCCGGCTCAGGCAGTAAGCCGTGAGCTCGGTCTGAAAGGTGAGTGGACCTCGCTGCGTTATGCCTTGGCGCTGTACCGGATCGACCTGAAGGATGAGCTGGTGGCGTTTAACCTGCCCACTCAGCCGGGGCGTAACTTCTATCGCAATGCCGGGCAGTCGCGCCGTGATGGCGTTGAGTTGAGCCTGGACTGGCAGCTTGACGATGCCTGGCGCTGGTCCGTGGCCTATGCCTACAACCACTATCGTTTTACCGAGTATCAAACGTCTGCAGGCGACTTTGCTGGCAAGCATAGTCCTGGTATTCCAAGGCAAACCCTTTTCACTGAATTGGCCTATGAAAACCAAGGTGCATACATACGCTTGGGCGCTACAGCCCAGGCGCGCGTATACACCAACGATGCCAATACTCAGTCAGCCTCCGGTTATGCCTTGCTTAACCTGCGCCTAGGCAAGCGCTTGCAGCTCGGCGAGCAAAGCCTGGAACCTTACCTGGGTATCGATAACCTGCTGGGGCGTGAGTACTTCGACAACCTGCGGATTAACGATGGCAGCGCTCGCTATTTTGAGCCGGGGCCGGAGCGAACCCTGTATGCGGGCTTGCGCCTGCTGTTTTAGCGTGTAACAGCGCCGCTGCGGCAGTTTCAGCTGACGTGAACTAAGATGAAAAGAGATGCATAAGCACCTGTTCGATGATCTTGGTTGGAGGCTATTTTATGAACGCCAAGTTACAGCACGCCCTGCTTGATCTGTTGAGAACCCTTGGCCTGCTTGAGCGGCCAACATTGCAACCCATCCCTGTACGCAGCACTAAACCAGCCCCTCAGCCTGAAGACCGTCGACGCCGCTAATACTCCTGTGCTGCTTACTCAAACATCCAAGCTGTAACGCCAGTAGCCGAGGTGTGTACCTAGGCTACTTCCTCTCACGTTGAAATTCCTGCTGTTGCGCTGGCTGCCTTTCACCCTACAAGGCAGTGGTTTTGGGCCTGATGAATGACTCATGCACGCATTTGCTAGCGAGTTGTTCGGACTGTGCTAGAACTTTACCTGTACACCCACACGTCGCTCAGACAGGGATAGCTCACAATGCGCCAGAACCTTCCAGTAACTCAGCGAGAGAAAACCTTCCCCCAGCATGAGCGGTTGATTTCCACCACCGACCTGAATAGCAATATCACCTATTGCAATGACGCCTTTGTTGAGGTGAGCGGCTTCACCCGGGAGGAGTTAATTGGCCAGCCGCATAACTTGGTGCGTCATCCTGATATGCCTCCTGCCGTGTTTGCGCACATGTGGGACACCATCAAGCAGGGTAAACCCTGGATGGGCATCGTCAAGAATCGCTCGAAAAACGGTGACTACTACTGGGTTAGCGCCTATGTCACGCCCATTTATGAGGCTGGCCGCGTAGCGGGTTATGAATCCGTACGTTCTCTGCCGGATGAAGCGCAGAAACGTCGCGCTGAAAAACTCTATGCGCGCTTACGTGAAGGTAAGCCACCTGTGCCAAAGCTTGAGTACTGGACACTCGATATTATCCAGTCATGGCCGGTGATCCTGGTTGCCCTGCTGATTCTTGGAGCACAATTTGTGCTTAGTGGGCCTTGGTTATGGGGCTTTATTGTCGCCGTAATGTTTGGACTCGGCTCGTATCAGTTAGCAGCTAAACGCCGCCTGATCAGGCAGACCCTTGCTGAGCACCCCAAGGCGTTTACCAGTGCCCTGGTTGCCCTAACGTACACCAACAACCGTGGTGCGCAGGCGTTGCTTGATATGGCCATGATCAGCGAAGAAGCTCGTTTGCAGACGGCGCTGACGCGTATTGAGGATGCGGGTAACAACGTTAAAAAGCATGCGGGGCGCTCGGCCGACCTGTCGCGAGCCAGTGCGCAAATGCTTGATCAGCAGCGCAGTGAGACGGATCAGTCAGCGACGGCTATCAACGAGATGGCTGCAACCATTCAGGAAGTTACGCACAACGTCCAGAGCACTTCACATGCCGCTGAGGAAGCGGATCGTCTGGCTATGCAGGGTTTAGAGTTGGCAAGCGGCAGTCTGGATTCTATGCATCACATGGCGAAAGCTGTGGTGGATATTGGGCAGGCGGTTAATGACCTGGCCAACTCCACTCAGTCAATCGGTAGCGTGGCCGATATGATTACCTCCATTGCCGAACAGACCAACCTGCTGGCGCTTAATGCGGCAATCGAAGCGGCGCGTGCGGGTGAGCAGGGACGAGGTTTTGCCGTGGTGGCCGATGAGGTCCGCTCGCTGGCGTCACGCACGCGGGAGTCGACTGAGCAGATCCATCAGATCATCGCGTCGCTGCGAGCGGGGGCCGAACGTGCGGTGGTTACAGCGGGCAAAGGCGAAGCCATTTCCAAGCAGAGCGTCGAGAGCGTGGAGTCTGTACGCAGCGCTCTGGATGGTATCAGCGCGGCGGTCAGCCGGATTACCGGCATGAGCCAACAGATGGCCTCGGCATCCGAAGAACAGAGCCATGTGGCAGAGGACATCAGCCGGCAGATCACTCAGATTGCTCAGCTCTCGGACCGCAGTGCTGAGCAGGCCCATCAAGGTGTAGCAATTGGGCAGGAGCTGGAAGACATGGCGGATTACCTGCACAGCCTGGCGGAGCGCTTCAACCGCTGAGTGAAAACTGCACAGTTATCGGCCTACCTGGCACGTGACAGGGGGCCGATTTTTTATGGGGTATGGCAAACTGCGCGGCTAAGGAGAAACCCATGTCGCGCGCGCAATGCCCACGTTGTAGCCGTCCATCCGAGCGCTGCCTGTGTGCGCTTATCCCGAACTTACCGAGTCGCACTCGGGTGTTGATTCTGCAACACCCGAGTGAGGTTAAGCATGCGCTGAATACCGCCCGCTTGGCTGCGCTTGGCTTGAGTAACGCTGAATTACTGATTGGTGAGGTCTTCGAGTCGCTCGCTGCGCTGTTACAACAGCCCAGCCACCATGCGTGTTTACTGTTTCCGGGGGAGCAGGCGCAACCTCTGGTGCAGTTTGCTGAGCAGCGCAACGAACTGCCGCTGCTCTTGGTGGTGCCTGACGGTACCTGGCGTAAGGCGCGCAAATTGCTGTACCTGAATCCGCTATTGGCGGCTTTGCCCAGGGTGGCGCTGCCTGAGGGGTTGCAGTCACGTTATCGCCTGCGCAAAGCACCAGTGCCTGGTGCGATATCAACTATCGAAGCGATTGTTGCCGCGCTGAATACTGTCGAAGCACCTGCCTGTTTCGATGAGCTGCTCAAACCCTTTGAGGTGTTGATTGATGGGCAGATTGAGGCGATGGGGGAGCACACCTACCAACGTAATCATGGCAAGCAGGACGCATCATCCTGAAAAATATGAGCCCGCTATAGGACGTTTCAGCGTTCGCGCATGGCTTCTGAGCGCGCCTTCAGCACGGGTTTAAGCAAGTAGTCGAGAACGCTCTTCTCACCGGTAATGATGTCTACGCTGGCGACCATGCCGGGGATGATTAGCAGTGGGTGCTTTTCGCTGCCTAGGTGGCTTTTATCGGTGCGCACCTGAATGAGGTAGAAACTGTTGCCTTCCTCATCGGTAATGGTGTCGGCGCTGATCAGCTCAAGGTTGGCTTTGAGCCCGCCATAGATGGTGTAGTCGTAGGCGGTGAATTTGACCATGGCCTTCTGCCCTGGATGGAGGAAGGCAACATCCTGTGGCCTTACCTTGGCCTCGATTAACAGGCTGTCGTCCAGCGGTACGATTTCCAGCATGTCACTGCCGGGCTGCACCACGCCACCAATGGTGTTGACTTTGAGCTGATTAATAATGCCGCGTACAGGCGAGACCACGGTCGTACGGGTGACACGATCATCAATAGCGACGCTGCTGGCGGTAATTTTCTGTAGTTCTGTACGAACTTCATTGAGCTCCTTGAAGGCATCAGAGCGGAAACTTAGCTCGGACTCATCAATTTTGCTTTTGATTTCATCCATCGCCGATTCAGCCCTGGGGATTGCCAAGTTGGTGGCGTTTAGTGAGCCGCTTGCTTCAACCAAGCTGCGGCGTAAACGGAGGATCTCAACTTGGGAGATTGCGCCTGCGGCAACCAGTGGTTGTGACATATTCAGCTCTTGCTGTAACAGGCCCATGCTGGAACGGTATTGCTGGGCTTTGGCGCGAAACTCGGCAAGTTCTTGAGTTTTTTGCCGCAGTTGCTCGCCCAGTGTGCGTTGCTCGCTTTGCAGGCGTTTTTGTCGAGACTGATAAACCGCCAGTTCGTCTTCAGCCAACTGCGGGGCAAGGCGTAGGATCTCTTCAGGCATACTGATCGGGCGGCCTTCCGCTTCAGCCGTCAAGCGTTCGACTCGTGCCACCAGGGCTAGACGATCGGCTTCAGCTTCCCCGCGATTAGAGAGGTAGCGTGTATCGTCCAGACGCAGTAATACGGCGCCTTGCTCAACAATCTGCCCTTCGCGAACAAATATCTCGCTGACGATGCCGCCCTCTAAGTTCTGGATGACCTGAATTTTACTAGAAGGTATGGCTTTGCCTTCGCCTGTGGTGACTTCCTCCAGTACCGCAAAGTTGGCCCAGACCAGCGCTGTTATTAGGCAGGCGCTGACCACCCAAACGGTGATGCGCGTGAACCAGGGCGAGTCTTCGAGAATGGCGCCGTCGACCTCTGGCATAAACTCGGTGTCTTGTTTGCGCTGCCGCATACTGGCGAAGTATTGGCTAATTGAATGGTTCTTTTGCATGAGCGCTCCTATACCGCTGCGGGGCCAACTCGACCTTTGCGTAGCGCTTCAATGACGGCTTCTTTGGGGCCATCGGCAACAATATGGCCGTTATCCAATACCACCAAGCGGTCCACCAGGCTGAGCATGGAGGCACGGTGCGTGATCAACAGCATGGTCTTACCTTGGGCCCAGGTATGCAGGCGGTTGCGCAGGATATCTTCGCTGGTGTTGTCCATCGCGCTGGTGGGCTCATCGAGCAGCAGAATAGGCGGGTCAAGCAGCAGTGCGCGGGCCAACAGTACAGCCTGACGTTGACCGCCAGAAAGCAGCTGGCCGCGTTCGCCTACGGGACGGTCGAAGCCTTGTGGGTGTTGCCGCGCCAGGTCGATCACCCCAGTCAACTCAGCGACTTCGAGCATGCGTGCATCGCTGACATAGCGTGCGCCTAACGTCAGGTTATCGCGCAGGCTGCCGGCCAGTAGTGGCAGGTCATGGGCGACGTAGCCAATTTGGTGACGCAAATCGGACACGTCAAGCTGACGCAAGTCCAGGTTGTCCAGCAGGATTTGCCCCTTGTCAGGGCTGTAAAACGCCATTACCAATCGCGCCAGCGTGCTCTTACCTGAGCCGCTGCGGCCGATGATGCCGATGCGCTCTCCAGCACTCATTCGCAGGCTCACACCGTCAAGCGCCGGGGTACTCTGGCCTGGGTAGCTAAAAGTGACATCACGCACATCCAGCGCGCCATGCAGTTGCGTACGTTCCAGTGGCCGTTGTTTGGCCTGACGCTCTTGTGGCAGGGCCATTAGCGCGTCAGTGCTGGTCATGGTCAGACGTGCCTGTTGGTAGCGGGTGATCAGCCCGGCAATTTGCCCAAGAGGGGCGAGGATTCGGCTACCCAGCATGTAACAGGCCACCAGCGCCCCCACACTGAGTTGACCGGCAATGATGATATAAACCCCCGCGACGATGGTGGCCATGCCGGCAAACTGCTGCAGAAATAGTGTGCCGTTGGTGGCGATTGCAGCCAATGAACGCGCGTGGATATCCAGGCGGGTGAGCGCCCCGTGGGTTTTCTCCCATTGATGCTGGCGCTCACTCTCTGCGCCGCAGGCTTTAAGAGTTTCCAGGCCGCCAAGGGTTTCGATTAGCAGTGCTTGGCGCTGCGAGGCCAGTTGCAGACTCTTTTCGACGGTGTCGCGTAAGCGCGCCTGGATAATAAAGGCAAAGAGCGCAGTGATCGGGAAAGCCAGCAGGGGAATGATCACCAGCCAGCCGCCGACCAGCCAGATCACCGCGATCATCAAAAATGAGAAGGGTAGATCGATCAGGCTGGTGAGAGTGACCGCCGTGAGAAACTCTCGTAGGCCCTGGAAATCATGAATGCTTTGAGCAAAGCCGCCGATCGTAGCCGGGCGTGCAGTCATCGACATACCGGTGATACGTTCGAACAGTGTTGCTGACAACACCACATCAGTTTTCTTGCCCGCCGTATCAAGTAGATGCGCACGTAGGATTTTCAGCAGTAACTCGAAGCCCATGCCTACAAATAATCCGATGGCCAGTACCCAAAGGGTCGAGGTGGCTTGGTTGGGGACTACGCGGTCATAGGTTTGCATCACAAACAGCGGCACCATTAAGCCGAGCAGGTTGATCAGCAGGCTGGCGAGAATCGCATCCGTATATAACCACCGTGACAGTTTCAGGGTGTCGCGAAACCAGGCTTCTATCCGCGGTATGAGCGGGGAGCGTGTTTCTTCCAGTTCATGGCGTGGGCGGGCAAAGAAGGCTTGCCCGCTGTACTCGCTGGCTAGTTGCTCTCGGCTGACCCATTGCTCGCCGCCATCAGCTTCGCAGGGCAGTATCTGTGCCTGGTTATCTGCCCCCCATTGACGCAATACAGCGCTGCGGCCATTTTTAAGCAGCAACAGTATTGGCAGATTGAGCGCTGAAATACTGGCCAGGTCACGGTGCAGTAAACGCCCCTGCAAACCAGCCCGCGCCGCAGCGCGGGATAACAGTTCTGCGGTCAGGCGCTGTTCTGGCAGCGGCAGCCCTGCACTTAAGCTGCCACGGCTGGCTGAGCAGCCGTGGAGTTTGCATAGAATCAATAAGCCATCAAGCAAAGGGTCGTCATGATTTAGACGCGGGTCGCTGGATGTTTCTGGCCGCTCCATGCTGGTCAAGGGCTGCTACTCCTTATGGTCGTTCTACTTCATTGCCGGCAGGCGTGCCTCGCTTTTCACTTCGCTAAGGGCGACTGCTTCTGCCGGTACTACTACTTGCTGCTGACGCAACAAATCGCCCATTGCTGCGGATACCCGGTACATGGAGAACTCTTCGCTATAGCGCACTTCGCTGTAGCGTCGGTTAGCGGTGAACAGTTCATTTTCACTGTCCAAAAGGTCGAGCAAGGTGCGTTGGCCCAGACCGAACTGTTGTTGATAGGCTTCACGAACTTTCGCCGTGTAGTCGGCGTAATCGCGTGCTTTAGGCGTTTGCAGGCGGGCGTTCTCCATGGCATTCCACGCCAGCGAGAGGTTCTCATTGAGTACGCGCAACGCATTGTTGCGGATGTCCATCGACTCATTGATTTGATAGGCAGTCGATTGCAGCCGCGCCTTGTCGCGCATGCCATTGAACAGGTTGTAGTTCATCACCACTGCCGCACGCCAGCCATTGTTATGGCCCTGGTCACCTTGCGTGTTGTTATCGGCATTGGTGGCCAACTCAAGGTCAACGCGTGGGTAGAAGGTTGATTTGGCAACCTCATATTGCTTTTCGGCTGCTTGTACATCGGACTGCGCTGATTTCAAAAAGGGGTTGTTACTCTCGACCGCTTGCCGAGCTTCGACAAGGGTTTCAGGCAGTGAGCCTTTGAGTGATGCGGGTGCGGTCAGCTCATTGGGCATACGGCCAACAGCACTGAAGAAATTGGCTTCGGCATCGGCCAGATTCACTTGTTCTGTATAAAAGTTGTTTTCTGCCAGCGCCAAGCGTGCTTCGGACTGATCCAAGTCTGCGGTACTCCCCACGCCTTGTTGGCTGCGTAGGCCGATTTGATCATTAATCCGTTGGTGAGCCTGTAGGTTGTTGCGAGCAAGGGCCACCATTTCTCGACGCATCAATAAGTCGAGGTACACCTCGACAGTTCGCAGCGCCAGGCTTTCTGAAGTGCCTAGTAGGCGGTAAGCCCTAGAATTGACCACCGCTTTAGTACGCTCCACCTCATTGGGCGTATTGAAACCATCAAAAATCATTTGCCGCAGACGCAGCTCGGAAGTGCCGTAATTCAGCGTTTCGGTGTTGTGGTTACCCAGTGCCCGGGTGCTGGGGCTATCAGTGTTTTCTCGACCGTAGCCCATGAGTAGGTCAACAGTTGGTAGATAGCCGCCTTTAGCAATCTTGACTTCTTCGTCCGATGAAAGGCGACTGTTAGCCCCGGCATGCACTTCCGGGTGGTTATCCAATGTGCTTTGGATTGCCTCGGATAAGGTGATGGCTTGTGCCTGAGAGCACACTGCCGCCAGCACAATGCTGCTCCATAAAGGGTTTAGTACGCGCATTTGTACATCTCCTTATAAACGCTTATTAATGCCGCCAAAAAAATGGCTTTAATGCTCTTGAGATTACTCTCGCTCTATAAGATCAAAGCTAAGAACACTTTCCAGCATAGCTAAGATAAAAATGTAACAAGGCCTATAAGAAAAAAATCTTATGCAGCCTTGGCGATTTGGACCACTGTTAAATCAGGCTTTGGGTGCTCTCCAGCGGTGCGTGCGCATGCCTTAAACAGATGGTCAGATGCATTTAGGGGCGGGATGTATTGGTTTGATAGGCGACGTGGTTTTGGTGACATTTTTTTGTCGTTTAGTTATTTGAGAAAAACGTCTTAATTATCAAACAGCTGTTTCTATTCTTCCTTGTAGGTGTGTTTGATCCTTTTGACATACGTGTCGACGGTGGTCGGCAGTTGTAGTGAGGATGGAATCATGGCTACTTTGATTGGTGTCGTCAGCCAAGTTATCGGCGAAGTCTATGCAGTAGCTGGCGACGGAACGCGTCGGCCACTTAGTGAAGGTGATCGAGTTTTTGCAGGGGAGCGAATTGTCACAGGGCCGTCAGGAGCGATCTCTGTCGCCATGAGTAATGGGCAGCTGCTAACCCTTGGGCGCGAAAGCAGTCTCAGTCTTAATGAACAAATGCTTGCAGACAGCTCCAATCAGTCATCCCCCTCAGAGCAAGTGCCAGCAGAAACGCCCAGCGATAGTGATCTGACTTATGTCGAAAGGTTGCAAGCGGCTATTGAGGCGGGTGTCGACCCAACACTTGAAGGCGAGGCAACTGCTGCTGGTCCCGGGGCTGGTGGGGCGCCAGGTGCCGCGGGTGGCGGTCACTCGTTTGTACTCTTGGGTGAAACCGCTGGTGCGCTCGAGCCAATTATTGGCTTCCCGACCGCAGGGCTGAGTAGTGGGCCGGAGTTTCCAGATCCTGAGCCTGCGGTGGCTGATGACGCTCCTGAATTTTCGCCCACGGTTGGGATCATTTACTTCGATCAAGAAGGCTCAGTGGTTGCCGGGCCAGGTGTAGTCGAGGAAGCCGCGCTCAATCCTGATGCGCCAACTAACCTTGATGGCCAAGCCGGTTCGAACCCTGGCAGCAATGCTGAAAACGTGTCCGGCTCATTGGTCATCAATTCCCCCGACGGTATCTCTGCTATTCAGGTGCTAGATAAGGATGGGGTGTGGATCAACGTGCAGGGCGGCGGTGTGGTCCAGGGCATTTATGGGCAATTGGTGTTTGATGCTGCCGGCAACTGGACTTACATCCTGGCCGATAACACGCTCAATCATTCGATTCCAGATGCGGTTGGGGCTGATGATCAGATTCTCGACCCGTTTTCTGTGCGTGTGGTTGACGGTGATGGTGATGTGTCACCAGCGACTCCACTTACGATTGCGATCTATGACGATGGCCCAAGCATCCTGCGATTTGATATTTCCGAGCAGAGTAGTCTGCTTGTTGTGGATGAGTCAGTCGGTACGGGTGGTTCAATCAAAGATGAGCCAGGCCAAGCTCAAAACAACGATGAAAGCGGTTATGCCGGAAGCGAAACGGGCGTTATTGGCTACGCCAGCTTCAATCTGGAAAGCATTTTCTCGCTGGCTGTCGACCCTGGAGCTGATGGTGAGAACCTTGAGGCCAGAGAATTCTCGCTGACCTTGTCAGAAGACGGAGTCGATTCTGGCCTTACCGCTACAGCTGGCGGCCCTATCTTATTATCGTTTGTGGGCGGCGACGGTACCGATGCTGGCGACATTCTGGGGATTGCCGACGGTGGCTTAGTTGTATTCCGAATCAGCATCGACCCGAGCACGGGTGCTGTTTCTGTCACCCAATATGCTGCTGTCGACCATGGCAGTGATGGTAACAACCACGACAACATGGCCGTTATTGGCGAAGACCTGATAGGGGTGACGGTCAAGGTTTATGATAATGACGGGGACTCGGCAACCTCCACGACTGTTGAGCTGGGTTCACGCATTGGCTTCGAAGACGATGGCCCACTGGCGCAACTCAGCGAACAACCTCGCGAGCTGGGCTCCGTGCGTGTGGACGAAAGCCTGGTGAGCTTGAACGGAGTCCAGGGCGATGGCATCCCTTCAGCCGTGCTGAGCGCCGCGATAGTGCAGTCGCAGTTTGACAGTGCGTTTGGTGCCGACGGTGCGGCGGCAGGTGATGACGCCACGGTGTACAGCCTGGAGTTGAGCGGCGCGAATGTGCCGAGCGGCTTGTATGCGGTAGATGCCAGTGCGCCGCTGGGTCAAGGGGCGCAGATTGTCCTGAACCAGCTGGGCAACGTGATCACCGGCAGCGCCGGTGGTGCGCCGTACTTCACCCTGACCATCGACCCAGTCAGTGGCGAAGTGACCTTGGATCTGCTGGACAACGTGTGGCATGACGACACCGCCGATGCCGATGACAGCGAAGTGCTGTCCCTGGCCGAGGGTGCACTGCTGCTGACCCAGACCGTGACCGATGGAGATGGTGACAGCGACAGCGTCTCGATAGACCTCGGTGCAGCAGGGGCCTTCAGCTTCGAAGACGATGGCCCACTGGCGCAACTCAGCGAACAACCTCGCGAGCTGGGCTCCGTGCGTGTGGACGAAAGCCTGGTGAGCTTGAACGGAGTCCAGGGCGATGGCATTCCTTCAGCCGTGCTGAGCGCCGCGATAGTGCAGTCGCAGTTTGACAGTGCGTTTGGTGCCGACGGTGCGGCGGCAGGTGATGACGCCACGGTGTACAGCCTGGAGTTGAGCGGCGCGAATGTGCCGAGCGGCTTGTATGCGGTGGATGCCAGTGCGCCGCTGGGTCAAGGGGCGCAGATTGTCCTGAACCAGCTGGGCAACGTGATCACCGGCAGCGCCGGTGGTGTGCCGTACTTCACCCTGACCATCGACCCAGTCAGTGGCGAAGTGACCCTGGATCTGCTGGACAACATTTGGCATGACGACACCGCGGATGCGGACGACAGCGAAGTGCTGTCCTTGGGCGACGACGTACTGCTGCTGACCCAGACCGTGACCGACGGAGATGGTGACAGCGACAGCGTTTCCATTGACCTCGGTGCAGCAGGGGCCTTCAGCTTCGAAGACGATGGCCCACTGGCGCAACTCAGCGAACAACCTCGCGAGCTGGGCTCCGTGCGTGTGGACGAAAGCCTGGTGAGCTTGAACGGAGTCCAGGGCGATGGCATCCCTTCAGCCGTGCTGAGCGCCGCGATAGTGCAGTCGCAGTTTGACAGTGCGTTTGGTGCCGACGGTGCGGCGGCAGGTGATGACGCCACGGTGTACAGCCTGGAGTTGAGCGGCGCGAATGTGCCGAGCGGCTTGTATGCGGTAGATGCCAGTGCGCCGCTGGGTCAAGGGGCGCAGATTGTCCTGAACCAGTTGGGCAACGTGATCACCGGCAGTGCCGGTGGCGTGGCGTATTTCACCCTGACCATCGACCCAGTCAGTGGCGAAGTGACCCTAGATCTGCTGGACAACATTTGGCATGACGACACCGCGGATGCGGACGACAGTGAAGTGCTGTCCTTGGGCGACGACGTACTGCTGCTGACCCAGACCGTGACCGACGGAGATGGTGACAGCGACAGCGTCTCGATAGACCTCGGCGCGGCAGGTGTATTCAGCTTTGAAGATGACGGCCCTGTTGCCGACATTAAAATTGTGAGTGGTGTTCGTGTTGTGCATGACGAGTCGCAGGGCTTGCAGAATGCCACGGCCACACCAACCCCCCCTAGAGATGCTAATGACAATGACGTCCGAGACATTGCCACGCTGTTTAGCAGTGTTACTAACAAAGGTGGCGATCTTTTGCCCGAGGGGTACGCGCAAAGCAGTGAGCCCTTGGTCAGTACAGCAGGCAGCGATTCTGGGCAGGATCAAGAGGGCGCAACTTCGGTCCTTAGTCTAGCCGTTGTAGGCGGTAACGGCGTTGCTTCGGGCCTGATGACCACCGCTGGGTATGCCATCAACCTTTCTGTGGAAAACTACTTAGTTGTAGGCCGTGTCGTTGGCGGGCCGGATGCTGGCAAGGCTGCGTTTGCCATTGCTATTGGTGATGATGGCACGGTCAGCGTGGCGCAATACGTCTCGCTGCAACATCCGATCAGTGGCAGCAACTATGACGAGGCCATAAGCCTGGCGGGCAAGATACAGGCGGTTGTGACCGTGACGGATGGTGACGGCGATGTGGCGGTCGATAAAGTCAATATTGGCAGCGCCATTCGCTTTGAGGACGATGGTCCTACAGCTTTACTCAGTGTGGTCAGCAATGCAGGTGTCACCCACGATGAGTCCCATGGGCTGCAGAATGCAACTGAAACGCCACTTATCCCCGGTGACGCCAACGACAATGACGTGGCAGATCTGTCAGCACTCTTTGCGTCGCTAGACACTCTTGGCACCGATATAAATTCGCTTGGTACTGATTTAGATCCAATTGGTTATGCGCAAAGTAGCGGTTCAGTGGTCAGCGCTGCAGGTAGCAGTACAGGGCAAGATGATGAGGGTGCAACAAGTGAGCTAAGCCTGGCCTTGCAAGGTGGCGATGGTATGAATTCGGGGTTGAGAACTACCGATGGCACCATCATTCGCCTGTTCTTGGAGGGCGATTTAATCGTCGGGCGTGTGAATGGTTTTGGCAAAGCTGCGTTTGCTGTAGCCATCGACGGTGATGGCAAGCTGAGCGTGGCGCAGTACATGTCGCTTCGGCACCCTGACGGTAGCAGTGCCGATGAGGCGTTGGATCTCAGCGGAAAAATCAAAGCAGTGCTAACGATTACCGATGGTGACGGTGACGTAGCAGTCGACAAGGTCGATATTGGGCATCTGATCCGTTTCGAGGACGATGCTCCAACTGCAGGTCAGACTATTGCAGCTGTTGTTCTCGATGATGAAGGCCTTGCTGGTGGTATCAATGGCGGTCTTGGCGATGCTACTGGTGCCGAAACCAGCACCAGTGGAAACTTGGTATTTGCTGCAGGTGCTGATGGGCTTAAATCCATTGTTCTCAGCGGGCCGGCAATACTTGGTTCCGAGGATGTTACATCCACTTGGGCAGCCGGCAGTAAGACGCTAACCATCAGCTCAGCTCGTGGTGCGCTGATCACCGTTCAGCTCACTGATCTAGAGAGTGGAGCCTACACCGTCAACCTGTTGCAGCCATTGATGCATCTGCCAGGCGGTGATGAAAATGACATCATCTTGAACATTGGCTACACCGTTACTGATGGCGATAACGACTCTGCAACTGGGTCGCTGGTAGTAGCCATTGATGACGATACGCCGACCATCCAAGCGGGCAGTCTCGGCGTCAGCTCTTTTGTAACCTTCCAAGGAACGGATGCCGGCTTCAGCAATTCCTATGGCTACTACAACAAGGCACCAGATGGTTCACCAGTAGACGGTAAAGTGATCTGGGCCAATGTGCATGCCCAGTCCGTTGGTGATGTGGGTGATCTCAGTGGCTTGGACCCTGCCAATACCGGCTTCTTTATCATCCCTAACGGCGGAGCCAATGCAGCTCTGGCTAATGGTTCGGTAGTGACCTTTGAGTTTGTCGCCGGCCAGTGGCAGGCGCAGCTGGGTGGTGTGCCACTGGTAGGTGCAGACGGCGCCAATGTGCTGTTCAGTGATGCCAGCCTGAACCCTGGTGGTTCGCATTTGCAGGACACTGGTAACGCTGGTAACCAGAACTGGGAAGACAAAACACTCACCTCGGATTACGACTACAACGATGTCAGCACCAATGTCACCTGGGGTACCTCGCTGCAGGTCGATGAATCCGACTTCAGCATTGATGCCACAGCTAACTTCAGTGGTGTGTTCAATGTGCAACCGGGTGCGGACGGCCAGCAGAGTCTGACTTACGAACTGAGTGTGCAGAACGCCAACACCGGCTTGGTTGATACAGAAACCAATGAGGCTGTGGTCCTCAGTTTCAATGCCGGTGTTATTGAAGGCCGCACTTCGGTGAGCGACGAACTCGTTTTTACTCTGAGCGTCGATGCGACAGGCACGGTCAAGTTGGATCAGTTACGCGCTATCGTTCATCCCACGGGCGATCCTGACGAAGCCCAATTCCTTGGCGCTGGTCACGTCAGTTTGGGCGCTACCGTGACTGATGGTGATGGTGACCAAGCCAGTGCAAACATTGATATTGGTACCGCCATTAGCTTCAAAGATGATGGCCCAAGCGTGCTACCTAATAACATGGTGCAACTGGACGACGACGCTCTGGCCAATGGCATCCCGGACGGCATTGGTGATGACGGCAACGATTTGAATATTAGCGGTACGCTTGGTCTGGACTTCGGTGCTGATGGCGAAGGGAGCGTGCAGTGGCTTACCAGTGGTGCGCCAGCAGACTTCACATACGCGTCAGGGCCTGGCGGTTCTCTATTGATCAGTCAGGACGCAACCCTTGTTCTGACAGTGACATTGAACAGTACGAGCGGTGCTTACACTGTTACTCAGAACGCGCCAATCCTGCATGCTGATGCTGATCAGGAGAATAATCAGGCCTTCATTCTCAACTATCGGGTTACCGATAAAGATGGAGATGTAGCCGACGGGACCTTGGCCATCAATGTTGATGACGATACCCCTGAGGCACAGGACGATGTGGCCTATGTCGGCACCGGTCAGACTCAGAACATCAACATGGTGTTCGTCCTCGATTTTAGCGGCAGCATTGATAATGCCGAGCTAAATCTGATGCTCGATGCTGTACGTACAGCCGGTCAGACGCTGTTCAATAATGCCGCCGGTGCAGTGCAGATTCAGATTGTGGCTTTTTCGAACGATTCGATCGGCTACCCGGTAACCAGCGACATCACTGCGTTCACTAATTTGGTGAACTCCCTCAACCCGTTGGAGCCAGGTGGGGTTCGGCCTCTAGACAGCACTACTGACTTCACCGATGCGATCCAGCAGACCATGGTTTCCTATGCACCACAGCCCGGCTGGAACAATCAGGTTGTGTTTATCAGCGATGGCAACCCCAACGAGCAGACAGGCACAGGAGGTCATTCGCTGACTGACGCAACTGCGGCGGCCTGGAATACCTTTGTCGACACTAACGGGATCACTGTCACCACAGTAGGTGTAGGCAACGGCATCATTGATCAGCGCCTAGAAGACGTTGACATGGATGCCGGGCCGAACAACGACCCGCTGCGGGCCGACGACTTTGACGACCTAGTCGATACGCTGTTGGATAACGTGGTTGGCGGTCTGGTCAATGGCAATGTGCTGCATGGTAGCGACGGTGTCGATAACGGTGGCACTGGTGACGATGATGGCTATGGCGCTGACGGCCCAGGCCGGATTATGTCCATCGAGATCAATGGCACCACCTACAACTGGGATGGTGTACTCGATGGCGACCAGGTACTGAGCGACATCCCCACTACCCATGGCGGTAAATTGGACTTCAACTTCGCCACAGGTGCATGGACCTATCGGGCTCCAAGTAGTGGCGGTGGTGACCAAGTCGAGACATTCAATTATGTCATCATCGATAAAGATGGTGATCCGTCTCAAGCGACTCTATCGGTGTATGTGGATGACATCAGTCCGGTCATCGCTAAAGTTGATGAGGATGAACTGTCTGGAGGTATCACCGATAACGATGGAGAAACCACCATCGCAACTGGTAGCGTCAGCAGTTTGGTGGTCGGGCCGTCTACCGGCGTACAGTTCATTTTGTCCGGCAATACCAGCGGCTTAGCTGGTGCTTCATCTGGCAGTACGCCTCTGGTGTACAGCGTGGTCGGCGATACCCTGAGCGCCAAGGCCGGTGCGGTTACCGTATTCACTTTACAAGTGGAAAGTGACGGCGATTACACCTTTACCCTGCTCAAACCACTGGACCATTCGCTGGGCAATGGCGATGACGGCGAACTGTTGGTGATGGACTTCGCCAGTATTCTGCAGGCCAGTAACGGGGTTGATCCTGTGTCACTGGCAGGCAGCTTCTTGGTACAGATAGAGGACGATGTGCCGAACGTCAGTGCCAATGCGCCTGTGCAATTGGACGATGACGCTCTGGCGGGTGGCATAGCTGGTGGTCCAAATGGTACCGATGATGCCGATTCGGTGAACACTGGTGGCACTTTGAACCACAACTTTGGTGCAGACGGTGCCGGTACGGTGAAATGGCTGGACTCGGGCGCGCCGGGCGGCTTCACCTACCATGCAAGTGCGGATGGCTCACAACTGCTGGTCAAGCAGGGCGCCACCACCGTTCTGACGTTGACGCTGAACACCGCTACCGGTGTTTACACCGTCACCCAGAACGAACCGATCCAGCATGCCGATGCCGATTTGGAAAACAACCAGTCCTTTACCCTGAGTTATCAGGTAACCGACAAGGACGGCGACAAAGCCGAGGGTTCGCTGTCGATCAACGTCGACGACGATACACCGCTGGCCCAAAACGACACTGCTACCGTGGTCGAGGGGAGCGGTGGGGACTTCAATGTTGCCTTTGTCTTGGACTCCAGCGGCAGTATCAGTAACAGCGAATTCACCACCATGATGAACGCTGTTATGGCCGGAGGGCAGGCGCTGTTTAACGGCACCAGCGGTGATGTGAAAATCACCATCGTAGCCTTTTCTTCGGACTCGCTGGCTTATGCACCTGTGACTACATTGGCAGCCTTCGAAGCGCTGGTGGATAACATCATTGCTAACCGTCCATTCAGTGGCTCGACCGATTTCACCGATGCTGTTGAACAGACCATGGTGTCATTTAGCCCAACACCGGGTTGGGATAACCAAGTGTTTTTCATCAGCGACGGTAATCCTAATCAGCAGACTGGGACCGGTGGTAATTCGCTGGAAGATGATGTGGCCGATGACTGGGCTGATTTCCTGGCCAGCGGTGGCATCAATGTCACCACCATAGGCGTCGGTGGCGGTGTTAATGAGGACCGCCTCGAGGATGTGGATCTGGACAGCGACCCTGACAAAACCCCGATTCTGGTCAATGAGTTTGATGACTTGATTGATGCCTTGCTTGGTCAGATCACTGGTGGGGGGCTCAGCGGCAATGTTCTATTGGGTGACGACAATGCTTTGGGTGGCGTAGGCGTCAACGCTGACGATGCCTTCGGTGCCGACGGTCCTGCTAGTCAACCGATCGTAGCTGTCTCTCATAATGGAGTGGTCTATACGACTGCCTCATTAGAGTTCTCTGGAGATACCTTAACCATCGATACCCAAGCGGGTGGCTCGTTGTCGATCAATTTCAGCACGGGCGTCTACACCTACAACTTGGGCCAAGATGTGGCTGACGATCTGACTGAGACCTTTAGCTACACCATTCAAGACGCCGATGGTGATCAGTCAACGGCTACCCTGTCCTTGACCACGACTGACAGCAGTGAAGTGGGCGCCTTTGACAGCTACAACCAGGCCATTGTCAGCCAGGTGGAAGTGCCGGGCGCTGAAACCAGTAGGGTGTTGGCTAACTTCTCTGACACTACCAATGGTAGTAACAGCGGCGCTGGCTACAATCCGTGGACGTTTGACACCTCAAATACCGGGCAGAGTGTGTTGGTCAATTCTGACGTGTTATCCGTTGCGGGTAATAAGTGGGGGGTGACGGCTCTAGGGCGTAACGGGGTTGAAGTGAACAGCGGTGAACTGCGCTTGACGGACAGTTCGAGCAGCAACTCAACCAGTACCAAGGTCGCGACACCAACATTTACTGTTGATGCGGGCGATACAGCTACGTTGTCATTTGAAATTGATGAAGTGGATAACTTCGGTAACGGTGATCGATTTGACTGGGAGCTGCTCCGCTACAACTCGGGCACGAGTAGCTGGGATAGCGTCCAAGATGGATCGCACAGCATAAACACTGGCAGTACGGACGTTACGATCAATACCGCTTCATTTGGAAGTGGGGTGTATCGCATGTACTTCCAGGCGAATGATCGCTCAAATAACAATGATAGCTACCGCATCAAGTTAGATAACATCACGCTGATGACCTTGGCTGCTGCCACGCTGGTGACTCATGTCAGCGCAGTAAGTGGCAATGTGCTGACCGATCCCAACAACTACATAGCTAGCAGCGACCCTTGGGGAGCCGTGGATGATAAAGGGGCAGAAGGCGCAGCACTGAGTATCTGGGACGGTTCAAGCTATGTCGCTATCGGTGTTGGAACGGCGATTGCGGGTGCGTACGGTAGCCTGGTGATCAGCGACGACGGTTCGTACACCTATACCCCTGATGCTGACATGGGCAATATCGGTAAAGAGGATATGTTCAGCTACATGCTGACCCAGCCTGATGGTGATACAGCCTCTGCACACTTGGTTGTCAAGGTTGGCGGCTCTGCCTATGTTGCGCCCAATGTTGTGACCGGCTCCGGCGATCTTGTTGGCACCGATGGCAGTGATGTGCTGATCGCTGGCGATGGTGGGCATACGCTGGATGGCGGTGCCGGCTCTGACCGCTTAGAGGGTGGCAATGGCTCAGATAATCTATTGGGCGGTCTTGATGATGACTTCTTGATAGGTGGGGCTGGGGACGACACCCTAACGGGCGGAGCCGGAAATGACACCTTCATCTGGAAGGCCGGTGATACGGGGCATGATGTGGTTATGGACTTTGGCCAGACTGCCGGTGATATGGATGCGCTAAACCTGTCTGAATTACTCGATTTTAGTGGCACCGCGAATTCAGCCAATCTGCTGGGCTCTTACATCGATATGAGCTTTTCTGGTGGTAATACGTTGGTTGAAGTGTCGAGTACGGGTGATCTGGGTAGCTCAGGTGCAGATCAAACGATCACGTTGGCTGGCGTCGACTTGTCGGCGGGAGGCAGCCTGTCGACAGCCGATATCATCGACAACATGCTAGGTAATGGGACGCTAGCGGCTTGATCTTGCTGTAGTTGTAACCGAAAGGGCCCGTTCATTTATGATTTATGAGCGGGCCCTTTCTTTTAAGTACAACTCAGTACTTTGTTATTGCTCGTTATGTGCAAGTCGGTGCAAATACCCAACCACATCCGGCGCCCCCGCCAGGCGCAGACCTTCCCCCAGGGCGGTGGCTTCAGTTGAATGCTTGGGCAGCAGCAGAAACTCAGGTGAACCAGGGGCAGCGAGCAAAGATAGGCGCGCATAAGGCAGGCCCTTATCCAGTAGCAACGCCATAAATGTAGCGTCGCTCCACGACGCACTCGGCATGGCCAGTACATGGTAGTGCTGCTGTAAGTTGGCCAGGCCTTGTTTGCTCAACCGGTATTGGGTCAGTGCGGCAGGCAAGTTGACGTCTAGTTCGCGTCGGCGGGCGTAGGCAATGGCGCAAGCAAACGCTTCATTGTGGTGATCACCAGACCAGAATATACGCTCACCGCGCCAGCTGGCTTGCCGCAGGATGATGCGTTCGCCGGCAAGAAAGCGCGGTAGCGCCAGGCTGATGGTTTTGACGAAGTCCTTATAGCTGATGATGCGTACCTGGCGGCACAACTCGCTGGCGGCGAAGGCCTCAAAGCTGGTGTAGCTCGCTTGCTTAGGATCGCAGTTGGATACGCCATCGATCATGCGCAGGTCGAATGCTGTCAGCTGTTGTTCTTGTGCCTCAATTACCCCAACCAGCATGGCATGCGCTTGGGCTTTGTCTTCCTGTACCGGGCCGGAGAGTGCGCTGCGTGGCAGGTCTAGCAGGCGCTGCAGGGGTGGGCCGTCTTGCCAGCAGATTGTTTCACGCAGTGGTGGCAACGGGGTAAAGGGCAGTTGTAAGCGACTGGCGCGTTCAAGTATTTGGCGTTGCCCGCGACCAATAAAACCCAGTCGTTGCGCCAGGGCACCGAGGCGTGAGCTAAGGGTGGAGGGTTGCTCAGGCAGACTCATGACCGGGTAATAACTCCAAAATCGCCATAGCAAGTGTGGCAGAGCCCGCCGACCGCTGCACAAGCTTTATCGGCGGTATCGGCAGGTTTTTCCCCTAGCATGCGCGCCGCGTATGGCAAGATTACTGCAATGAGTTGCAAAGGTGCCTCCATGCCCAGTCTGGTGTTTGATATTGCGTTATCGGCCGAACGCTTGCGGGCCGTCTATCAGGGACGTGCCAATCGGGTACTTGTGAAAAGCCGCGATGGCCGCAGCGTCAGTGTGCCAGCCCACCATTTTCGGCCGTTTCTAGCCCACGAAGGTGTCTATGGTTCCTTCGAGCTTGAGTTCAGCGCGGCTGGTGAGTTAATCAGTTTGCGTCGTTTGGGCTGATGCTGCCGAGGCGCCTCGCCTATCGGGCGTGCGGCCAGCTATAATCGCGGCCTTTGTTACTTTATCGAGCTAAGCCTGCCCATGTATACCCTGGCCCGCGAGCTGCTGTTTAAACTCTCCCCTGAAGCCTCCCACGAACTTTCCATCGACCTGATCGGTGCCGGCGGTCGTTTGGGGCTTAACGGTTTACTGACCAAAAGACCCGCGGTTCTGCCAGTTAAGGTGATGGGGCTGGAATTCCCTAACCCGGTCGGGTTGGCTGCTGGGCTGGACAAGAATGGCGACGCCATCGACGGCTTTGCTCAGCTGGGCTTTGGCTTTGTTGAAATTGGTACGGTGACGCCGCGTCCGCAGCCAGGTAACCCCAAACCGCGTTTGTTCCGTTTGCCTGAAGCTGAGGCGATCATCAATCGCATGGGTTTCAACAACCACGGTGTTGATCACTTGCTGGCTCGTGTAGACGCGGCCAAATACAAGGGTGTGCTGGGCATCAACATTGGCAAGAACTTCGACACCCCGGTCGAGAACGCAGTGGATGACTACCTGCTGTGCTTGGACAAGGTCTATCAGCACGCCAGCTACGTCACCGTTAACGTCAGCTCGCCGAACACCCCAGGGCTTCGCAGCCTGCAGTTTGGTGACTCGCTCAAGCAATTGCTCGAAGCCTTGCGTCAGCGTCAGGAAGACCTGGCGGCGCAACATGGCAAGCGTGTGCCGCTGGCGATCAAAATTGCCCCGGACATGAGTGATGAAGAAACCATCGAAGTGGCTAATGCGCTTGTTGAAGCTGGTATGGATGCGGTGATTGCCACCAATACCACCTTGAGCCGTGAAGGGGTGCATGGGCTGGAGTGTGCCGATGAGGCCGGCGGGCTGTCCGGCGCACCGGTGCGTGATAGGAGCACTCATATTGTTCAGGTACTGGCCCGCGAGCTGAAAGGGCGTTTGCCGATCATTGCGGTGGGCGGTATTACCGAAGGTAAGCATGCGGCTGAGAAGATCGCCGCCGGTGCTAGTCTGGTGCAAATTTATTCCGGGTTTATCTACAAAGGGCCGGCGTTGATCCGCGAAGCGGTCGATGCAATAGCCGCGCTACCGCACAAACCCCTTAGCTAAAATTGGCAGATGAAAAAAGGGCTCCCTAAGGGAGCCCCTGGGCTCGCGCCCGCCGCTCGGGTGGAGCGTGCTTGGTGAGTCGGTAGGTTCCTTTATCAGCCGACAGCGTGAAGTTCGTTGAGTCGATGGATGCCGGCCGTGCCGGTCATGCCGTCCCAGTTGTCACCGCGGCCTTCGCGCCAGCCGTTTATCCAAGCTTGGCGCACAGAGGGGAGGGTGAAGGGGCAGAGTTCGCGGGATTTACCACTGATGCCGTATTGGTAGCCGCGCAAAAAAGCTCTTTCTAACGGATCACGCTTAAGTCTTCTCATAGGGTGAAGCCCTCAATGTTGACTGTTATGTCCCTTAGACCTTGTCGCAAGGTCAGGCAGAAATAATCTGCCGACGGAGTTCGCTGCCGGCGTCGCGAGCCTCCTTGCCAAGTACCGTTGTGGTATTGGCCTGAGGTGATTTCTAACCAATGCGCGGGTGCCTGTGAATGACCGTTTCGTCATAAGGCCGTAACCTTTTTGAGGGTCAAGCCATAAGGGCGGTGCCAGGCGTCCTGTTTTAATGCTGTAACGCCTATGCTGTGGGCATAGGCGCTGTATGTACTGGTATTTTGCTATCGCGAATTAAGTGCGATTGAGACTGTTGTTTATTCCGACGAAGGGTCGCGCTGCGACGCTTTGTCACTTATTTTGGCTGTGCTGACTTTTCTGTACACCGTTGATTGCCTTAGGCACTGGAACCCCCCATGTCGGATCGTTACGAACTCTTCCTCACCTGCCCCAAGGGCCTTGAAGGCTTGCTGCTCGAAGAAGCCAGCAGCCTCGGCCTTGAAGAGGCGCGTGAGCACACGTCGGCCATTCGTGGCATGGCTGATATGGAAACGGCCTATCGCCTGTGCCTGTGGTCGCGTCTGGCCAACCGCGTGTTGTTGGTGCTCAAACGCTACAGCGTGCAGGACGCGCAGAGCCTGTATGAGGGCGTATTGGAGGTCGACTGGTTCGAGCACCTGGAGTCCACCGGCAGCCTGGCCGTGGAATTCAGCGGCAATGGTTCGGGTATCGACAACACGCATTTCGGTGCGTTGAAGGTCAAGGACGCCATCGTCGACAAGCTGCGTCTGAAAGACGGCACACGGCCATCGGTCGATAAGATCAACCCGGATCTGCGCGTGCATCTGCGTTTGGATCGCGGCGAGGCCATTCTCTCCCTCGACCTCTCAGGCCACAGCCTGCACCAGCGCGGTTATCGTCTGCAGCAGGGCGCTGCGCCACTGAAGGAAAACCTCGCGGCCGCTGTGCTGATCCGTGCCGGTTGGCCGCGCATTGCTGCTGAAGGCGGCGCGCTGGCCGACCCGATGTGCGGTGTCGGCACCTTCTTGGTAGAAGCGGCGATGATTGCCGCCGATATCGCGCCGAACATGACCCGCGAGCAATGGGGGTTTAGCAAATGGCTGGGCCACGTACCGGCCTTGTGGAAAAAGCTGCATGCCGAGGCCGAAGAGCGCGCCGCCGCCGGTATGGCCAAACCGCCATTGTGGATTCGCGGTTACGAAGCCGACCCACGCCTGATTCAGCCGGCACGCAATAACATCGAGCGCGCTGGAATGAGCGATTGGATCAAGGTTTACCAGGGCGAAGTGGCGACCTTTGAGCCACGTCCTGATCAGAACCAGAAAGGTCTGGTGATCTGTAACCCACCCTACGGCGAGCGCCTGGGTGATGAGGCGAGCCTGCTCTACCTCTACCAGAATCTCGGTGAGCGCCTGCGTCAGGCATGCATGGGCTGGGAAGCGGCGGTGTTCACCGGCGCGCCGGACTTGGGCAAGCGCATGGGCATTCGCAGCCACAAGCAATATGCCTTCTGGAACGGCGCATTGCCGTGCAAGTTGCTACTCATCAAAGTCCAGCCTGAGCAGTTCGTCACGGGCGAGCGTCGTACCCCTGAGCAGCGTGAGCGCGAGCGGGAACAGGCTGAGGCTGATAAGGCACCGCTTGAGCCGGTGGAGCGCCAGTACAACAAGAACGGCAACCCAATCAAACCGACCCCTGCACCTGCTCCGGTGGTCGAGCAGGCGCGCCTAAGCGAAGGCGGGCAGATGTTTGCCAACCGTTTGCAGAAGAACCTCAAGCAGTTGGGCAAGTGGGCGCGCAAGGAAGGCGTTGAGTGCTACCGCCTGTATGACGCCGATATGCCGGAATATTCCATGGCAGTGGATTTGTATGGTGATTGGGTGCATGTGCAGGAATATGCGGCGCCCAAGTCGATTGATCCGGAGAAAGCCAAGGCGCGCATGTTTGATGCCATCGCCGCAATTCCGCAGGCCTTGGGTGTCGACAAGAGCAAGGTGGTGGTCAAGCGTCGCGAGCGCCAGAGCGGCACCAAGCAGTACCAGCGTCAGGCCACCCAAGGGCAGTTTTTGGAGGTCAACGAAGGCGGCGTAAAACTGCTGGTTAACCTCACCGACTACCTGGATACCGGTCTGTTCCTCGATCACCGTCCGCTGCGTTTGCGCATTCAGAAAGAGGCGTCTGGTAAGCGTTTCCTCAACCTGTTCTGCTACACCGCCACGGCCACCGTGCATGCGGCCAAGGGCGGCGCGCGCACCACCACCAGCGTTGACTTGTCGAAAACCTATCTGGACTGGGCGCGCCGCAACCTCTCGCTCAATGGCTATTCGGATAAGAACAAGCTCGAACAAGGTGACGTGATGGCCTGGTTGGCCGAGGATCGTGGCGAGTACGAGCTGATCTTTATTGATCCGCCTACCTTCTCCAACTCCAAGCGCATGGAAGGCATCTTCGACATCCAGCGCGACCATGTGCAGATGCTCGACCTTGCCATGGCCCGCCTGGCCAAAGATGGGGTGCTGTATTTCTCCAATAACTTCCGCAAGTTCGAGCTCGATGCGAGCCTGGCTGCGCGTTATCAGGTGGAAGACATCAGCGAATCAACCCTCGACCCTGACTTTGCCCGCAACCCGAAAATCCACCGCGCCTGGCGCCTTACCCTGCGCGGTTGATGAGCTGTGCGCCTGCTCGCAGGCGCACAAGCGTTATGGCTTGTTGCGGATTAGCGTACGCAAGGCGAAGCGGTTGGGATGGCAGGCCTGCGCCACATCGGCAGGCACTGGCAGTGGCTCGTCGTTCAGCCAGGCGGCAATCAGCTCGCCTGACAGCGGTGCGGTGATCAACCCGCGTGAGCCATGCCCGCTGTTGATATACAGGCCGTCGAGCCAGGGGCAGGGTGTATCTGGGTTTTGGCGGGCATCCTTGCTCAGCACCGCATAGGCCTCGCTAAAAGCTGCTGTATCGGCGAGCGGGCCGACAATCGGCAGGTAGTCGGGGCTGGTGCAGCGAAACGCGGCGCGGCCTTGTAGGTGATCAGGCGCTAATTCAGCGGCATTAAGCTGCTTGGCCAGTTCAGGCGATATCTCTTCTAATAACTGCAGGTTGCTCGCGTGATCGGCGCTGTTTAGCGCCAGGTCGTCGCTGTTGAAGTCAAAGCTTGCGCCTAGGGTGTGCTCGCCCTGGCGTTCGGGGGCGACATAGCCTTCTGCGCACACCACGGTGCTTAGCGAGCGACTGGCTGCTGTAGCGGGCAGGCGGCTGATCTGTCCGCGGATACGTTTCAGGGGCAAGTGCGCGGCTTGACTAAAGCGCTTGATCTCGGCGGCGCTGGCCAGCACCACCACGCTGGCACTGGCCAGTAGCTGTTCGCCATTCCAGGCCTGCCAACGGTCACCGTCACGGCGCAGTTCTAGCGCTTCCTGGTGCAGTTGCAGCTGAATCGTCGGCTGCTGGCTGAGCAGTTCACACAGTGCTGGAGGGTGAACCCATCCCGCCTCAGGGTAGAATAGGCCGCCGGCAGGCAGGGCAATACCGGCTTTGGCTTCGGCAGCGTTTTTGTCCAGGTTGGTCAGCAAGTCGGCGGGGAACGCCGTAGTAAGTTGGTTCTGGCGCTGCGCTTCCTTGTCATCGAAAGCCAGTTGCAGCACGCCGCAATTATCCCAGTGCTGCTTTTTCTGCAGGCCCTCCAGCAGCCGGCGGGTGTGGCCGTAACCGCTGACAATCAGACGCGAGAGCGTGGTGTGATGGGCCGAGAGCTTGAGATAAAGCACGCCTTGCGGGTTACCCGAGGCTTCCTGGGCGATGGCGTTATGGCGTTCCAGTAGGGTGACCTGCCAGCCGCGTTGGGCCAGACTGGCAGCAGTGGCGCAGCCCGCCAGGCCTGCACCAATGACTAGCGCGCTGCGCTCCTCGGTTGGTGGTGTGGGGCGGGCAAACCAGGGTTTGTGCTGCACGGCTACGCTGCCGACATACGTTCCCTTGAGCACTTCCCATTTCTTCCCCAGGCCTGGTACGCGCTTCATTTTGAAACCGGCATCGTTCAGGCTGCGGCGCACATAGCCGGTGCTGGTAAAGGTGCCCAGCGTGGTGCTGGCGTGCGACAACCGCGCCAGCTCAGTAAACAGCTCCGGCGTCCACATGTCCGGGTTCTTCGCTGGGGCGAAGCCGTCGAGAAACCAGGCGTCGACCCTGGCGTCCAGCTGGCCCAGCAGCTCCAGCGCATCACCAATCAGCAGGGTGAGCACGACGCGCCCGCCGGCAAACACCAGGCGCTGAAAGCCTGGGTGCAGCGCCACGTATTGCGCCAGCAGCTGCTCGGCGTAGGGCGCCAGTTCAGGCCACAGGGCTAGGGCGCGCTGCAGGTCGGCTTTGTTTAGCGGGTATTTTTCCACGCTGACAAAATGCAGGTGGGCACCTGTTACAGCCTGTTGTTCGAACAGCTGCCAGGCGCAGAGGAAATTCAGCCCGGTGCCAAAACCGGTTTCGCCAATGACGAGGTGCTCGTGCGCCTGCAGCGCCGCGAAGCGTTCAGGCAGCTGGTTATTGGCAAGAAATACGTAGCGTGTTTCGGCCAGTCCATTCTCATTGGAGAAGTACACGTCAGCGAAATGGCTGGACAGCGGTTGACCCTGCTCATCCCATTCAAGGCAAGCTTGCTGGGTGGGGGTATCAGCGGTGGAGGGCATGCTTGGCTCGTTCACGGGTAGTCGATGGCCACGATGTACCAGGTCTTCTCGCCAGTCGGGGTGTTTACCCGCACTTCGGCGTCCAGACTTTTGCCGATCAGGGCGCGGGCCAGGGGGGAGTCGATGCTGATTAGGTTGTTTTTCAGGTCCAGCTCGTCGGGGCCGATGATGCGGTAGCGCGCCTCGCTGCCTTCTTCATCTTCCAGGGTGACCCAGGCGCCGAAGTAGACCTTATCCGGGTCGCTGGGGCGGGTGCTGACGACCTTGAGGTTTTCCAGGCGTTTGGTCAAAAAACGGACGCGGCTGTCGATCTCGCGCAGCATTTTCTTGCCGTAGGTGTACTCGGCGTTTTCCGATCTATCGCCTTGCGCAGCGGCTTCGCTGACCGATTGGGTGACCTGCGGGCGCCGCACATGCCACAGCTCATGCAGCTCGGCACGCATGCGCGCCTCGCCCTCGGGGGTAATCAACGGTGTGCCAGCGGAGCGGGGTGGGCGGTAGCGACTCATAAGAACCTGTTTAACGTCTGCTGTGTGTCTGCCTGCTGGGTTAAAAGCAGGCTCGCAGACGGCAGAGAAAAGTGAGGCGCGAGTCTATCAGCCCTCGCGCAACACCGTCAGCGGGCTGATATTTAACGCCCGGCGTGTGCCGAGAATACCGGCGCCGCCCACCAGTAAGGCGCCAATTAACGGCAGCAACAGCAACCAGGGATGCGGCTGCCAGGCTAGATCGAAGGCAAAGCGGTAGAGCAGGAAGCTGATCAGCTCACAGCCAAATGCCGCCAACAGCCCACTCGAAGCACCTAACAGGCCGAATTCGGCGCGGCGCGCCTTGATCAGCAGTCTGCGCTCGGCCCCCAAGGCGCGCAGCAGCGCGCCCTGGCGAATGCGCTCATCCAGCGTGGACTGCAGCCCAGCGAACAGCACGGCAAGCCCGGCCGCCAACACGAACAGCAGAACGAACTCGATGGCCAGGGTGACCTGCGCGAGGATGCTGCGCAGCTGTGCCAACAGGGCTTCGACCTGCAGCAAGGTCACGGCCGGGAAGGCGCGTGACAACGCCACCAGTTGCTGCTCCTGCTGCGGCGGCAGGTAGAAGCTGGTCAGGTAAGTGACTGGCAGGTCCTGCAGGGTGCCGGGCTGGAAGATCATGTAGAAATTGGGCTGGAAATTGTTCCAGTCGACTTCGCGCAGGCTGCTGACCACCGCATCACGGTTGAGGCCGCCGACGCTGAAGCTCAGGCGGTCGCCGAGTTTCAGTTGCAGGCTCTCGGCCAGCTCAGACTCCACCGATACGCCTGGAAACTCGCCGCTGTCGGCCTCGCGCCACCAGCTGCCCGCGACGAGGGTGTTGTCCGCGGGTAGGTCTGCTGCCCAGGTCAGGCTAAGGTCACGGCGAATCGCGCGCTCACCTTGCGACTCTTTGCTGACGATCTGCCGTACCGGTTCGCCATTGATCATCACCAGGCGGCCGGGCACCACCGGGAAGAGCGGTGCGGGGTGGGGTGACAGTTCGCTCAGGCGAGCACTGAAGGCATCTTTATCCGCCGGTAGGATATTCAGGGCGAAGTGGTTGGGTGCTTGTTCGGGCAGTTGATCTTGCCAGGTGTCGAGTAGCTCACCGCGTAGTAGGGCAATCAGCGCCATGGACAGGATGATCAAGCCAAACGCCAGCGTCTGGCCCGCTGCGGCGAGTGGGTTACGCAGCAGTTGGCCCAGCCCCAGTCGCCAGGGCAGCGAGACACCGGCCAGCAGGCGACGCAGGCTTTGTAGGCTGAGCAGGATTAAACCGCCGAGTACCGCCGCGGTCACCAGGCCGCCGCCGAGCAGGGCAAAGGTCAATTGCAGGTCGAGGCTCAAGCGCCACATGATCAGGCCTAGGGCCAGCAAGGCGGCGCCATACACCAGCCAGGAGCTGGCGGGTACGGGCAGCAAGTCGCGGCGCAGAACCCGCAGCGGCGGTACGCGGCCCAGTGCGGCCAAGGGCGGCAAGGCAAAGCCAGCGAGGGCGACCAGCCCTGTGGCCATGCCGGCCACGGCGGGCCACAGACCGCCAGGGGGAATCTGCGCGGGCAGCAGGTCCTGCAGCAGGTTGAAGAGTGCCAGCTGGGAAAGCCAACCCAGCCCCGCGCCGATCAGGCTGGCCGTTATGCCTAGCAGCGCCAGTTGCAGGCTGAACAGGCTGAGTGCCTGCTTACGTGACAGCCCGAGACAGCGCAGCAGCGCGCTGGCATCGAAACGCCTGGCGGCAAAGCGGGCGGCCGACAAGGCTACGGCAACCCCAGCGAGCAATACGGCCGCGAGGCTGGCGAGGTTCAGATAACGTTCCGCGCGGCCCAAGGCGTTGCCGACCTGGCGATTGCCATCTTTGGCATCTTCCAGGCGCTGGTTGGCGGCAAGGGTGATGTTCTGGCGATACTGCGCCAAGGCATCGCTGTCGCCCCGCCACAGTTCTTGATAGCGCACGCGGCTGCCGGGCTGCACTACGCCGGTGGCGGCCAGGTCATCGAGGTGCATCAGCAGGTGCGGGGTCAGGCTATAGAAGTCGCCGGCTTCATCTGGCAGGAAGGTCAGCACGCGGGTCAGGCGCAGGGTTTTCGCGCCGACTTCCACGCTGTCGCCGGGTTTAAGGTTAAGCGCGACAAACAGCCGGGCTTCGGCCCAGGCTTCGCCGGGCTGCGGCCCAGGACCGGTTTGTTCGGCGTCGTAGAGCGCGGCGGCGCTTTTCAATTCGCCGCGTAATGGATAGGCGCTGTCCGCCGCTTTGACGCTGGCCAGCTGAATACCGGAGTCGCTGACGATCACACTGGAGAACTCGACCAACTGGGCATGCTCAAGCCCCAGTTGTTTACCGCTGCTGATTTGCTCGGGTGAGCTGGGCGAGCTGCCCGTCAGGCGCAGGTCTGCCGCCAGAAACTCGGTGGCGCGCAGCAGCATGCCGTCATTCAGGCGTGCGCTGAAGTAGCCAATGGCCGTGCTGGCGGCGACCGCAATCAGCAGGGCGAAAAACAGTACGCGCAGCTCGCCCGCGCGGGCATCGCGTAGCAATTGGCGGCTGGCGAGGGAGAGCAGGCGGGTAAACGGCAGGTGGTTCATCAGGGTTCCACGTGGTCGACCAAGTGGCCGCCTTCAAGACGGATCAGGCGATGGCAGCGGTGCGCCAGACGCTCGTCATGAGTGACCAGGACCAGGGTCGCGCCGCGCTCCTTGTTCAGCTCGAACAACAAATCGCTAATGCGTTCACCGGTATGGCTGTCGAGGTTGCCGGTGGGTTCGTCGGCAAACAGCACCGCCGGTTCTGCGGCGAAGGCGCGGGCGATGGCCACACGCTGTTGTTCCCCCCCCGAGAGTTGACGTGGGTAGTGAGTCAGGCGCTGGCCCAGACCAACCCGTTCCAGCAGGGTTCGCGCGCGCTGGCGGGCATCGGCACGGCCTTCGAGTTCGAGCGGCAACATGACGTTTTCCAGGGCATTAAGGCTGTCGAGCAACTGGAAAGACTGGAAGACAAAGCCGACGTGCTCGGCGCGCACGCGGGCGCGCTGGTCTTCGTCGAGGCTAGCGAGGTCGTTACCGGCCAACACAACGCTGCCGCTGCTGGGCAGGTCAAGGCCGGCAAGTAGGCCGAGTAGGGTGGATTTACCCGAGCCAGAGCTGCCAACAATCGCCAAGCTGTCACCAGAGGCAAGCTCCAGTGACAGGTCATGGAGTATGGTGAGTTCGCCTTCCGTGCTGGGGACCACTTTGCTAAGGTTTCGCGCGGTGAGAATACTTGAGCTCATGGAGAATCCAATGCGTAAGTGGTTGATCGGTACTGCCCTGAGCCTGCTGCTTTGGGGGCCGGCGGCGTTCGCGGATACCGTACTGGTCGTCGGCGATAGTATCAGCGCGGCTTTTGGCCTGGATACCCGCCAGGGCTGGGTCGCTTTGCTGGAAAAACGCCTGGTTGAGCAGGGTTTTGACCATCGAGTGGTCAATGCCTCGATCAGTGGCGATACCAGTGCAGGCGGTGCCGCGCGGCTGCCTGCGCTACTTACAGAGCATCAGCCGGAGCTGGTGATTATCGAGCTGGGGGGGAACGATGGCCTGCGTGGTCAGCCGCCGATGCAATTGCAACAAAACCTTGCGGCCATGGTTGAGCAATCACAAAAGGTAGGAGCCAAAGTGCTGATTTTGGGCATGCGCTTACCACCTAATTACGGTGTGCGCTACACCACGGCGTTCGCTGAGGTGTTTCCCCAAGTCGCCGCTGAGACTGGTGCTGAGTTGGTGCCTTTTGTGCTGGAGGGCATCGGTGGCGTGCCTTCCATGGTGCAGAGTGATGGTATTCACCCGACCGCTGAAGCCCAGCCTCGACTGTTAGATAACGTCTGGCCGCTGCTAAAACCGATGCTTTGACGTACACCCTAGAGAGGATCAGGAAGGCCCGATTGTACTGAGTGGGCATGCCGCGATGCTAAATCATGTCATCCAGTTACCTGGGCTCTACTTCACGCGGCTGAATAAGCCTGGTTAGCCCTAAAACCTTTGTCTGAGAGGCTTTTCTGTAGGCTGCCTTTCGGCTAATGTGGCGCCCCCGCACTGGAGCCCTCAATGCCGCGTCCTGCCTGGTCCTTGCATGCCTATCAACTGATCGAACCTGACGAGCAGCTCGACTTGTTCGCCTGCCGAGAGGCGCGCGTGCACCTGCTCGCGCGTCAGCTTGAATTAGGCGAGTTCGCCGACCGAACGCTGTGTGGTGGTTTACTGCCTGCGCAGCCGTTATGGCGTGATCTGAGCAAAGCCGTGCTGCGTGATAAACGCTTGTGCCCGGCTTGTCGCGCGAGGCTGGATGCGCAGAAGCGCGGTGATCGTCCTGCGTTGCCCGTGAGCTGAGGTATCCCGGCAGTTGATCAACCGGTGTACACTCGCCATTTACCTTCACCCACTATTTTCGTCAGGAATTCTCGGATGTTGTCGCGTGCTTTTGCCGTTACCCGCTGCCTGCCTCTCGCTGCTGTCTTCGCGGTAGCGTCTGCCAATGCGCTTGAGCTTCCTTTGCCGCCGCCTGGCGAGGACATCGTTGGCGAGGTGCAGGTCATCAAGGCCAAATATGAGGACACCTTTGCCGATTTAGGTGTGGTCAATGACCTGGGTTATCTGGAAATGGTGATCGCCAACCCGGGTGTTGACGCCTGGTTGCCGGGTGAAGGGACTGAGATCATTCTGCCGACGCGTTTTATCCTGCCGCCAGGCCCGCGTGAAGGTGTGGTGATCAACTTGGCTGAGTACCGTCTGTACTACTACCCCAAAGGCGGCAATGTGGTGCACACCTATCCGCTGGGTATTGGTCGCGAGGGCTGGAGTTCGCCGGTGGCTGATGCGCGCATTACAGCCAAAACGCCGAACCCGGGCTGGACGCCACCCAAGTCGATTCTGGCAGAGCATGCGGCAGCAGGTGACCCGCTGCCGGCCTATGTGCCGCCTGGACCAGATAACCCGCTGGGCCCCTATAAACTGGGCCTGTCGGTGCCGGGCTATCTGATCCACGGCTCGAACAAAAAGTTCGGTATCGGTATGCGCGTCAGCCACGGTTGTTTCCGCATGCTTAACCATAACGTGCTGAAACTGGCGTCGATGGTGTCGGTCGGTACGCCGGTGCGCATCATCAACGAGCCTTACAAGTTTGGCCGCAGTGGCGGCAAGGTCTATCTGGAGGCGCACGCGCCGCTGGATGAGACTGGAGAGGTTTCGGTCGTCGATAAGCACACCGCGGTGATCAATGCGCTGCTGAAAAACGACGAATTTGCCGATCTGCGTCTGGATTGGGAAGTGCTGCGTGAAGTGGTTGCTGCGGAAGATGGCCTGCCGGTTGAGATCGCCCAGCCTGGTGAGGCTGTCGTGGCTGGCGAGCCGGCAATCTAATCGACTGCATTCAAAAGCCCGCCATGCCGCGCGCTGGCGGGTTAATTAGGCGGATACCCAAACACCCTGCGAGGGCTAGGCCTTCGCAGGGTGTTTAGTTTTTGCTGGGCATCATCGGCGCGCTTCTGTGGCGAACGACTGCTATCGGCAAAGACTCGGCAAGCAAAAGCCTGTCCTGTATTGCGTTCAATCGCAGAAACGCTCCAAGGTTTGCAGCAGCACTTTGACCTTGGTGATGGACTCCTGATATTCGGCGTGGCCGTCAGAGTCAGCGACGATGCCGCCGCCGCCCCAGCAGCTGATCTGACCGTCTTTGGCCAGCAGGCTGCGGATGGCGATGGAACTGTCCATTTCGCCGCGCACATCCAGGTACAGCAGTGAGCCGCAATACAGTGCACGGCGCGTGGGCTCGAGCTCATCGATGATCTGCATTGCGCGAATCTTTGGCGCGCCGGTAATCGAACCGCCGGGGAAGCTGCCGGCGATCAGGTCCAGCGCATCTTTATCCGGTGCCAGTTCGCCGGTGACGGCGCTGACCAAATGGTGCACGTTGGGGTAGCTCTCCAAGGCGAAGAGTTCCGGCACTCGCACCGAGCCGACTTTGCAGCTGCGCCCCAGGTCATTACGCAGCAGGTCGACAATCATCAGGTTCTCTGCGCGGTCTTTGCTGCTGTCGAGCAGGGCGTCGGCCTCGGCTTGGTCCTGCTGCGGATCTGTATGGCGAGGGCGGGTGCCCTTGATGGGGCGGGTTTCGACCTGGCCTTCGCTGAGGCGCAAGAAGCGCTCCGGTGACAGGCTGATGATTGCCCCACCGTTCGGCAGCGTTTGATAGCCCGAGAACGGTGTCGGGCAGGCGGCGCGCAGTGCCTGGTAGGCAGTCCACGTCGAGCCCTGGTAGTTCGCCCGAAAACGCTGGGTAAGGTTCACCTGGTAGCAGTCGCCAGCCTGGATGTAGGCCTGAATTCGCGCCAGGCGCTGCAGGTACTGCTCTTCGGTGATGTCGTGCTGGAAGCGTTGCAGCAGCTTGAACGGTTGCGGCTCGGGTGTCGGCGCTGATGGCTGGGTGAACAACAGGCTCAGGCGCTGGTGTTCGGCTGCCGGCAGGTTTGGGTGAAATACCAATTGGCTGCGCTGCTGTTGGTGATCGGTCACCAGGGCCCAGGCATAAACACCAAAGCGGGCGTCGGCCAGGTCGAGGTCATCGAAAGCTTCGCTCGGGAGGTGCTCCAGTCGGCGGCCGAAGTCATAACTCAAGTAGCCGATTAGCCCACCAACGAATGGCAGGGGCGTGTCGGCGGGTGCTTCGGCTTTACCCAGCGCGTTGAGGCTCTGGCGCAGGCGTTGTAGGAAGGCCTCGGCCGTTTCGTCAGGCGTTGGCAGCAATTCAGCCAGTGGCCAGGCACTCATAAGGTCGTAGCGCCCGCGTTGTGCGGTCGGCCGTCCGGCATCCAGCAGCACGGCGCCCGGGGCATCCAGGATGCTGCTGAAATAGTGAGAAGGGTCTGCTTGATAGGGCAGTGGCAGTACAAGGCAAGTAGGCATATGACAGCTTCGAGTGCGCGGATGGCGATTGTAGAGCGTCGCCGGTATTCGTCCTAGAGCAGTGCATTGCTTTGCTCTGTTACTGAGAGGTTTAGTGGGCGCATCGTCGGGTGGTGCGATGTGTCTCAAACAACATACGGCCAGGCAGGGTTGAAAACAAAACACCCCGCCAGAACAAAGCCCTGGCAGGGTGTTGGGTCGCTATTTGATAAGCCCGGAATGTCCGGACTCATCTGTTGTCGATCAGCCCTTGACCGGTGCTATGTGACCAAACAGCCCTTGCGAGAAGCGCATGCGCTCTTCAGGTGTTTCCACAATGCCTTTCTTTTTCAGCTCGGCGATACGTGCTTCAACCGCATGGGCGCGGTGAGTGAGCCCGCAGTCGTTAGCAATCTGGATATTCAGGCCTGGGCGGGCGTTGAGTTCAAGAATCAACGGGCCTTTGTCCTGGTCCAGCACCATGTCCACGCCGATATAGCCCAGCCCGCACAGCTCATAGCAGCCGGCAGCGAGCTTCATAAAGCCGTCCCAGTTTGGCAGTTGCACGCCGTCCACCGCGTTGGTGGTGTCCGGGTGCTTGCTGATTTTGTTGTTCAGCCAGGTGCCGCGCAAGGTCACCCCGGTGGCCATGTCCACACCAACGCCGATGGCGCCTTGGTGCAGGTTGGCCTTGCCGCCGGATTGACGGGTGGGCAGGCGCAACATGGCCATCACTGGGTAGCCCATCAGTACGATGATGCGAATGTCCGGTACACCTTCATAGCTGATGCTTTTGAAGATCTGGTCCGGGGTCACGCGGTATTCGATCAGCGCACGGTCACGGTGGCCGCCGAGGGAGTAGAGGCCGGTGAGAATGCTGGAGATCTGATGCTCGATCTCTTCGTGGCTGATGATTTTGCCCGAGACGGTTCTGTATTTGTCTTCGAAGCGATCGGCAATCACCAGGATGCCGTCACCGCCAGCGCCTTGCGCTGGCTTGACCACGAAGTCCGGACGGTCACCAATAATCTCGCGCAGCTTGTCGATGCCTTTCTCGGTCTCGATAACGCCGTACATTTCCGGCACATCGATGCCCGCTTCGATCGCGCGCTGCTTGGTGATGATCTTGTCATCGACGATCGGGTACAGGTGCCGTTTGTTGTACTTCAGCACGTAGTCCGCGTTGCGTCGGTTGATGCCCATGATGCCTTTGGCTTCAAGGGCTTTCCACGTCTTGATCAGACCGAACATGGCATTAGTCCTTGAGGAAGGCTTTGAAGCGGAACAGTTCGGTCAAGCGGTAACCGCGGTAGCGACCCATCGCCAACATGAAGCCCACCAGAATCATCAGCACGGCCGGGAAGGTGAAGATGAAGTAGTTCAGCTCCGGTACGCTCATCAGCAGATGCGCCAAGGTTGCGGCGAACAGGGTACCGATGGCCACTTTGAAGGCATGGCCGCCGCCGCGCTCTTCCCAGGTGATCGACAGGCGTTCGATGGTCATGGTCAGAATCACCATCGGGAACAGCGCTACCGACAAGCCGCGCTCCAGGCCAAGTTTATGGCTGAACAGGCTGATCACCGCGATCAGTACCACGACGAAGGTCAGTACTACCGAAAGCCTAGGCAGCATCTGCAGTTTCAAGTGTTCCAGATAAGAGCGCAGCGACAGGCCAAGAGCGGTAATCACGGTAAACAGGATAATGCCGAAGCCCAGTTGGGTTTCGCGGAAGGCCAGGGCGATCAGTACCGGGGTAAAGGTACCGAGTGTCTGCAGGCCGCCGAGGTTACGCAGGATCAGAATCACCAGCACGCCAATCGGGATCATGACCATGATCATAAAGGTCTGCTGGGTTTGCAGCGGCAGGCCATACAGGGTGTATTCGAGGAAGTCGGCGTCAGTGTTTTCGTCGGTCAGCTTGGCCAGGCGAATGGCGTTCATTTCGCTGTTGTTCAGGCTGAAGCTGACTTGCGCCTGTTTGCCGCCTTCGAGGGTGACCAAGCTTTCATCACCGGTCCACCAGACCAGCCGATCAGCCGGCAGGCCTTGCTCGCCACTTTCCGGGTTGAAGTACAGCCATTTTTCGCCGTTGAAGCTGCGCAGCCACAGCTCTGGGCTTTGCTGGATTTCGCTGGCGAGGCGGATGGTGTGAACGCGCTGCATCGGCACGTGGGCGATGGACAGCAGTAGCTCGATCGCCGTGGCTTTGTTGGCAGTGGAGGTGTCGCCGCTCAGCAGCAGTTTGACGTTGTCGTCGTTGCTGTTGTTGACGCGTTTGATGGTTTCACTGATGAAGGTTTCGACGTCTGCCGAGTGTTGGCGAATCGGTGCGAGCAGCGCTTCAGCGGCAATTTTCTCGGCACCTTCTACCGGGATGCTGTCACGGAAAATGGGGCCTTTGGCCTTGGTTTGCTCGCCGCTGTAACGCTTGGTCAGCACCAGGCGGTAGTAGAGGGTTTGCTTGCCGCTGGCGCGACGTGCGGACCAGGTGACTTTGCGGTTGCCGTCAGTGCGGTTGATGCTCACGCCGTAGTTATTGGAGATAAAGCTCTCGTTCAGGCTGACGTAATCCTGAGCCAGTGGCGGTACAAACATCTGCAGTTTAACCGGCTCGCGCGGGTTGGCCAGGAACTCGACTTTGGCGTCGATGTTCCACAGATCGTCAGTCTCGTCTTCGGTCATGGGGATGCCGAGGATGAAAATCTGATAAGCCGTAATCAGAATGCCCAGGCTCACAAGGAGCGTGACTAGGACTTTCAGATGGAGCGTAAGAGAGCGCATGGGAATTACTCGCCAGGGTTTGCGTCAGGGGTGCAAGCAGGTTTGCCTGCTGCGTATTTAAGACTCGGATCGACCAGCGCCGAAAAGCGTTTGAGTGCTTCGGAGCCTATCAATAACGGGTATTGGAATGCACTACGATCGGTCAAGTTCACTTCAATAGTGCGCAGGGCATGGCCCATGCAGACGTCCATTTCGATCACCGGGCGAGCTGTGTAAGTTTTTTCTTCCTCTGGATCATAGTCGCCCGCGCGCCGTTTGATTTTGCTGATGCGTGCCAGGGGGCGTTCGATCGGGCTGTTATGTGCCTCATCGATGGCCAGGTAGAAGCGCACCCACGTTTCGCCATCACGCTTGAAGCGTTCGATGTCGCGGGCGCTCAGCGATGCGGTTTTTGCGCCGGTATCGAGTTTGGCGGCGAGCTTGAGGTCGAGGTCGAATAAACGCACGTACTCATTAAGCCCATAAACCGTCTTCTCCGCGGCGAGACTCAGGCCGGGAGTCAGTAACAGGCATAACAATAGAAGGAAGGGCTTGAGTGTCATAAGTCCGGGCGGTGTGCTGTTGATAGGGGGTAAATAAAAGCGTGTAACGCGTATCGCCGTGAGCGAGCTTGCGCTTGGAGTCTGGTAGGCCGGCAAAATTCCTTTGCGGGTGCTAAGCGGGCGGCATTCTACCATGCGCTTTTTCAGTCAGCACAGGCGCTTATAGACGTTTATGCAAGTAAGGTCGCGGCGGTTATCGACTAAAGGCTGATGAGCAACTGTCAACAATCTGCGGGCGTGTTTGACATTTATGGGGTATATAGTTAGTTTTACGGCAGTTAATTTAAACAGTGTCGACAATATGACTGATGTGATTGAGTCGCCCGAGTCCAGTCAGGAAGATTCTGAAACCCTCTCCGAGCAGGTTTTTCGGCGTATTCAGGCTGCGATCGTCAAAGGTGAGATTGCCCCCGGTAGCAAGATCTCCGAGCCGGAGCTGGCGCGCACCTATGGCATCAGCCGTGGGCCGCTGCGTGAAGCCATTCACCGCCTCGAAGGCCAGCGTTTGTTGGTACGCATTCCGCATGTTGGCGCGCGGGTGGTGTCCCTCAGTCACGCTGAGTTGATTGAGCTTTACGAAATTCGCGAGTCCCTGGAAGGCATGGCCTGTCGACTGGCGGCCGAGCGCATGAGCGCTGCCGAAATCGACGAGCTGCGCCGCGTTCTGGACCTGCATGAGCAGGACGCGGCTTTCAAGGCCGGTGTCGGCTACTACCAGCAGGAAGGCGATTTTGACTTTCACTACCGGATCATCCAGGGCAGTGGCAACAAGACCCTGACCCAGATGCTCTGTGGTGAGCTGTACCAGTTGGTGCGCATGTACCGCCTGCAGTTTTCCGCAACGCCCAATCGGCCACGGCAGGCGTTTGCCGAGCACCACCGTATTCTCGATGCCATTGCCGAGCGTGATGGTGAGCTGGCCGAGTTATTGATGCGCCGCCATATCAGCGCCTCCAAACGTAATATCGAGCGCCACTTTGCTATCAGCAAAGAGCAGGGCGCACCCACCCAAACAGCCAAAACCCGAGGTGAGTCATGAGCATGAAAAGTCCCGGTCAGCGTTTCCGCGATGCGGTTGCCGAAGAGCATCCGCTGCAAGTTATCGGCGCCATCAATGCCAACCATGCATTGCTGGCCAAGCGTGCCGGTTTCAAGGCGATCTACCTGTCTGGCGGTGGCGTGGCGGCGGGTTCACTCGGCTTGCCGGACCTGGGCATCACCGGCCTGGATGACGTGCTCACCGATGTACGGCGCATTACCGATGTGTGCGACTTGCCGCTGTTGGTTGATGTCGACACCGGTTTTGGCAGCTCGGCCTTTAACGTCGCGCGTACGGTCAAATCGATGATCAAGTTCGGCGCCGCGGCGATTCATATCGAAGACCAGGTCGGTGCCAAGCGTTGCGGCCATCGCCCTAATAAGGAAATCGTTTCCCAGCAGGAGATGGTCGACCGTATTAAGGCTGCCGTTGATGCGCGTACCGACGACAGCTTCGTGATCATGGCGCGCACCGATGCGCTGGCGGTTGAAGGCTTGAACTCGGCGCTGGACCGCGCCGCCGCCTGTGTCGAGGCCGGTGCCGACATGATCTTCCCCGAAGCGATCACCGAGCTGGCGATGTACAAAACTTTCGCCGATCGGGTCAAGGCACCGATTCTGGCCAACATCACCGAGTTTGGTGCCACGCCGTTGTACACCACTGAAGAGCTGGCCTCGGTGGATGTCGGCCTGGTGCTGTACCCGCTGTCGGCTTTCCGTGCGATGAACAAGGCGGCTGAAAACGTCTACATGGCCGTGCGCCGCGACGGCACGCAGAAGAATGTGGTCGGCACCATGCAGACGCGTATGGAGCTCTACGATCGCATCAACTACCACGCGTTCGAGCAGAGTCTGGATGCGTTGTTCGCCGCCAAGAAATAACCGGAATGCGGGCCAGCGCGCCTGCCAATAAAAAGAACCACCCGACCGGATCGGATGAGGAGATAGAAGCGATGAGTGCGACCCCAGAAACCACCACCCCGGGCTTCAAGCCGAAGAAGTCAGTGGCACTGAGCGGCACCGCCGCCGGTAATACCGCCCTGTGCACCGTTGGCCGTACCGGTAACGACCTGCATTACCGTGGCTATGATGTGCTCGATTTTGCCAATCGCTGCGACTTCGAAGAGATCGCTCACCTGCTGGTGCACGGCAAACTGCCTAACGTCGCTGAACTGGCAGGCTACAAAGCCAAACTCAAGGCCCTGCGTGGCTTGCCGGCAAGCCTCAAGGTCAGTCTTGAGCAGCTGCCGCCGTCGGCGCACCCGATGGACGTGATGCGCACCGCGGTGTCGGTGCTCGGTTGTGTGTCGCCGGAGAAAGACGACCACAACCACCCGGGTGCCCGTGATATTGCCGACAAGCTGATGGCTTCCTTGGGCAGCGCGCTGCTGTATTGGTATCACTTCAGCCACAACGGCAAGCGCATCGAGGTGGAAACCGACGATGACTCCATCGGCGGCCATTTCCTGCACCTGTTGCACGGTGAAAAGCCGCGCGAGTCCTGGGTGCGTGCCATGCACACCTCGCTCAACCTGTATGCCGAGCATGAGTTCAATGCCTCCACCTTCACCTCGCGGGTAATCGCCGGCACCGGTTCGGACATGTACTCGTGCATCGCGGGCGGTATTGGTGCGTTGCGCGGGCCGAAGCACGGCGGCGCCAACGAAGTGGCATTTGAAATTCAGAAGCGCTACGACAATCCGGATGAGGCCGAGGCCGATATCCGTGCGCGCGTCGAGAAGAAGGAAGTGGTGATCGGCTTCGGTCACCCGGTCTACACCGTCAGCGATCCACGTAACAAGGTGATCAAGGACGTTGCGCGCGAGCTGTCTGCCGAACAGGGCAACATGAAGATGTACGACATTGCCGAGCGCCTGGAATCGACCATGTGGGAAATCAAGAAGATGTTCCCCAACCTCGATTGGTTCAGCGCCGTCAGCTACCACATGATGGGTGTGCCGACCGCGATGTTCACCCCATTGTTCGTCATCGCGCGCACCTCAGGCTGGTCCAGCCACGTGATTGAGCAGCGCATCGACGGCAAGATTATCCGCCCGAGCGCTAACTACGTGGGCCCGGAAGACGTCAAGTTCGTGCCGCTCAAGGAGCGTCCATAACCATGACCATTACCCTCAACAGCCAACACCGTAAGCCGTTGCCCGGCACCGTGTTGGACTACTTCGACACCCGCGAGGCGGTGGATGCTATCGCGCCCGGTGCCTACGCCAAGCTGCCGTATAGCTCGCGCGTGCTGGCCGAGCAGTTGGTGCGGCGCTGTGATCCGGCGATCTTGACTGAGTCGCTGAAGCAGCTGATTGAACGTAAGCGCGACCTGGATTTCCCCTGGTACCCGGCCCGCGTGGTGTGCCACGACATTCTTGGCCAGACCGCGTTGGTCGACCTGGCTGGCCTGCGTGATGCGATTGCCGAGCAGGGCGGTGACCCGGCCAAGGTTAATCCGGTGGTGCCGACTCAGCTGATCGTCGATCACTCGCTGGCTGTCGAAGCGCCGGGCTTCGACCCGGACGCGTTCGATAAGAACCGCGCCATCGAGGACCGTCGCAACGAAGACCGCTTCCACTTTATCGAGTGGACCAAGACTGCATTCAAGAACGTCGACGTGATCCCGGCCGGCAACGGCATCATGCACCAGATCAACCTGGAGAAAATGAGCCCGGTGATTCAGGCGCGTGGCGGCGTGGCCTTCCCGGACACCTGCGTCGGCACGGACAGCCACACTCCGCACGTCGATGCCCTGGGCGTAATCGCCGTGGGTGTTGGTGGCCTGGAAGCTGAGACGGTGATGCTGGGCCGCGCATCGATGATGCGCCTGCCGGATATCGTCGGTGTCGAGCTGACCGGCAAGCGTCAGCCCGGTATTACCGCTACCGACATCGTCCTGGCCATCACCGAGTTCCTGCGTGCTGAGCGCGTGGTCGGTGCCTGGGTTGAGTTCTACGGTGAGGGTGCCAACAGCCTGACCATTGGCGATCGTGCGACCATTTCCAATATGTGCCCGGAATACGGTGCCACTGCTTCGATGTTCTACATCGACCAGCAGACCATCGATTACCTCAAACTCACCGGCCGCGAACCGGAGCAGGTGGCGTTGGTCGAGCATTACGCCAAGACCACCGGTCTCTGGGCTGATGCGCTGGTTACTGCCGAATACGAGCGGGTGCTGAGCTTCGACCTGTCGTCTGTGGTGCGCAATATGGCCGGACCGAGCAACCCGCATCGCCGCCTGCCAACCTCGGCACTGCACGAGCGCGGCATTGCAGACGAAGCCAAGCTGGCATCCGGCAAGGTTGAGGAAGCTGACGGTTTGATGCCCGACGGCGCGGTGATTATCGCGGCCATCACCAGCTGCACCAACACCTCCAACCCGCGCAATGTGGTGGCTGCGGGCTTGCTGGCGAAGAAGGCCAATGCGCTCGGCTTGCTGCGCAAACCTTGGGTCAAGACCTCGTTCGCACCAGGCTCCAAGGTCGCCAAGCTGTATCTGGAGGACGCAGGCCTGCTGTCCGAGTTGGAACAACTCGGTTTCGGCATTGTTGGCTACGCCTGCACCACCTGTAATGGCATGTCCGGTGCGCTGGATCCGCTGATCCAGCAGGAGATCATCGACCGTGATCTGTACGCCACCGCCGTACTGTCGGGCAACCGCAACTTCGACGGGCGTATTCACCCTTACGCCAAGCAGGCGTTCCTCGCTTCACCGCCGTTGGTGGTGGCGTATGCCATTGCCGGCACCATGCGTTTCGACATCGAGCAAGACGTGCTCGGGCATGACCAGCAGGGCAATCCGGTCACCCTGAAAGACCTGTGGCCGAGCGACGAAGAGATCGATGCCATCGTCGCGGCCAGCGTCAAGCCGGAGCAGTTCCGTCAGGTTTACATCCCGATGTTTGACCTGGGTGCTGTGCAGGAGGCTGAAAGCCCGTTGTACGACTGGCGCCCGATGTCGACCTACATTCGTCGTCCGCCGTATTGGGAAGGTGCGCTGGCCGGTGAGCGCACGCTCAAGGGCATGCGGCCGTTGGCGGTGCTGCCGGACAACATCACCACCGACCACCTGTCGCCCTCCAACGCCATTCTGCTGAACTCGGCAGCGGGCGAGTACCTGCACAAAATGGGCTTGCCGGAAGAGGACTTCAACTCTTACGCCACCCACCGCGGCGATCACCTGACCGCGCAGCGCGCCACGTTCGCCAACCCGCAACTGGTCAACGAAATGGCCGTGGTGGATGGGCAGGTGAAGAAGGGTTCGCTGGCGCGGGTTGAGCCGGAAGGCCAGGTCATGCGCATGTGGGAAGCCATCGAAACCTATATGGGGCGCAAGCAGAATCTGATCATCATTGCCGGCGCCGACTATGGCCAGGGCAGCTCGCGTGACTGGGCCGCCAAGGGGCCACGCTTGGCCGGTGTTGAGGTGATTGCCGCCGAAGGTTTCGAGCGTATTCACCGCACTAACTTGATCGGCATGGGCGTGCTACCGCTGGAGTTCAAACCAGGCACTACACGCCTGACCCTGGGTATCGACGGCACTGAAGTGTATGACGTGATCGGTGAGCGCAAGCCGCGCGCAACCATGACGTTGGTGATCACACGTCGCAATGGCGAGCGCGTTGAAGTGCCGATGACCTGTCGCCTGGACAGCAACGAAGAAGTCTTGATCTACGAGGCGGGCGGTGTGCTGCAGCGCTTTGCTCAGGACTTCCTGGAGTCCACCAAGGGCTGATTGACCACCGGGGCGTTAACGCCCCGGTCTTTCGTAGGGTGGATCACGTTTCACCGATCCACCATGACAACGTTGAGCGGTGGATGGAAAAACACTATCCACCCTAGGGTTTATAAGGCCAGGTAATCACCATGTCTCAGTTACCCCAGATCAAAATCCCCGCCACCTATATGCGTGGCGGTACCAGTAAGGGCGTGTTCTTCCGCCTGCAAGACCTGCCGCAGAGCTGCCAAGTGCCAGGAGCGGCGCGCGATAAGCTGTTTATGCGGGTGATTGGCAGCCCCGATCCTTATGCCGCGCAAATTGATGGCATGGGTGGGGCGACATCCTCGACCTCGAAATGCGTGATTCTGTCGAAGAGCAGCCAGCCGGATCACGATGTCGACTACCTCTACGGCCAGGTGTCGATCGACAAGGCCTTCGTCGATTGGAGCGGTAACTGCGGCAATCTGTCCACGGGCGCTGGCGCGTTTGCCCTGCACGCCGGCCTGGTTGACCCGTCGCGCATTCCGCAGAACGGTATGTGCGAGGTGCGTATCTGGCAGGCAAATATCCAGAAAACCATCATTGCCCATGTGCCGGTTAGCAATGGCCAGGTGCAGGAAACCGGCGACTTCGAGCTGGATGGGGTGACCTTTCCCGCTGCCGAGATTGTGCTGGAGTTCCTTGATCCGTCTGACGATGGTGAGGAAGGCGGTTCGATGTTCCCCACCGGTAACCTGATCGATGATCTGGACGTGCCGGGCGTCGGTACTTTCAAAGCGACCATGATCACGGCCGGTATCCCCACCGTGTTCGTCAACGCCGAAGACATTGGCTACAGCGGCAGCGAGCTGCGCGAGCAGATCAACGGTGATCCGGAGCAATTGGCGCGCTTCGAGAAGATTCGTGTGGCAGGTGCCTTGCGCATGGGCCTGATCAAAACTGCAGAAGAAGCGGCTACCCGGCAGCACACGCCGAAGATCGCCTTCGTCGCCAAGCCCAAGGATTACCTCTCGTCCAGCGGCAAAACAGTGCAGGAGGCTGATGTCGATTTACTGGTGCGCGCGCTGTCGATGGGCAAGCTGCACCACGCGATGATGGGCACCTGTGCTGTGGCTATCGGCACGGCGGCGGCGATTCCGGGCACGCTGGTTAATTTGGCTGCGGGTGGCAGTGCACGCGAAGCGGTGCGCTTTGGTCATCCATCCGGGACATTGCGCGTTGGCGCTCAGGCGGCGCTGGTTGACGGCCAGTGGACGGTGACTAAGGCGATTATGTCGCGTAGTGCGCGGATTCTGATGGAAGGTTGGGTGCGGGTTCCTGGCGACTCGATCTAAATCAGCAGCCTGAGAAAAGGCTCGAAGTTGTCGGGCCTTTTTCTTTTATATCAAGTGTTTATAGCGTTTACTTAAAGCGGCGCTCAACACCTTTTTCCACCAGGATCTTGGCCGATATTTCTTCTACCGAGAAATGCGTGGAATTGATGAAATTGATGTTTTCGCGGCGGAACAGGTTTTCCACTTCGCGTACTTCAAATTCGCACTGGGCATAACTGGCGTAGCGGCTGTTGGGTTTGCGCTCGTTGCGAATGGCGGTGAGGCGATCCGGATCGATGGTCAGGCCGAACAGCTTGTCCTTGTACTTTTTCAAGGCCGGCGACAGCTGCAAACGCTCCATGTCGTCTTCGGTCAGCGGGTAGTTGGCGGCGCGGATGCCATATTGCATGGCCATATATAGGCAGGTTGGGGTTTTACCGCAGCGTGATACGCCGACCAGGATCAAATCAGCTTTGTCGTAGTAATGAGTGCGTGCACCGTCGTCGTTATCCAAGGCGAAGTTGACCGCTTCAATACGCTCCATGTAGTTGGAGTTGTGGCCGATGGAGTGTGACTTGCCGACGGAGTAAGAGGAATGTGAGGTCAGTTCCTGTTCCAGAGGGGCCAGAAAACTCGAGAAGATATCGATCATAAAACCTTCGGACTCAGCCAGGATGTCGCGTATGTCCTGATTGACGATGGTGTCGAAAATGATCGGTCTAGAGCCGTCCTTCTCGGCTGCGCTGTTGATTTGTTGTACCATTGCGCGCGCTTTTTCCACGCTATCGATGTAGGGTCGCGTGAGTTTGGTGAAGTCGATAGTTTCAAATTGGGCTAGCAGACTTTGGCCCAGGGTTTCGGCAGTGATGCCGGTGCCATCGGAGATGAAAAAAGCGGTTCGTTTCATTTGTGCCATGGGCCTTAAGCTGAGGACGAATCTTGGCTATCATAGGCCCGCCTTTGCAGGGCCGATCTGGCCGGCATTGTTACTTATTTTCCAGGGCCAGGCCACAATCGTGCGGGCATGTATGCCGGCGAGTTTCCCCAGCCCCTTGAGCTTTTCCAACACCTTAGTGGAGAGATCACCTTGGTAGAGTACGTAGTTTCCCTCGATAAGCTCGGCAATCACGATGTTGAGCACGTAGGGGGCAAGAACGCCTCCCTGGGCGAGATGATCAGCAACCTTGCTGGTGCCGGTGTTTCAGTGCCCGGTGGTTTCGCCACAACAGCCCAGGCTTACCGAGACTTTCTCGAGCAGAGCGGCCTGAACGCGCAGATTCATGCGGCCCTTGATGCCCTTGATGTTGATGACGTCAACACCTTGGCCAAGACTGGCGCGCAGATCCGTCAGTGGGTCATGGATGCACCGTTCCCCGCCGAGTTGGACAAGCAGATTCGTATTGCCTTCGCCGAAATGGCCGGTGGCAACGACAACATGGCCGTAGCCGTGCGCTCCTCGGCCACCGCCGAAGACCTGCCAGACGCTTCGTTTGCCGGTCAGCAAGAAACCTTCCTGAACATCCGTGGCGTGGACAATGTGATCCGTGCTGCTAAAGAGGTATTTGCCTCGCTGTTCAACGACCGCGCCATCGCCTACCGCGTACACCAGGGCTTTGATCATAAATTGGTCGCTCTGTCTGCCGGCGTGCAGCGCATGGTGCGCTCGGAAACCGGTACCGCCGGGGTGATGTTCACCTTGGATACAGAATCCGGCTTCCGTGACGTGGTGTTTATCACCGGCGCCTATGGCCTTGGCGAAACCGTGGTGCAGGGCGCTGTGAACCCCGATGAGTTCTACGTGCACAAGCAGACCCTGGAAGCCGGTCGCCCAGCGATTCTGCGTCGCAACCTGGGCAGCAAAGCCATCAAGATGATCTATGGCGACGAAGCCAAGGCCGGTAAGTCGGTCAAGGTCGTCGACGTTGATCGCGCCGAACGTGCGCGCTTCTGCCTGAGCGATGCTGAGGTCAGCGAGCTGGCCAAACAAGCCATGATCATCGAGAAGCACTACGGTCGTCCGATGGACATCGAATGGGCTAAAGACGGTGACGACGGCAAGCTGTACATCGTTCAAGCGCGCCCTGAAACCGTGAAGAGCCGCTCTAACATCAATGTAATGGAGCGTTACCTGCTCAAGGAAACCGGCACCGTGCTGGTTGAGGGTCGCGCGATCGGGCAGAAGATCGGTGCGGGTCGCGTACGGGTGATCCATGACGTTTCTGAGATGGACAAGGTCCAGCCAGGCGACGTGTTAGTTTCCGACATGACCGACCCAGACTGGGAGCCGGTGATGAAGCGCGCCAGCGCCATTGTCACCAACCGTGGCGGGCGTACCTGTCACGCTGCGATTATTGCCCGCGAACTGGGTATTCCTGCAGTCGTCGGCTGCGGCAACGCCACCCAGGTGCTGAAAGACGGCATGGGCGTCACCGTATCCTG
>NZ_JAYEET010000032.1:0-35241 GCF_034653255.1 Pseudomonas spirodelae | reverse complement strand
GCCTGGGATTGAGCGAGGAGCGTGCCTGCAAGTCGGCCTTCAATGGCCGAGGCCCGTGGTGGAACTCAGGAGCGCCGCATATGAATCAGGCGCTGCCGAAGAAGCTATGGGACAGACTTGGACTGGTCTCGATACTGGATACGATCAATCGGCTTAACCGCATGGCCTGAACCGCCGTGTACGGAACCGTACGCACGGTGGTGTGGGAGGACGGCGGCCGTGAGGCCGCCTCCTACCCGATCCTGGCAGAAAGCCGGGTGTTGATGCACGGCAGTTCGGGTTTGCTGTACCTGGACTACAGTGATTTCTCCTTACAGGCGGTAATGGAGAACGTTCATGAGCATGATGAAAGCAGCAGTGTTTATCGAACCTGGGCGCATCGAATTGGTGGATAAGCCGATTCCGTCGGTCGGCGCTAATGACGCCTTGGTGCGCATTACCACCACCACTATTTGCGGCACTGATGTGCACATCCTCAAGGGCGCATATCCGGTCGCCAAGGGCCTGACCATTGGCCATGAGCCCGTCGGTATCATTGAGAAGCTGGGCAGTAATGTGCAGGGCTATAAAGAAGGGCAGCGGGTAATTGCCGGTGCTATTTGCCCGAGCTTTACCTCGTATGCCTGCCAGGATGGCGTCCCCTCGCAGGATGGCGGTTGCGCCTGCCACGGTTATAAACCCATGGGCGGCTGGCGGTTTGGCAACACGATCGACGGCACCCAGGCCGAGTATGTGCTGGTGCCTGACGCGCAGGCCAACCTGGCGCCGGTGCCTGATGGGCTGACCGATGAACAGGTGCTGATGTGTCCGGACATCATGTCCACTGGCTTTGCTGGGGCCGAGGCGGCGAATATCAAGATTGGCGACGTGGTGGTGGTGTTTGCCCAGGGCCCCATCGGCCTGTGCGCCACGGCTGGGGCCAAGCTGCGCGGTGCCAGTACCATTATTGCCGTCGACGGTGTCGATCAGCGCCTGCAAATCGCCCACAAGATGGGCGCGGATATCACCCTCAATTTCAATCAGGTCGATGTGGTTGAGGAGATTCTGCGCCTGACCGGTGGACGCGGCGTGGATGTGGCGATCGAGGCGCTTGGCCTGCAGTCCACCTTCGAGAATGCCCTGCGGGTGCTTAAACCGGGTGGAACTTTGTCCAGTCTGGGCGTTTACTCAACCGATCTGGTGATTCCGCTGAGCGCCTTTCATGCCGGCCTGGGTGATAACAAAATCATCACCTCGCTGTGCCCGGGCGGCAAAGAGCGCATGCGCCGCTTGCTGAGCGTGGTGGCCTCGGGGCGGGTTGATCTCGGCGCGCTGGTCACCCACGAGTACCCGCTGGATGACATCGTCGCGGCTTACGAACTGTTCAGCCATCAGCGTGATGGTGTGCTCAAGGTGGCGATCAAACCGTTTTGACGCGTTGCCCCGTCAGCCCAGGCTGATGGGGCGTCAGTTACGGTCGGCCAGGATGCCGATGATAAAGAACACCAGGATCAGTATTGGCGCCAGGGTGAAGTTGTTGAAGAAGCCCAGGCCCTTGGCCAGGTAGGGCGTGGCGAAGATGATCAGCAGGCCATAGCCGACGGCGCAGAGCAGCACGAAGATCAGCGTGCGGAAGATGAAGTTCATGCTGCTGGTATTACGCTGCACCCAGGCATTGATGCCGGGGCCAAATAGCACCAGCAGGGTGGCCATGATGGTCAGTGAAATGTCGTAGAGGTGGCTGCGGCTCCAGCGTGACAGGGTAACGATCAGGTCGAGTAGCAGGTCCATCAAGGTTTCCTTAGCCGTGTGGGCGCATGCGTTAGGGTAGAAAGTGTTGCAGCAGGTCATTGAGAAACAGTTGGCCTTCGCGGGTGGCGCTCAGGCGCGCGGGGTCGCTGTTGAGTAGGCCGCGCTGCTGAGCTTCAAGGCGTGCCGCTGCGAGTTGGCTCAGCGGCAGGCCGGTGCGCTGAGTGAACAGTTCGCTGGCGACGCCGTCGGTGAGGCGCAGCACATTCATCAGAAACTCGAAGGGCAGCTCCTCGGCACTCAGCACCCGTTCGCCCGCATTGAAGCGTTTACTGCTGTCCAGGTAGTCCTTGGGCAGGCGGGTTTTCCAGCTGCGGCTGATGCGCCCATCAGGGCTGCTCAGCTTGGCGTGAGCGCCCGCACCGATGCCGAGAAAATCGCCAAAGGTCCAATAATTCAGGTTGTGCCGTGCGGCTTTGCCGGCCTGGGTATAAGCCGAGACTTCGTACTGCGCGTAGCCTTCGGCGGCCAGCAGCGCTTGGCCGGCCTCCTGAATGTCCCAGAGAATGTCGTCTTCGGGCATCACCGGCGGCTGGTTCCAGAACACCGTATTGGGCTCAACCGTCAGCTGATACCAGGACAGGTGCGTTGGCTGCTGGGCGATGGCGATGCGCAAGTCGCCCAGCGCGTCTTCGATGGATTGATCCGGCAGGCCGTGCATCAGGTCCAGGTTGAAGTTGTCGAAGCCGGCGGCGCGGGCCATGTCGGCAGCGTGCACGGCTTCATCGCCGTCATGGATGCGCCCCAGGGCGATCAGCTTGGGTGCCTGGAAACTTTGCACACCAATCGACAGGCGATTGATGCCCAGGCTGCGGTAGTCGCGAAATTTGGCCTGCTCGAAGGTGCCGGGGTTGGCTTCCAGGGTGATTTCAATGTCCGGCGCAAACGCCACGCGCTGCTCGACGCCTTGCAGCAAACGCCCCAGCGCCTTGGCTGAAAACAGGCTGGGGGTGCCGCCGCCGAAGAAAATCGAGGTCAGCGGCCGGCCATGCACCTGCGCCAAATCGGCATCCAGATCGGCCAGCAGAGCGTCGACGTATTCTTGTTCCGGCAGCGTTGGTCCGGCGGTGTGGGAGTTGAAGTCGCAATACGGGCACTTCTTCACGCACCAGGGGATGTGTATATAGAGCGCCAGTGGCGGCAGCTCGAAGCTGCCGCCGGAGGTGTGGCTCATGCCAGCCCCAGCCGTTGTTTCAGCAGGGCCATGGCGCGGGCGCGGTGGCTGATCTGGTTTTTCTCGGCGGCCGGCAACTCGGCGCTGGAGCAGTCGCGTTCGGGCACCCAGAACAGCGGGTCATAGCCGAAGCCTTCCACACCTTGCGCCGCGTGGAGGATGCGCCCGTGCCAGAGGCCTTCGCAGATGATCGGTAGCGGGTCGTCGGCATGCCGCACCAACGCCAGGCAGCAAACGAACTGCGCGCCGCGCTCGGCATCCGGCACGGCCTTCATCACCTCAAGCAGCTTGGCGTTATTCGCCGCATCGCCCTGGCCATCGGCATAGCGGGCTGAATAGATACCCGGCGCGCCGCCGAGAAAGTCCACCGCTAGCCCGGAATCGTCGGCCAAGGCCGATAAGCCGGAAACACGCGCCGCGTTACGCGCCTTGAGAATGGCGTTTTCGATAAACGATAGGCCGGTTTCTTCCGGCTCGATGGATGAGAACTCACCCACCGAGCGTACGCGCACACTGCTGCCAAGCATGGCTTGCAGCTCTTTGAGTTTGCCGGCGTTATGGCTGGCCAGCACCAATTCGTTGAAGTGGATCATCGGTCTGGGAAAAATTCCTGATTGAAGTCGACGCTGTGCGCTACGCCATCGGCCGCGCGAACAGTGATGGTGAAGCGCAGCATTTCTTGCTGAGTGAAGGGGAACTGCGCCAGGTAATAGATGGCTTCGCCTTCAGTCACCTGCTTGAAGGTCAGCGGCTGGCTGCGCCCGACCAAGTCTTTGACCTCACCGCTGACGCTGGCGTTGCTGGCCTTGCCGTCCTTGAGTACGGAAATGTTGACCACGCCCAGGGTTTTGCTGCGGATCAGGCCGTTGGCGGCGGCAATGTCTGGCTGCAGGAAGCTGGAGTTGAATGCAATGTAGTGCACATCCAAATCGCCAAAGCTCTGCTTGCGTTCAGCGAGCGCAGGCAGACTTAGGCACAGGGCGATAAACAACAGGGCAATGCGATGCATGAGGAATCTCCTGATTCAATCTGAACAACAGCCCGTTCAGCGGTTGGCGTTTACGCCTAGAGTGTTGCGCCGCTAATCCGGTAAATGCCGATTTCACCTAATAGATTAGGCCAGATACGACTGGCCCAGCCGTGCCGATGGTCGCGATCCACAGCCAGGCGGTCTTTGATTTTGGCGCCCTGGTCGTGGCACAGGTTTTCGAAGTCTTCGAAGGTGCAGAAGTGGATGTTCGGCGTGTTGAACCAGGTGTACGGCAAAAAGTCCGACACCGGCATGCGGCCCTTGCTGGTGAGGTACCAGCGGCAGCGCCAATGGGCGAAGTTGGGGAAGGTAATGATGCAGGTTTTGCCAACCCGGAGCATTTCCGCCAAGACCTTGTCGGGGTAGTGCAGGGCTTGCAGCGACTGGGTCATCACCACCACGTCGAAACTGCTGCTAGCAAAGTTGCTCAGGCCTTTATCGAGGTTTTGCTCGATCACGTTAACGCCCTTGCTGACGCACTGGGCGATATTGTCCGCATCGATTTCCAGGCCGTAGCCGCTGACCTGCTTGTGCTCGGTCAGCCAGGCGAGCAACTCGCCGTTGCCGCAACCGAGGTCCAGCACGCGACTGCCGGCGGGAATCCACTCTTGGATGATTTCGAGATCCGCGCGCATGACTACACCTTAATCCGTTTCATATAACTGTCGAACGCCTGCAGGTAGCGCGGAATGGGGATCAGGAAGGCGTCGTGGCCCTGCGGCGCGTCGATTTCCAGGTAGCAGACGTTCTTGCGTGCCGCGGTCAGGGCGTCGACGATCTCGCGCGAGCGCGCCGGAGAAAAGCGCCAGTCAGTGGTGAAGGACATCACACAGAAGTCGGCGCTGACCCCGGCCAAGGTTTTGGCCAGGTCGCCATCGTGCTGAGCCGCCGGGTCGAAGTAATCGAGCGCCTTGGTCATCAGCAGATAGGTGTTGGCATCGAAGCGCGTGGAGAACTCTTCGCCCTGATAGCGTAGGTAGCTTTCCACCTGGAATTCGACACTGTGGAAGTCGTAGTTGAGCTTCTCACTCTTCAGCCCGCGGCCGAATTTCTCGCCCATGGCGTCGTCCGACAGGTAGGTGATGTGGCCGACCATGCGCGCCAGCATCAAGCCGCGTTTGGGGATCACACCTTGTTCCTGGAAGTGCCCGCCATGGAATTGCGGATCGGTAAGAATCGCTTGCCGCGCCACTTCGTTGAAGGCGATGTTCTGCGCCGACAACTTGGGTGCCGAGGCAATGGCCAGGCAGTGGCGCACGCGCTCGGGGTAGCTGATGGTCCACTGCATGGCTTGCATGCCACCGAGGCTGCCGCCAACCACCGCGGCCCACTGCTGGATACCGAGGCTGTCGGCCAGGCGCGCCTGGCTGTGCACCCAGTCTTCCACGGTCATCACCGGGAAGTCCGCGCCAAACGGCTTGCCGGTGGCCGGGTTAAGGCTGCTGGGGCCGGTAGAACCGTTGCAGCCGCCGAGATTATTCAGGCTGACCACAAAGAACTTATTGGTGTCGATGGGCTTGCCGGGGCCGATGCAGCTGTCCCACCAGCCGGGCTTGCGGTCATCCACGCTGTGGTAACCCGCGGCGTGATGATGGCCGGACAAGGCATGGCAGATCAGTACGGCGTTACTGGCCGTGGCGTTGAGCTCGCCATAGGTTTCGAATATCAGCTGATAGTCAGCCAGGCTGCGCCCGCAAGCCAGCGCCAGAGGTTCTGCGAAGTGCAGTACTTGCGGAGTGACCAGGCCAACAGAGTCTTGGGGGAAAACAATCGACATCGACCCTGCTCGCAATAAAGGAAGAGCCGCAGTCTAAAGAGCGCCGCCCCGTGCGGCAAGCACGCGGGGCGGCGGGTGTATGGCGGATAAGGCGCTGTTGGCTGCGGTTATTCGCCCATGCTCTGCGGCCGGCTAAGCCCTGGCAGGCTGACCACCTTAGCCTGGCGTTGCGCGGGGGCCGGGCGGCGCAGAATGCGCAACATGTCGCTGGCCTGCGCCAGTTGCTGCTCCAGCTCGGCGCTGTACCGCGCTAATTGCTGGCCGCGCTGGCGTGCTTGTTGGGTTTCCTGCGCCAGGGCCTTGAGCCGCAGCATGTGAGTTTCCAGCAGCTGTTTGTGTTCCAGGGTGTGCTGCATCAAGGGCATTAGCGCATCGTTGGCCCACTGCTCGGCGTCCTGGCGCATGCGTTGATGCAGGCCGATGACTTCCTGCACCAAAGTGGCGAAGAAGCGTTTGCTCAGGCTGCGCTGTTCGGTCAGCAGGGTTTTCAGCTGCAGGCGGAACTGGTCGGCTTTGCGCTGCTGCTGTTCGAGTTCACGCTTGTAGCGGTTGACGTTGAACTGCGGGGCGTCGACGCCATGCAGTGGGTTTTCTTCGTTGTGCCGCCGGTAGATGGCCGCCACCATGGTGTTGGCCATCTCGGCTTCCTGGCTCAGGTTGTGCAGGTCCTGCTCCACGCTGCGGAAGAAATCCAGGATCGCCTGGTTGATGCCCAGGGTGGTCCAGCTGCCAGTGAGGTCCCGGCGTACGGTGTTGAGGTGATCATCCAGGCGCTCGCTGCGTGAAGCGTGGCGTAGCAAGTCACCCTGGCGCTTGAGCAGGCGCTGATTGGTTTTAAGGCCAAGTAGACGTTTGTGGTGCTGGCTGTGGTCGTCCTTGGTCTTGGCGGTCAGCTCAAAGAGCATCTGGCCATTGTCGTGCTGGTGGTTGCTCAGCAGTGCCTGCTGCTCGTTGACCTTCTCCAGGCGCAGGTTGAGCAGGTGTTGGCTGTTCTGCAGCAGAGCCATTACCTGAAAGACCACGCGGTCTTCGAGCAGGCGCTCTTTCTGCGCGATGATGCGCTCGCACAGCAGGTTTTCCAGGTTGCTTATCTGGCTGCGCGTCAGCAGGTCGGCGTCTTTGCGCACCTTGGCCAGCATGGCCTGTTTGGCCGACAACGGCAGTACGTCTTCAGGGCGGATGCCCAACTGCTTGGCAGTGTTGGTCTGAATGATGCGGATGGCGTTTTGCACAAAGCTCTCGCCCGCCAGGTCATCCCACAGCACGTCGATCTTATTCAGCACGGCGAACAGGCAGGTCTGGGTGTCTTCGTCGAGCTGGCGGATGTGCTGCTGCCACACGGCCATGTCGCTGGCGGTGACGCCGGTGTCGGCGGACAGCAGGAAGATGATCGCCTGGGCATTGGGCAGCATCGACAGGGTCAGTTCCGGCTCGCTGCCGAGGGCATTCAGGCCGGGGGTGTCGAGGATGCGCAAGCCCTGACGCAGCAGCGGATGGTCGAAGTTGACCATGGCATGGCGCCAGGCCGGCACCAGCACTTCACCCGGGCGGTGGGTGCTTTCCAGCATATCCGGGTGAAAGCCCAGGGCTATGGCTTGCTCAACCGGCATGGGCTTGCTGCGGGCCACTTGATTAAAGGCCTGGACCATGTTGTCCGGGTCGCTGAGGTCCAGGGTGATATTCACCCAGTGCCGAGGAACGCGCTTGAACTGCGCGATGCTGGCTTCGGACACCCGTGTTTCGATGGGCAGCAAGCGAATATATGAGCGTTCCGACTGTGGGTCGAAGAACAGCTCGGTGGGGCACATTGTGGTGCGCCCGGCCTGGGACGGCAGCATGCGCTGGCCATAGGACGAGAAGAACAGGCTGTTGATTAACTCGGTTTTACCGCGCGAGAACTCGCCGACAAACGCCAGGGTAATGTGGTCGGTGCGCAGCAGTTTCAGCGCCCGTTCAAGCTTGCCTTCTACGGCCTCTGAGTTCAGCCGATTGCTCACCAGCCAGCTGCGGTAGCGGGTGATTTCGCGCATCAACTCGCGCTTCCAGGTGACGTAGGCGTCAACCTGCTCACTGAGACGTTGCATGCTCATCCTTGGCTTTCCTCTAGTTGGCTCATCCATTGCGGGGCAGTTACCGTGCACCGATTCAACGATGCCGCGCCTCAGGCTGGCGTGGCCGGCAATGTTTTAACACCTGTGGCGTTGCGTCAGGCCCACCCAGTCCATGAATAGGCCTGCCAGGCATTATGCGGGTCGCAGCTGTGGCGTCAATTGCATGCCGTCGTACGCCGCCTTGTGGTCGCTCAGGATGACTGAGTGGTTAGTTCGAGTGCGTCGGGTAGCTGCTGCGGCTGTTTGATGCGTACGCGTTTTTGCCGACTCTGCTGGCCGCTTTCCAGGCTGACTTGGCTTTTACTGACGGCCAAGGCGCTGGCCAGAAAGGCCAGCAGGTGGGCGTTGGCTTTGCCGTCCACGGGCGGGGCGGTGAGGCGAATCTTCAAACGATCACCATGCAGCCCGGCGAATTCGTCACGGCTCGCCTTGGGCTGCAGATGGCATTCAAGGATCAGGTCGTTGCCGTCCCAGCGGAAATGACTCATCTGTCGGTTAGATCGCCAGGCTCAAGCCTTTGAGCATGCCGGTCATGATCGCCAGGTTGCGGATCACCATCATATCGATCAGGTTGAGAATTAAAAACGCCACGATCGGCGACAGATCCAGCCCGCCCATGCTTGGCAGGATGCGCCGAATCGGCGACAGCAAGGGCTCGCATATTTGGTTAACCAGGCCTACCGCGGGGTTTTGGCTGCCTTGCGCGACCCAGGAGAGAATCACGCTGATGATCAAGGCAAAGAAGAACACCTTGAGAAACAGCGCGGTGACGCCAATGATCGACCAGACCAGCAGCTGCACGGGGTTATCCAGGCCATAGCCGAGCAGCATCAGGGTCAGTGCCATCAGCACCAGCTGCACCAGAATCGCTAACACCAGCGACGCCAGGTCCAGCCCGGCCAGGCTGGGGATAACTTTGCGCAAGGGTTTCAGCAGCGGGTGAGTGGCGCGCACGATAAATTGGCTGAGCGGATTGTAGAAGTCCGCACGAACCAATTGCAGGATGAAGCGCAGCAAGACGATCAGCAGGTACAGGCTGCCAATGGTTTGCAGGATATAAACAGCGGCGGTGTTGAGTCCGATCATTTTCGTTCCTTATTGGCCCAGTTGTTCGGCCAGCTCGGCAGAACGGTGGGCGGCAGCGTTAAGTGCTTTTTCGACCAATGCTTCGAAACCATCGGCCTGGAAACTCTTGATGGCGGCTTCGGTGGTGCCGGCAGGCGAGGTGACGCGGCGGCGCAGCTCGCTGGCATCGACATCGCTGGCCACGGCCATGCGCGCCGCCCCAAGGGCGGTGTGCAGGGTCAGTTGGGCGGCGGTGTCACGCGGCAGGCCGAGCTTCTCGCCGGCAGCGGTCATGGCTTCAATCAGCAGGAAGAAGTAGGCCGGGCCGCTACCCGATACGGCTGTTACGGCATCGATCTGCTCTTCTTTATCCAGCCACAGGGCCAGGCCTACGGCGCTGAGCAGCTGTTCGGCCTGCTGGCGCTGGTTTGGTGAAACCTGGGCGTTGCCATACAGGCCGCTGACGCCTTGGCGCAGTAAGGCTGGGGTGTTGGGCATGCAGCGCACGATGGCACGTGGGCCGAGCCAGTTTTCCAGGCTGGCGCAGCTGATGCCGGCGGCAATGGAAACCACCAGCTGCTGCTCGCCGACATGCGCGGCGAGGTCCAGGCAGACGTCTTTCATGACTTGCGGCTTTACCGAGAGCACGATGATGTCGGCATCTTTGATTGCGTCGGCATTGGCGGCGAAGGTTTCGATGCCATGCTCGGTGCTGATTTTGCTGCGCTGTTCGGCTCCACGGTCACTGGCGCGAATGGCGCTGGCGTCGATGCCTTGCGCGCGCAGACCGCCGATCAAACTGGCGGCCATATTGCCTGCGCCGATAAAGGCAATGCGGGGAGTGGTCATAACGGGTTTCCTCAATAAAGGCTCAAGACAAGTTCAATCAGGTCTTGCTGTAATCACGTGCGCCGAACAGTGCAGTGCCAATGCGCACCCAGGTTGCACCTTCGGCGATGGCCGCTTCCAGGTCATGGCTCATGCCCATGGATAAAGTGTCGAGGCCCAGGTTCAGGCCTTGCTGCAGTTCGCGTAAACGGGCGAAGGCGGCGCGTTGCTCAATGGGGTCGTCAGTGGGCTCGGGAATGGTCATCAATCCGCGCAGGCGCAGGTTGGGCAGTTGTGTAACCGCTTGTGCCAGGGCCGGGAGTTCATCGGGGTGACAGCCGGACTTGCTGGCTTCGCCGCTGACATTGACCTGCAGGCAGATATTCAGCGCCGGCAAGTGTGCCGGTCGCTGCGCCGACAGCCGTTCGGCGATTTTCAGGCGGTCCACCGAATGCACCCAGCTGAAGTGCTCGGCAATGGCCTTGGTTTTGTTCGACTGGATCGGGCCAATGAAGTGCCAGGTCAGTGGCAGGTCATACAGCTCGGCCTGTTTATCCAGCGCTTCCTGCAGGTAGTTCTCGCCGAAGTCCTGGGCGCCGGCGGCAAATGCTTCACGCACCGCCGCAGCCGGTTTGGTTTTGCTCACCGCGAGCAGGCCGATAGACCCACAATCTCGCTGTGAGGCTTGCGCCGCCTCACGTATGCGCACTCCGACCTTTGCAATATTCTCTGCTATCGTGGACATTACTCGCGCCCGCCGCCTGGGTTTTGCGGCATTCTACCTGCTTGTCTGTCATTAGGGAGTCCCATGGATATCACTGAATTGCTGGCCTTCAGCGCCAAGCAAGGTGCATCGGACCTGCACCTCTCCGCTGGCCTGCCTCCGATGATTCGGGTTGACGGTGATGTACGCCGGATCAACTTGCCTGCGCTGGACCATAAACAAGTGCATGCGCTGATCTACGACATCATGAACGACAAGCAGCGTAAGGATTTCGAGGAGTTCCTCGAGACCGACTTTTCCTTCGAAGTGCCGGGTGTGGCGCGTTTCCGGGTTAACGCCTTCAACCAGAACCGCGGCTCCGGTGCAGTTTTCCGGACCATTCCGTCGAAAGTGCTGAGCATGGAAGACCTCGGCATGGGCGAGATCTTCCGCAAGATTTCCGATGTGCCGCGTGGCCTGGTGTTGGTCACCGGGCCCACGGGCTCCGGTAAGTCGACCACCCTGGCGGCGATGCTCGACTATATAAACAGCAACAAGTACCACCACATCCTGACGGTCGAAGACCCGATCGAATTCGTGCATGAGTCGAAAAAGTGCCTGATCAACCAGCGCGAGGTGCACCGCGACACCCTCGGCTTCTCCGAGGCCCTGCGCTCGGCGCTGCGCGAAGACCCGGACATTATCTTGGTCGGTGAGATGCGTGACTTGGAAACCATCCGCCTGGCCCTGACGGCAGCGGAAACCGGCCACCTGGTCTTCGGCACTCTGCACACCACCTCGGCGGCCAAGACCATCGACCGCGTGGTTGACGTATTCCCGGCCGAAGAGAAGTCCATGGTCCGCTCCATGCTCTCCGAGTCCTTGCAGTCGGTGATCTCGCAGACCCTGCTGAAAAAAGTTGGCGGCGGTCGCGTGGCGGCCCACGAAATCATGATTGGTACCCCGGCCATCCGTAACCTGATCCGTGAGGACAAGGTCGCGCAGATGTACTCGGCCATCCAGACCGGTGGCTCGCTGGGCATGCAGACCCTGGATTCTTGCCTGAAGACCCTGGTTTCCAAGGGCATCGTTAGCCGTGAAGCGGCGCGCGAGAAGGCCAAAACCCCGGAAAACTTCTAAATCGACAGCGCTTGGCAGGCCGTCGCCTGTCGGGTTCAGCTCAGCGGCAACACACGCGCCTGCCGCTGGCGCTTGCATAACCGCGTGATGCACATGGGCGAACAACGATGGAATTCGAAAAACTGCTGCGCCTGATGGTCGAAAAGGGCGGCTCTGACTTGTTTATTACCGCTGGCGTGCCGCCGTCGATGAAGGTCAACGGCAAGATCATGCCGATCACCAAGACGCCCATGTCGCCTGAGCAGACCCGTGAAACCGTGCATTCGGTGATGAATGAACAACAGCGCCGCGACTTTACCGAGAATCACGAGTGCAACTTCGCCATCAGCGCCCGCGGTATTGGCCGTTTCCGCGTCAGTGCTTTCTACCAGCGCAACCTGGCCGGCATGGTGTTGCGCCGTATCGAAACCAATATTCCGACCCTGGATGAGCTGAAACTGCCGGAAATCCTCAAGAAGCTGGCGCTGACCAAGCGCGGGTTGGTGTTGTTTGTCGGTGCTACCGGTACCGGTAAATCAACCTCGCTGGCAGCGATGATTGGCTACCGTAACAAGAACAGCAGCGGCCATATCATCTCCATCGAAGACCCGATCGAGTACATTCACCAGCATCAGAGCTGCATCGTTACTCAGCGCGAAGTGGGCATCGACACCGAATCTTTCGAAGTGGCACTGAAGAACACCCTGCGTCAGGCACCGGATGTAATTCTGATCGGTGAGGTGCGCACCCGAGAAACCATGGACCATGCGGTAGCCTTCGCTGAAACGGGCCACCTTTGCCTTGCAACCCTGCACGCCAACAACGCTAACCAGGCGTTGGACCGGATCATCAACTTCTTCCCGGCGGACCGGCAGAATCAGGTGTGGATGGATTTGTCGCTGAACCTCAAGGCCATCGTTGCTCAGCAATTAATCCCGACCCCAGACGGCAAGGGCCGTCGCGCGGTGATCGAGGTGTTGATCAACACCCCGCTGGCGGCCGACCTGATTCGCAAGGGTGATGTGCACGAACTCAAAGCACTGATGAAGCGCTCCACCGAACAGGGCATGCAAACCTTCGATCAGGCGCTTTACACCCTCTACAGCCAGGGTGAGATCACCTACGAAGATGCGCTGCTGTATGCGGATTCGGCCAACGACCTGCGTCTGATGATCAAGCTCGGTTCGGAAACCGATGGCGATCACCTGAGCAGCATGAGCCAGGGCTTGTCGCTGGAAGTCAGCGAGGACGATCCGGGTCGGCGTTTCCGCTGAATGGCAATGGTGTCGCGTTGGTGTGGCGGATGCGTTTGCCACCCTGGCGCGCGACAGCCTCGGCCTGGCCATCGCGCTGCGCGCCGGCGCGGGCTTGGCTCATCAGCTTTGGAATCAGCGGGCCTTCGGGCAGATTTTTCCAGAACCGCACCGGCATGTTGGTTTCCAATACGCTGCGGTTTAACCGCGCTGGATTGAAAGTGCTGCCGTAATAGGCCAGCCACAACGCTTCACCATCATCCTCGGGCGTTTGCGCCAGGCGTTGCCACTCCGGGGGGCAGGGCTTTTGGTAATGCAGGCGCTGGCCATCCCAGTACACGCCGTCATCTGGTGTGGCAATCAACCAGGTGCTGCGTCCCAGGCGCTCGGCAAAGTGGCCGCTGGCGCTGGCCAAAATGTCGTGGGCGGGCTCATGCCAGGCCACCAGCTGTGGCCCTTCGGCGTGTTCCGGGCGTGGATGAAAGCGCAAAAAGGCATGTAAATGATGGGCTTCGCGGCGTACCGCCTTGAGTCGCTTGTGCAGCTGGCTGCCGTCGATATCACCGGGCAGCATGGCGGCGCGATCACCCTGAGCGACGCGCCAGAGAATTCGGTACAACAGGCTCCAGCGGTCCTCGACACGAAAGCATGCCGCGCTCTGCAGCAGCGCTAGCAGTTGCCTGGGGATACGCGGCGCCTCAGCTGCAGGCGTTGTATTTACAGGGCTGGGTGCTTGGTCAAACAGGCCGCCGCGGTCGCCGTCACCCCGCCAGTTGACTTGATGCGGTGCCAGACCCTGGCGCAGCAGCGCGCGGGCCGTATCACGCCAGCCAGCAAAGCTGCCATCGAAATGTGCGCTGTGCATTACCACAGTGCCATCTGGGTCGGTGTTTCACTCAATTGCTGGCGCAAGAGGAGTGATTCGCGGCTGGCCTGCAGTGGCCGGTAGTCTTGGGTGACGATAAACGGCTTGGCCTTTTCTAGGGCGCAGCGCAAACGCGTGAGGTCTTCAAAGCGGATACGTCGCTGGCGGCGCAGCGCGACCAAGCGTTTTGCGCTGAGTACGCCGATGCCGGGCACGCGGGCAATCATGGCGGGTTCGGCGCGGTTGAGGTCAACCGGGAAATGCTCGCGGTTGTTCAGTGCCCAGGCCAGTTTCGGGTCGATATCCAGCGCCAGATTACCGGGACCGGTGAGCAGCTCGCTGGCCTCGAAACCATAACCGCGCATGAGGAAGTCCGCCTGATACAGGCGATGTTCGCGAAGCAGCGGCGGCGCTTCGAAGGGCACGGTATTTGGGCTTTGCGGGATTGGGCTGAAGGCCGAGTAGTAAACGCGGCGCAGCCGATAATTGTCATAAAGCGAGGCGGCGGTGTGCAGGATGATGCTGTCATCGGTGGCGTCGGCGCCAATAATCATCTGTGTGCTTTGCCCGGCGGGCGCGAAGCGTGGCGCGCGAACTTCAGCGCGGGCTTCGCTTTCACCCAGATGAATCGACTGCATGGCCTGCTTGATGGTACGCACCTGTTTCTCCGGTGCCAGGCGGACGAGGCTGGCCTCGGTGGGCAACTCGATGTTCACGCTGAGGCGGTCGGCATAGCGCCCGGCTTCGGCGATCAGTAGCGGGTCGGCGTCCGGAATGGTTTTGAGGTGGATATAGCCGCGAAACTCATGTTCTTCGCGCAGCAATTTAGCCACGCGGATGAGCTGCTCCATGGTGTAGTCGGCGGAGCGGATGATCCCGGAGCTGAGAAACAGCCCGCTGATGCAGTTGCGTTTGTAGAAGTCGATAGTCAGGGTCACCACTTCTTCCGGGGTAAAGCGCGCGCGTGGCACGTCGCTGGAGCGGCGGTTAACGCAGTACTGGCAGTCATACAGACAGAAGTTGGTCAGCAGGATTTTCAGCAGGGCCACGCAGCGACCATCAGGGGTGAAGCTGTGGCAGATACCCATGCCGCTGGTTGAGCCGATGCCGCTCTTGCCTTTGGAGCTGCGTGTGGGCGCGCCGCTGCTGGCGCAGGACGCGTCATACTTGGCGGCGTCGGCGAGCACGGTGAGTTTCTCGATCAGCTGCATGGTAGCGCCTGAAATAACTGTTTATGCATACAGTATTTAATAATCTTAGGTAGGCCGCAAGCGCTGCTTTTGCAGTCTGCTCAGCGGATTGCCCCGCTCGGCGAACCTTGCGTAGAGTGTGGCGTCAAAGCGTTATCAGCCATCAGGAGGCACGCATATGCAGCGACAGGACACGCACAGCAAACTCATCGGCTATTTGCTGTGGATTTTCGGCTTTCTCGGCGCACACCGTTTCTACTACGGCAAACCGGTCACCGGGACCATCTGGTTTTTCACCTTCGGCTTGCTGTTTATCGGCTGGATCGTTGACCTGTTTCTGATCCCGGCCATGGATCGAGAAGCGGATCTGCGTTTTACCGCCGGTGATACCGATTACAACGTAGCGTGGATTCTGCTGACCTTCCTCGGTATTTTCGGCGTGCACCGTATGTACCAAGGCAAGTGGATTACCGGGATCATTTACCTGTTTACCGGCGGCCTGTTTCTGTTGGGCGTGCTGTATGACTTCTGGACATTGAATACCCAGGTGTCGATTAAAAACGCCGAACGCGGCTAAGGTATTGATACAAAAAAGCCCGCCAATTGGCGGGCTTTTTCATCCTGCGCGGCTTACGCCTGGTAGCTGATGTGCCCATCAACCAGGGTGTAGCGCACCGCACCGGGTAGGCAGTGGCCCATAAACGGACAGTTGCTGCCTTTTGAAAACCAGCTTTCTCCTGCCAGCGTCGATGCCTGTGGATCGAACAGCAGCAGGTCGGCCGCAGCACCGACCGTGAGCCGACCAAGCGGTAGGCCCAGCGCATCGGCCGGGCCGTTGCTTAGGCGTGCCAGTAGGGTCGGTAGGTCGAGCAAACCGTCTTGTACCAGGCTCATGGCCAATGGCAGAAGCAGTTGCACGCTGCTGATACCCGGCTCTGTCGCGCCGAACGGGGCCAGTTTGGCGTCGCGTTCGTGCGGCTGATGGTGGCTGGCAATGGCGCTAATTACGCCGCTTTTTACCGCGGCACGCAGGCCGTCACGATCACGGGCGGTGCGCAGTGGCGGTTGCACGTGATACAGGCTGGAGAAGCCTTCCAGTGCTTCGTCGGTGAGAATCAGTTGGTACAGCGCCACATCGGCAGTCACTGGCAGGCCGCGGGCCTGTGCGTCGGCGATCAGCTGGGCGCCACGGGCGCTGGTCAGTTGGCTGAAGTGCGCGCGTACACCGGTCTGCTCAACCAGCAGCAGATCGCGGGCCAGAGCCACGGTTTCCGCGCTTTCCGGAATGCCCGGTAGGCCGAGGAAGCTGGCCATTGCGCCTTCGTGGGCCAGGCCGCCTTCGGCGAGGTCATGGTCTTGCGAGTGGAAGACCACCGTCAGGTCGAAGGTGGCTGCATATTCCAGCGCGCGGCGCAGGGTACGGTTGTTGCGAAAGCTATCGAGGCCGTTGCCGAAGGCCACGCAACCGGCGTCACGTAGCGCGACCAGTTCGGCCAACTGCTCGCCTTCCAGGCCTTTGCTCAGCGCGCCAATCGGGAACACCTTGGTGTGCCCGGCTTCGCGAGCGCGGTCAAGAATCAGCTCGGCCACCGCCGGGGTGTCCAGTACTGGCTTGGTAAAGGGCGGGCAGCACAGGCTGGTGACGCCGCCAGCGGCTGCCGCCAGAGTTTCCGTGGCGATGCTGCCTTTGCGGCTATAACCCGGCTCGCGCAGGGCGACGTTCAGGTCGACCAGACCTGGGGCGGCCACAAGGCCTTGGGCATCGATGCTTTGCTCGACAACAAAGCCGGCTGGCGCCTGGCCAATGGCGACGATCTTGCCGCTTTCAACAAAGATATCGGCGAGCTGATCGAAGTGGCTGCTGGGGTCAATTACCCGGGCGCCGAGGATACGCATACGCATCAGTTCTGCTCCTCAGCGTCTTGATTGAGTTGGCGCTGGGCGTTCTGCCCGCTCATGGTCATGGACAGCACGGCCATGCGGATCGCGATGCCGTAGGTCACCTGGTTGAGAATCACCGATTGCGGACCATCGGCTACGGCCGATTCGATCTCCACGCCCCGGTTGATGGGGCCTGGGTGCATGACCAAGGCATCGGGTTTGGCCAGTTTCAGGCGCTGCTCGGTGAGACCGAACAGGCGGTAGAACTCGCCCTCGCTGGGCAGCAGGCCGCCGCTCATGCGCTCACGTTGCAGGCGCAACATGATCACCACGTCGACATCTTTGAGACCTTGGGCCATGTCGCTGTACACGGTGACGCCGTATTGCTCGATGCCGACCGGTAGCAGGGTTTTCGGCGCGATCACGCGAATATCCGGGCAGCCGAGGGTCTTCAGCGCGAGCATGTTGGAGCGCGCCACCCGCGAGTGCAGGATGTCACCGACGATGGCCACCGAGAGGTTCTCGAAGCTGCCTTTGTGGCGGCGGATGGTCAGCATGTCGAGCATGCCCTGGGTCGGGTGCGCGTGGCGACCGTCGCCGCCGTTGATAATCGCCAGGTTCGGGCACACGTGCTCGGCGATAAAATGCGCAGCACCGGAATCCGCATGACGCACGACAAAGATGTCGGCGGCCATGGCCTCGAGGTTGCGCAGGGTGTCGAACAGGGTTTCGCCCTTGCTGGTTGAGCTGGTCGACACATTCAGGCTGATGACATCGGCTGACAGGCGCTGAGCCGCCAGTTCGAAAGTCGTGCGGGTGCGCGTGGAGTTCTCGAAGAACACGTTGCACACGGTCTTGCCGCGCAACAGCGGGACCTTTTTCACCGCACGGGCGCCAACTTCGAGGAAGGAGTCAGCGGTGTCGAGAATTTCGGTCAGCAGTTCGCGCGGCAGGCCATCGATGGAGAGGAAATGGCGCAGCTGGCCTTGGTCGTTAAGCTGCAGCGGGCGCTTGGCGGCTTGGGTCGTCATCGGGCGAGTCTCAGTTGGCAAGCGTCTGGAGTTCGAGGGTCAGGGGCGTGGGTCCGGATAATTTTACCCGTTGATCCACCGCCAGTGACAGGGTTGCACCGACTACATCCGGGCGGATCGGCAGTTCGCGGGCATCCAGGTCGAGCAGGCTGACCAGGGTTACGCTGGCCGGGCGGCCGTAGTCGAAAAGTTCGTTAAGCGCTGCGCGGATGGTGCGGCCACTCATCAGTACATCGTCGATCAGCACCAGGTGCTGACCTTCGATTTCGAACGGCAGCTCGGACGGCTGCACCTGAGGGTGCAGGCCGTTTTGGGTGAAGTCATCACGGTAGAACGACACATCAAGAATACCCAGGGCGTCCTGGCGGTTCAGCGCGGCAAGTAGCGCTTGGGCGACCCAGACACCGCCGGTACGGATGCCGATAAAGCGCGGCTCGCTGATCCGTCGTTTATTCAGGTGGCTGGTCAGGGCGGCGGCCATTTGCGGCAGCAGTTCGGCCGGGTTGGGTAAGCTCATGGCAACACTCCAGGTGCAATCTTAGTGGGGGTTAGCCCAGGCAGTTTTCTTCAAGCCAACCTTGCAGCAGCAGGGCGGCGGCAAGGGCGTCGACCGGGCGTTCGCGGTAGCCGCTGGTTTGTCCCTGTTGCAGGCGTTGGCCTTTGGCCTCGTAGGTGGTCAGGCGCTCGTCGTGGGTGTGTACGGGCAGGTTGAAGCGGCCGTTAAGGCGGCGGGCGAATTTTTCTGCGCGCTCGCTCATCTCACTTTTCGTGCCGTCCATGTTCAGCGGCAGGCCGACAACGATGGCGTCCGGCTGCCATTCCTTGACCAGCGCTTCGACTTTCTGCCAGTCGGGTACGCCGTTCTGCGCCTTGAGGATGCACAGCTCGCGGGCTTGTCCGGTGATGACCTGGCCGACTGCGACACCAATCTGCTTGCTGCCGTAATCGAAGCCCAGCAGCAGGCGCAGCGGTTTTGTCTTGGTTTCAGTCATCAGGCGTGTCCGGCTTGTGAGCTAAGCAGGCTGAGATTGACGCCCAGGCGAGCAGCGGCGGCATTCAGGCGTTGGTCGAAGGGCAGGTCGAAGAGGATGCTCGCGTCTGCAGGGCAGGTGAGCCAGGCGTTGTCGACCAGCTCAGCTTCCAGCTGACCGGCGTCCCAGCCGGCATAGCCGAGGGTCATCAGGTATTTATCCGGGCCGATGCCGTCGGCAATCGCGAACAGCACGTCTTGCGAGGTCGACAGGCCTAGCTCGCCCAGCTCCAGTGTCGCTTGGTACTGCGGGCCGCTGGGGTGCAAGACAAAGCCGCGGTCGGTCTGCACCGGGCCGCCGTTAAAAATTGGCAGGCTCTGGCACAGCACCGGTGGCTCTTCATCCGGGCGCAGCTGTTCGAGTACGTCGGCCAGGTTGAGGCCGCTAGGCTTGTTGATCACCAGGCCCATCGCACCGTGGGCGTTATGGTCGATCAGGTAGGTAACGGTCTGCGCAAAACGCGGATCGGCCATGTTCGGCATGGCAATCAGGAAATGGTGCTTGAGGTAGCTGGGGCTGGCGTCTTTCATGGGGGGTAGTTTGGAGCTTTGCGTGGCAAGCCTCAAGCCCATACGTTGAGCCGTGATGGTCCCTGGCTGGTTTTGCGTCGCTGCTCAGTTACTCGACAGGCGGTCGCCGCGGGCGAAGCGCCAGGTACGGATGATTTCCAGGCGGTCGACATCAGCCAGGTCTCCGGTGAACGGCGCGAACGGTGCGGCTAGGCGCACGATACGCAGTGCTGCCTGATCGAGCAGGCGCTGTCCGGAGGATTCCAGTACTTGCACTTCGTACAGCGTGCCATCGCGGTTGATCGATACCAGTAAGCGCAGGTTGCCGTAGATGCCCTGGCGGCGTGCTTCATCGGGGTAGTTGAGGTTGCCGACGCGCTCAACCTTTTTGCGCCACTCATCTTTATACCAGGCACCTTTGTCGCGCATGGTTGAGGCCGCGCTGATGCGATGGACCTTCGGGCGTTTGGCGTACTGCTGCACTTCCAAGGCCAGTTCAGCCTCTAGGCTGGCAATCTCCGACGACAGTTGAGCGCTGTCAAACACCGGCGCTGGTCGGGTTTGCGGCGTGGGCTTGGCTTCTTCGCGTTTGACCGGGGTTTTCTGTTGTTGCGGGGCGCGCGTGGCGACAGCTGCTTTAGGGGCTTGCTGGCGCACGGCGGGCTGTTGCGGCGCGGCGGGTGGGGTTACGCGCTTCACCTCGCTGTCCTGGAACAGCGCCTGCTCAGTGGTTTTCGGCGCTGCTTTGTGTTCCAGGGTGCCGCTGCCCTGTTGATTGTCCTGGGCGAGGAAGTCCGCCTCTTTAGGCTTTTCTTCGCTTTTGAAGGTGGAGAGGGTGATCTCCAGGGTTTTGCTGATCTGGCTGGGCTCGGCCAGGGTAAACCCCAGGCCAAGAATCAGTGCGGCATGCAGCGCGGCAGCGAGGAACAGGGTAAAGCCCAAGCGGTCCGCCGGCTGTACGCCGGCGCTGGGAAATTCTGGGAGTTGGGCTGTTGCGTTCATTGCATGCCGGGTCTGCTCAGGTTGCCGCGCAGTCTGCCGAGGGTGCATGGAAAAGTCTATGAAGCACTGCGCGCATTGAGCTTCTCGGCAATTTTGTCCATCAGGCGCTCGCCGATACGTGTATCGAAGGCCGTATCGATCTCGCGGATGCAGGTCGGGCTGGTGACGTTGATCTCGGTCAGGTGTTCACCAATCACGTCCAGGCCGACGAACAGCAGGCCTTTCTCACGCAGGGTTGGCCCGACGGCGGCAGCGATTTCACGGTCGCGTTCGCTCAAAGGTCTGGCTTCGCCGCGGCCACCGGCGGCGAGGTTGCCACGGGTTTCGCCGGCCGCTGGAATCCGTGCCAGGCAATAAGGCACGGGTTCGCCGTCAATCATCAGGATGCGCTTGTCGCCATCCTTGATCGCCGGCAGATAGCCCTGAGCCATAATCTGCTGCTGGCCGTGATTGGTCAGGGTCTCGAGAATCACCGAAAGGTTGGGATCGCCTTCGCGATGGCGAAATATCATCGATCCGCCCATGCCATCGAGTGGTTTGAGAATGATGTCACGCTGCTCTTTGGCAAACTCGCGCAGAATGTCGGCTCTACGGCTGACCACGGTCGGCGGGGTGTATTGGCTGAACTGGGTGGCAAAGTACTTTTCATTGCAGTCGCGCAGACTTTGCGGGCGGTTGACCACCAGCGTGCCGGCTTGCTCGGCTTGCTCCAGCAGGTAGGTGGAGTAGACGAACTCGTTGTCGAAGGGCGGATCCTTGCGCATCAGGATCACATCCAGCTCGCTTAGCGCGACATCCTGCTCACTGCCCAGCTCGAACCAGCGTTGCGGATCGTTGAATACCTTAAGCTCTGAAAGCCGAGCGCGTGCGACACCCTTGGCTTGGTAAAGATCTTTCTGTTCCATATAGAAGAGGGTCCAGCCGCGCGCTTGCGCGGCCAGTAACATGGCCAGCGAGCTGTCCTTCTTGAAGGCGATCTGGGCGATGGGATCCATGACAATGCCGAGGCGGACGCTCATGGCGGTGTTCTCCGTAAATGGTAGCGATTAGGGTGTGACTGGACGCGATATGGCGTCAGGGTGGCGTTGACAAGCCAGGTGGTCAAGGAAAAACCTTGGCCCAGCCGGCTTATAGATTGCATCTGGAGAGTGTGCTAAAAAGGCCCGACGATTGGGAGGTAGCCCGTCGGTGACAGGGTCTCAGGCGCACTGATATAACGCAAAAATAACGACTCACCGAGGCGATGGTAGGGCAAACATGGAACAGCATTCCGAGGGCTTGAGGGTGATGGTGATCGACGACTCGAAAACGATTCGTCGCACCGCGGAAACCCTGCTGAAAAAGGTGGGCTGCGAGGTAATTACCGCAGTTGACGGCTTCGATGCTTTGGCAAAGATCGCCGATACTCACCCAAATATCATTTTTGTCGACATTATGATGCCGCGACTCGATGGCTATCAGACCTGCGCCTTGATCAAGAACAACAGCGCTTTCAAATCCACCCCGGTGATCATGCTGTCTTCTAAAGATGGTTTGTTCGATAAAGCCAAAGGGCGCATCGTCGGCTCCGATCAATACCTGACCAAGCCCTTCAGCAAAGAAGAGCTGCTTGGGGCGATCAAGGCTCATGTGCCCGACTTTATTCCGGTGGAACAAGCGTCCTGACGCCTGGCTGACCAGCTGCGCGTCTTTTTAAAGTATTGGGAAACACCATGGCTCGAATTCTGATTGTTGATGACTCGCCGACTGAAATGTACAAACTGACCGCCATGCTTGAAAAGCACGGTCATCAAGTACTTAAAGCGGAAAATGGCGCCGATGGCGTTGCCCTGGCACGCCAGGAAAAGCCGGATGCGGTGCTGATGGATATCGTTATGCCTGGCCTCAATGGCTTTCAGGCGACCCGCCAGCTGACCAAAGATGCCGACACCAGCCATATCCCGGTGATCATCGTCACCACCAAGGATCAAGAAACCGACAAGGTCTGGGGCAAGCGCCAGGGTGCGAAGGATTACCTGACCAAGCCGGTTGATGAAGACACCCTGGTTAAAACCTTGAATGCAGTATTGGCCGGTTAAACCGAGTCAGTCGGCAATTAAAAAACAATAAGGCCGCAGCTGGCATGTCGGACGCGCAAACACCTTTTCAAACCCTTCTGGATATCGACGCGCTTTGTCGTTCGCTGGCGGCTGGCTTGCCTTCGCAGCAAGCGGTCGTGCAAACCTGGAGCGGTATCGGTTTTCGCATGGGCGAGCGCTTTTTTGTTGCGCCCATGGGTGAGGTCGGCGAGGTTCTGCATGAGCCGCGTCACACCCTGTTGCCCGGCGTGAAAAGCTGGGTGAAGGGCGTAGCCAACGTGCGCGGACGCTTGCTGCCGGTCATGGATCTGTGCGGTTTCTTCGGCAATGAGTTGTCGCCGCTGCGCAAAAAACGCCGAGTGTTAGTCGTCGATCACCAAGAGGTCTTTGCGGGTCTTACGGTCGATGAAGTGTTTGGCATGCAGCATTTTCCAGTGGACACCTTCTCCGAGCAGCTGCCGCCGCTCGAGGCGTCCATCACACCTTTTATCCACGGAGTATTTCAACGTGAACAGCCCTGGCTGGTGTTCAGCCCACACGCGCTGGCCCAGAACGCGGGTTTTCTCGACGTGGCGTATTAACAGTTTATCGGTGGGGTCGGCATTGCCGGCCTTTTGGCGTTACATGGGAACCGTAGTGCGGTCGGTCCAGGCGGGGGCCAGTAAATGAAAAAACTAAATGCAGGTAATTTGTTAGCAGGTGCGCGCAGTAGCACATTGATCGCAGGGCTGTTTATTGTCCTGATCGTGTCGATCGTTTTGTTGTTCGCCAACTTCGCCTACATCAACACCCAATCCAACTACGACACGGAATACATCGGCCACGCCGGTGAGCTGCGCGTACTGTCCCAGCGTATTGCCAAGAACTCCTCTGAAGCTGCCGCCGGTACGCCAGAAGCGTTCGGTTTGCTGCGTGACGCCCGCAATGACTTTCAGGCGCGTTGGGGCTATCTGACTGACGGTAACGAAGAGACCGGTCTGCCAGCTGCTCCAGAGGCCCTGCAGCCGCAGATGACTGCGGTGCAGCAGGACTGGGATACGCTGCGGCAAAACACCGACGCCATTCTGGCCAACGAACAGACTGTTCTGTCGTTGCACCAGGTAGCCGCCACGCTCGCTGAAACTATTCCGCAGCTGCAGGTCGAGTACGAAGAAGTGGTCGACATTCTGCTGGAAAGCGGCGCGCCGGCGGCCCAGGTCTCGGTTGCTCAGCGTCAATCCTTGCTGGCAGAACGTATCCTCGGTTCGGTCAACAAGGTACTGGCCGGTGATCAAGACTCGGTTCAAGCCGCTGACATGTTCGGCCGTGACGCCAGCCTGTTCGGGCGTGTGTTGAGCGCGATGCTTGAAGGCAACGCGGCCATGGAAATTACCCAAGTGGGCGACGCGGAGGCTCTTGAGCGTCTCGCGGAAATTTCCGAGCTGTTTGAGTTCGTTTCCGGCTCGGTGGACGAGATTCTCGAAACCTCACCTGAGCTGTTCCAGGTACGTGAGTCGGCTAACGTGATCTTCAGCGTTTCGCAGACCCTGTTGGACAAAGCGTCTGAATTGGCTGTCGGCTTTGAAGCGCAGTCCAGTGGCCGCGCGATCAACACCCTGATCGGTTATGTGCTGGGTGCTTTGGCTCTGGCTTCGATCATCCTGATCGGTTTGGTGATGGTGCGCGAAACCAACAGTCGCTTGGCCTCCACCGCCGAGAAGAACGAACGTAACCAAACAGCGATTTTGCGCCTGCTCGACGAAATTGCCGACCTCGCCGATGGTGACTTGACCGTAGCCGCGACGGTAACCGAAGACTTCACCGGTGCCATTGCTGACTCCATCAACTACTCCATCGACCAGCTGCGTGATCTGGTAGCCACGATTAACCTGACCGCCGTTCAGGTAGCCGGTGCGGCCCAGGAAACCCAGGCCACGGCGATGCACCTGGCCGAGGCTTCCGAGCACCAGGCCCAGGAAATTGCCGGTGCTTCTGCGGCGATCAACGAAATGGCCGTGTCGATTGACCAGGTATCGGCGAACGCCTCGGAGTCCTCCGCGGTAGCGGAACGTTCCGTAGCCATCGCCAACAAAGGCAACGAAGTGGTGCACAACACCATCACCGGCATGGATAACATCCGTGAACAGATCCAAGACACCTCCAAGCGTATTAAACGCCTCGGTGAATCGTCCCAGGAGATCGGTGACATCGTTAGCCTGATTAACGACATTGCTGACCAGACCAACATCCTCGCACTGAACGCCGCGATTCAGGCCTCCATGGCCGGTGATGCGGGTCGAGGCTTCGCTGTGGTAGCGGACGAAGTACAACGCCTTGCAGAACGTTCCTCGGCTGCGACCAAGCAGATCGAGGCACTGGTTAAGACGATTCAGACCGACACCAACGAAGCCGTTATCTCGATGGAACAAACGACTTCCGAAGTGGTGCGCGGTGCGCGTCTGGCGCAGGATGCCGGGGTTGCACTGGAAGAGATCGAGAAGGTATCCAAGACCCTCGCGGCCTTGATTCAGAACATCTCTAACGCGGCACGCCAGCAGGCCTCTTCGGCAGGCCACATTTCCAACACGATGAACGTGATCCAAGAGATCACCTCGCAAACTTCCTCCGGTACCACTGCCACCGCCAAGAGCATTGGTAACCTGGCCAAGATGGCCAGTGAGATGCGTAAGTCGGTATCCGGTTTTACCTTGCCGGGTGGTGAGCAGGCTTAATTGGTTGCTGTGCAACAGGCTGGAAAGCCTGTTGCACAGCGGGCTATGGCCGTAAGCGAGGGGCACGACATGCAGTCAGGCGTTTGGGCCTTGCAGCCTCTGGCAGACATGACAGCCACGGAGTTTCGTGACTGGCAGGTGCTGCTTGAGGAGCGCACTGGGGTCGTTCTGAATGAGCGGCGGCAGGCGTTTTTGCAAACCAATCTGAGTGCGCGAATGCGTGAGCTGGGCGTGACGGATTACGCCACGTACTACCAGCAGGTCACCGATGGTCCCCGCGGTGCCGTGGAGTGGTCGACCCTGCTGGATCGGCTGACGGTGCAAGAAACCCGTTTTTTCCGCCATCGGCCGTCATTTGATGTGCTTGAGGGCTATTTGCGTGAGCGCTTGCAGCAAGGCATGACAGAGCCATGGGCGCTCTGGAGCGTAGGCTGTGCCAGCGGCGAAGAGCCTTATTCGCTGGCCATTAGCGCTGCAGAAGTCTTACGTGAAAGTGAGTATTCGGAGCATTTTGGCGTAACGGGCACCGATATCAGCCTGAATGCGCTGAATAAGGCGCGCGATGGCCAATACGGCGCGCGCCGTCTGGAACAGTTGGATGCTGACCTGTGCCAGCGCTACTTCCTGGCCCAGGATGATGGACGTTTCAAAGTGCTGCCGAACCTGGCCGCACGCGTGTGTTGCGCCCGGCTCAATGTATTGGAGCTGGCCAAGGCGCCCATGTCCGGTATGGACGTTATTTTTTGTCAGAACTTGTTGATCTATTTTCGTCGCTGGCGGCGCCGCGAGATCCTTAATCGCCTGGCTGAGCGCTTGGTGCCCGGAGGGCTGCTGGTGGTCGGAGTAGGTGAAGTAGCGGGTTGGCAGCATCCGGAGTTGATTCCGGTGGCCGACGAGCGAGTGCTGGCGTTTACCCGCAAGGGATAAGGCAGAAGAGCCAAGTTTATGAGTGGAGTGGCTATGGGTGATCGGCACGATTATGTCGCCCTGGAATGGGTTAAAGGCGAGATCGCGGAAACCCTGAAACAGGCGCGTCAGGCGCTGGAGGCGTTCGTTGAGAACCCCCAGGACGCTACGCGCATGCGTTTCTGCCAGACCTATGTGCATCAGGTGCTGGGCACCTTGCAGATGGTCGAGTTTTTCGGCGCGGCGCTGCTCGCTGAGGAAATGGAACAGCTGGCTGGTGCGCTGATTGAAGGACGGGTGAGTAACCAGGGCGAAGCCTTGGAAGTGCTGATGCAGTCGATTCTGCAGCTGCCGGTGTACCTCGACCGTATCCAGACTGCCCGCCGCGACCTGCCGATGGTCGTGCTGCCGTTACTCAATGACCTGCGCGCTGCCCGCGGGGAAAAACTGCTCTCGGAGACCAGCCTGTTTGCCCCGGATATGTCCGGACGCAATGCGGCGCTGTCCAATGATTCGATCGCACAGCTAAGCACCGCCGAGTTACCAGGGCTGTTACGTAAGCTGCGGCAGATGCTGCAGATGGCCTTGGTGGGGGTGATCCGCAATCAGGACTTACCGACCAACCTAGGTTACATGGCACGGGTGTTCGCCCGCCTGGAAAACCTGTGCAAAGACTCGCCTCTTGGCCCGCTGTGGCAGATCGCCTCGGGCGTGGTCGAAGGCCTGGCCAACGGCAGCGTAGCCAATGGCTCTTCTGTGCGTACCTTGTTGCGCCAGGTGGATAAAGAACTCAAGCGTCTGCTTGAGCAGGGGGCTGAAGGTCTGAATCAGCCGGCGCCTGATGAGCTGAGTAAGAACCTGCTGTTCTACGTGGCGAAATCCACGGCTCAATCACCGCGCGTACGTGGCCTTAAAGACCAATACCGCCTCGACGATGCACTGCCGGACAACGATGTTGTCGATGAAGAGCGTGCACGCCTGGCCGGTCCTGACCGCGACGCTATGCGTTCGGTGGTGGCCGCGCTCTGTGAAGAGTTGGTCCGCGTTAAAGACAGCCTCGATCTATTCGTACGCAGCGACCGCACTCAGGTGGCTGACCTGGAGGCGCTGGCCGCACCGCTCAAGCAAATTGCCGATACCCTTGCGGTTTTGGGCTTTAGCCAGCCGCGTAAAGTGATTGTCGACCAACTCGATGTGATCAACGGCTTGGCCAAAGGCCAGGGCGAGCCCAGCGATGCGGTGCTGATGGATGTCGCCGGTGCGCTGTTGTATGTCGAGGCCACTCTGGCTGGCATGGTTGGCCCCGCACAGGACGGCGGCCGTGAAGAAAGCCACCTGCCGACTACCGATGTGGCGCAGATTCACCAGCTGGTAATCAAAGAAGCGCGCACCGGCCTGGAGCAGGCCAAAGACGCGATTATCGAATTTATCGCCTCGCAGTGGAACCATGAACACTTGGCCCGCGTGCCCGAGCTACTGACTCAGGTGCGTGGCGGTCTGGCGATGATTCCGCTGCAGCGCGCCGCCGATCTGCTCAATGCCTGCAACCGCTATATCCAAGAACAACTGCTGGCGCGCAAGGCCGTGCCCAACTGGCAAAACCTCGACACCCTGGCGGACGCCATTACCAGTGTTGAGTATTACCTCGAACGCCTGGCTGAAGACCATGCCAGCCAAGGCGATCTGATCCTTGATGTGGCCGAGGAAAGCCTCGACAGCCTGGGTTATCCGCTTAAAGAAAAGCCGTCGATTCTTGACCGCATCGACACGCCTGCAGAAACCTTCGCGCCATTGGCTGATCCGCTGCTCGATATGGAGGTGTTGCGTGACGAGCCCGAGCCCGAGCCCGAAGTCAGTCCGCCGGCGCTTGACGATGAACCGCTGAGCCTGGATTTGACGGATGACTTCAGTGCTGAGTTTGCGGATTTAGATTCTACCGCCCTGGATGCGCCGTCGGCTGAGCTTGAGCTGATCGACTTCAGTAGTGATCTGAGTGACGCCGAGCTGTTGCCTCAGGCGGAAACCGTGGAAGAGCCGTCATTACCCAGCGAGGAGTTGTCGCTCGACAGCTTTGAGCTGGATGTCAGCGATAGCCCAGCCAATTGGGGTGAAGACGAGCTGGCCGCGCTGGAGTTACCTGAAGTTGACCTGCCGAGCGCCCCGCCAAGCGAGGAGTCGGCGCCGCCTGTTGCTGAAAAAGCGCTGTCGATGGCCGATGTCATGGCCGCTCCCGTGCAGGCGATCAACCCACCTGCGCACGATGTACCGCCAAGCCTGCTACCGCCGCCGGCCGATGAAGAGCCGATTGATGAAGAGCTTATGGAAGTCTTTATCGAAGAGGTGGGCGAAGTGCTGGAAACCATCGCCGAGTATTTTCCGCAGTGGTGCGCGGACACCGATAACAAAGATGCCCTGAGCGAAATTCGCCGCGCCTTCCACACCCTCAAGGGCAGTGGTCGCATGGTCCGCGCGTTGGTGATCGGTGAGTTGGGATGGTCGATTGAGAACCTGCTCAACCGCGTGCTCGACCGCAGCATTCAACCGGGTGCCGAGGTGCAGCAGGTGATTGCCGACGTGGTCGCCCTGATGCCGGCCTTGGTCGATGAGTTTGCCAGTAAGGCACAACGTCAGCGTGACGATGTCGACCATTTGGCCGCCACGGCCCATGCCTTGGCCAAAGGCCGAAGTCTCCCAAAACCTCAAGCCCCGGTTGAGCAGGTAGCTGAGCCCGAGGGTCTGCCCAGCGCTACCGACGAGAGCGGCGCAGACGCTGAAGGTCTGGACCCGCAGTTGCTGGAAATTTTCCGCAACGAAGCGGAGATGCACCTCGATACGTTGGTTGGCTTCCTGGCTGACTGTGCTCAGGAGCTGCCGCAGCCTGTAACCGACGACTTGCAGCGGGCCTTGCACACCCTTAAAGGCAGTGCTTCGATGGCCGGCATTCTGCCGGTGGCTGAGATTGCTTCGCCGCTAGAGAAGCTGGTTAAGGAATTTAAAGCCAACCTGATCCCCATGGACCTGGCCGAAGCGGAATTGTTGAGCAGCGCAGAAAAGCTCTTCCGTCTCGGGCTTGAGCAGCTGGAAAGCCAACCTCTGGGCGTATTGCCGGGTGCTGCCGAGTTCCTTGAGCGCGTGCAGAAGCTGCACAATGAGCGCCTCGAACAGGCGGAAAACAGCCGACAGAGCGAGCAGGGTGGGGAAAAGCGCGACCCGCAGATGATCAGCATCTTCCTCGCCGAAGGCATGGATATCCTGCTGGATGCCGAAGACCTGCTACGCCAGTGGCGTGAGCATCCGTCCGAACGCCAGGAACTCAGCTCACTGTTGGATGAGTTGACTACCCTGGGCCGCGGCGCCGAAATGGCCGATCTGCCGCAGATAGACGAACTCTGCGAAGCCTTGCTCGACCTTTATGGCGCCGTGGAAGAAGGCCGCCTGGCTGTCAGCGAGCGCTTCTTCAGCGAAGCTGAGCAAGCTCACGAAGCCCTGATCGGCATGATGGATCAGGTGGCTGCGGGCTTGCAGGTAAGCGCTGCTCCTGAGCGCGTGCAAGCCCTGCGTGATTTGATGATGGAGGCGCTGGATCCTAATACCCTGGCGCTGTTGTCTAACAACGGTGCTGCCGGTATCGAGATTGTTGAACTGACAGACGCCACGGCTGCGTTGGCAGAACTTAGCGTGGGTGAGCCGGATGAAGTGATTGAGCCGTTGTCGCTCGATGCGCTGCCACTCGACGCGCTGCTTGAGTCTACTGAGCCTGTTAGCGAGCCGCTGGCTGAACAGCCGACTGCTTCGCTGTATGAATCGCTCGACGAAGAAATGGTGTCGATCTTCCTCGAAGAAGCCGTGGATATTCTGGACAGTGCCGGCCAGGCGCTGGAGCGCTGGTTGGCTGACCCAGACAACAAAGCCGCACTGTCATCCCTGCAGCGTGATCTGCACACCCTCAAAGGTGGTGCGCGCATGGCCGAAATTCGTCCGATTGGCGATCTCGCCCATGAACTCGAATCGCTGTACGAAGGCCTGGTGGATCGCCGTTACAGCGCCTCCCCGGCGTTGGCGAGTCTCCTGCAGCAAAGCCATGACAGCTTGGCGCAATTGCTCGAGCAGTTGCAGGCCCGCGCGGCGATGCCTTCCCCGGTGGCGTTGATTGAGGCCATTCGCAGTTTCCGCCAGAGTGGTGGGCAAAGCTTGCCGGTCAGCCACGCGATGCCCGAACCTGCTGCCGAAGCCGAAGCCGAAGCCGAAGCCGAAGCCGAAGCCGAAGCCGTGCCGGTGATCGAGTTGTCAGATCTGTTAGAGGCTGAGCCCGAAGCCGATGAAGAAATCGACTTCGGTATTCTCACCGATGAGCCGCAAGACGCGCTGGACAGCGAGCCATTAGCGGCTGAGTCGCTAGACATCGAGGTGACCGAGCTGCCTGTCGTCGAGTTCGACGATCCCGAATTGCTCGATCCCGAGCCTGAAACGGACGCGGTTGAACTTGCGGATATTGCGCCCGAGCAGCTCGATGCAGCGCCGGCCCCCGCGGCCATTGAAGACGAACGCGATCCAGAGTTGGTGGAGATCTTCCTGGAGGAAGGTTTCGACATCATCGACAGCGCCGGTGCGGCATTGCAGCGCTGGATGGACGACGTCAACAACAGCCTTGAACTGGAATCGCTGCAGCGTGATCTGCACACCCTCAAGGGTGGTGCACGCATGGCTGAAATCCGTGAAATCGGTGACTTGGCCCACGAGCTGGAATTCCTCTACGAAGGCCTTGGCGATGGCCGTTTGCGTGCCAGTCAAGAGTTGTTCAGCCTGCTGCAGGCCTGTCACGACAGCCTGGCTGAGATGCTCGAAGCCGTGCGCGGCAAGCACAGCGTGCCAAGTGGTGAGGAGCTGATCGACACCATCAAGCGCTTCCGCGCCAACCCGGATGAGCAGCTGAGTATGCCGTCTGCGGTTGCGCTTAAAGCCGCCGAAGATCAGCCCGATGAAGGTGAGTCGGACATCCTCGACATCTTCCTTGAGGAAGCGGATGACCTGCTGGAAGCCATGGAAGTTTCGATTGGCCGCTGGGAAGCTGATCGTGAAGACGCCAGCGCCATCGATGATATGTTGCGCACCCTGCACACCCTCAAAGGCGGTGCACGCCTAGCCGGGCAAAAGCGTTTGGGCGACCTTAGCCACAACCTCGAACAGCATCTAACTGAAGCACAGGTTCAGGGCGCACCTTGGCCGCAGAGCCTGTTTGTCGATGTGCAGTCGGGCTTCGAAGGGTTGCAGCAGGAACTCGAGGTTCTGCGCCAGCGCTTGAATGACAGCCTGCTTGACGACACCGCCAGTGCACACACGCCTGCGCCAGCAGCTCGCCTGCCGGAGTTGAGCACACCGATTGTGGCGGCCAGTGCGCTGCCTGCGCCGGAGCTGGTGGCCAAGGTGCTGCCATTCGTGCGCCGCGCACAAGAAGCCGCGCAGGAAGCGGCATCCCGCCGTGCGCCACAGGAGCTGGTCAAGGTACCCGCCGAACTGCTTGAAGGCCTGGTTAACCTGGCCGGTGAAACCTCGATTTTCCGGGGACGGGTCGAGCAGCAGGTCAGTGACTTTGGTTTCACCCTGAGTGAAATGGAAGCCACCATTGACCGTGTACGCGACCAGCTGCGCCGCCTCGATACTGAAACTCAGGCGCAGATCCTCAGCCGTATCGAGGCTGAAGCCGAGCGTATGGGCTATGAAGATTTCGACCCGCTGGAAATGGACCGTCACTCGCAGCTGCAGCAGTTGTCGCGCGCCCTGTTTGAGTCGGCTTCCGACTTGCTTGACCTGAAAGAAACCCTGGCGGCGCGTAACCGCGATGCGGAAACCCTGTTGCTGCAGCAGGCGCGGGTCAACTCGGAGCTACAGGAAGGCTTGATGCGCACGCGCATGGTGCCGTTCGACCGTCTGGTACCGCGTTTGCGCCGTATCGTGCGGCAGATCTCCGGTGAGCTGGGCAAGCAAGTTGAGTTTGTCGTCGGCAACGCCGATGGCGAGATGGACCGTACCGTCCTCGAACGTATCGTCGCGCCGCTGGAGCACATGCTGCGCAACGCCGTCGACCACGGCATTGAAGCCGCTGATGTGCGGCGTGCTGCCGGTAAGCCGGAGCAGGGTACTATTCGCCTGGCGCTCGGCCGTGAGGGTGGCGATATCGTCATGACCCTGGCGGATGACGGCGGCGGTATTCGCCTGGATGCGGTCAAGCGCAAAGCCATTGAGCGCGGCTTGATGGACGCAGACTCCGACCTGAGCGATTACGAAATCCTGCAATTTATTCTCGAGGCCGGCTTCTCCACGGCTGAGAAGGTCACGCAGATCTCCGGCCGTGGCGTCGGCATGGATGTGGTGCACTCGGAAGTGAAGCAGCTCGGTGGCTCGATGAGCATCGAGTCGCTGCCGGGCACCGGCACCACCTTTACTATTCGTCTGCCGTTCACCGTGTCGGTTAACCGCGCGCTGATGGTGTTGTCCGGTGAAGACCTGTACGCCATTCCGTTGAACACCATTGAAGGTATCGTGCGGGTTTCGCCCTACGAGCTGGAAGCCTATTACGCCCCCGATGCGCCGCGCTTCGAGTATGCCGGGCAGAGCTATGAACTGCGCTACCTCGGCGATCTGCTAAACAACGGCCAGCAGCCCAAACTGGTTGGCCAAAGCTTACCGTTGCCGGTGATTCTGGTGCGCTCCAAGGAGCACGCGGTGGCGGTGCAGGTTGACTCCCTGGCTGGTTCCCGCGAGATCGTGGTGAAGAGCCTCGGCCCGCAGTTCGCCGGCGTGCACGGGATCTCCGGTGCCACCATCCTCGGTGACGGCCGCGTGGTGGTGATTCTTGATCTGCTGGCGACCATTCGTGTGCTGCACGCGCATCTGCTTACCCAGTTGCAGCCGCGTCAGCTCAGGCAATCAGCCAGCGCCGCCGAGATTGAAGCGGATCGGCCGACGTTGGTCATGGTGGTCGATGACTCGGTCACCGTGCGCAAGGTCACCAGCCGTCTGCTTGAGCGCAACGGCATGAACGTGCTGACCGCGAAAGACGGTGTCGATGCCATCTCGCAGCTGCAGGAGCGCAAGCCCGACATCATGCTGCTGGATATTGAAATGCCGCGCATGGACGGCTTTGAAGTCGCGACCCTGGTGCGCCATGACGAAGGCCTGAAAGACCTGCCAATCATCATGATTACCTCGCGTACTGGTGAGAAGCACCGTGAGCGGGCCATGAGCCTCGGCGTCAACGAATACCTGGGTAAGCCTTACCAAGAGTCCTTGTTGCTTGAAACCATTCAGCAGCTGGTGGGCCGTCAGCCGGTAAACCGCACATGACCGATAAAACTGCAGCCCGCATCGCGGTGATTGCTGATACCTCATTGCAGCGCCATGTGCTGCAGCAAGCGCTGACGGGTAGCGGCTATCAGGTGGTGATGAACAGTGATCCGGCGCGTCTCGATCAGGCTACCCTGAGTGCGTGCGAGACCGATTTATGGCTGGTCGATCTGGCGCAGTCGGATGATTCGCCGCTGATCGATAACCTGATGGAAAATGCCGTAGTCCCCGTGCTGTTTGGCGAAGGCCATGCGCCTGAGCGTCATTCGGAAAACTACCCACGCTGGGAGCGGCGGCTGTTCGGCAAGCTGAAGAAGCTGGTGGGCGACCCGTCGCAAGCCGTTGGTCCTAGCTTGGAAGCCTTGCTGGCCGAAGCGCAGCGGCCGTCGCGTCTGGATTTACCGGCTGTACTGGCGGACACCCCGCTGGTCGCCGGCGAACCGGCGCGTCAGGTTTGGTTACTGGCCGCTTCCTTGGGTGGCCCTGCGGCGGTAAAGGCCTTTCTCGATGCCTTGCCAGGCGGTTTGCCGATAGGCTTCGTCTACGCCCAACATATTGCTGCCAGTTTTGAGAGTTCGCTGCCGCAGGCTGTGGGCCGCCACAGTCAATGGCACGTTAACCCGGCCCGCCACGGCGATGCCGTGCGCTGCGGTGAAGTGGTGGTAGTGCCGATCAGCCATGAGCTGGGCTTCAACGATCAAGGCCAGATGCAGATAGCCGAACGCGGCTGGCCGGAACCCTACAGCCCGTCGATCGACCAGATGATGCTTAACCTGGCCCAGCATTTCGCTGCGCTGAGCGGTGTTATTGCCTTCAGCGGGATGGGCAGTGATGGCAGTGCGGCGGCGGCTTATGTGCGTCGTCAGGGTGGCTTGATCTGGACCCAGCGGGCCGACAGTTGCGCCTGCCCGAGCATGCCCGACAGCTTGCGCGAAGGCGGTTACAGCAGCTTTAGCGGTGACCCGCGCGAGTTGGCCGGCGCCTTGGTCAATCACTTGGCCGAGCAGTGCCGTTAATCCGGGGCCGTGCCCTGTACAGGATAAATTTATGAGCCAAGCTGTCGCCACGCAAAACAGCGTCACTAGCCTGACCGGCCTGCTGATGCCGTTGACTGATCGCACTCTGCTGCTGCCCAACGTGGCGGTCGCCGAACTAATTCCTTACCGCGCGCCGCAGGTCAGCGAAGGGTTGCCCAGCTGGTTTCTCGGGCAGATTGCCTGGCGTGATCTACGCCTGCCGCTGTTGTCGTTCGAGGCCGCGTCGGATGGCCAGGCGACTGTTAGCTCGGGCTCGCGGGTGGCGGTGATCAATGCCTTGGGCGGTCGCCCGGCGGTCAAGTTTATTGCCGTACTGGTGCAAGGTATTCCTCGCTCGATCAAGGTCGGTGCCGAGCTGGTACGTGCTGATGTCACGTTGTCGCCACTGGAGTTGGACGCGGTGCAGTTCGGTGACACGGTGCTCAAGATTCCCGACCTGCTTGGGCTGGAACAGAAGCTGGCTGACGCTGGATTGATCTGACCGTTAAAAACCGAAAAGCCCGCATCTGCGGGCTTTTTTATGGTGCGCCAGGCATGGCGCGTAGCGCCGTGACTGGCGCTGTCGGGTTCACTGTGGTGGTGAGCCTGGCGACTTGGAGGTGAAAGTCCTCTACACACCCGGCAAGGGGAAGTGTTAGCTGAAGGCAAGGGTGTCGCGGGCGACTGCGAATCTGAAGGAAGCCCGAGGCAAAATGCTGGCCTGACGAACAGGAAGCGGATGAGGCGGCGCAGCGGGGTGAGGTGGCCATAATCGCCAAAGCCCGATACTTGCACGGAACGCTGCGACGTAGATCCGACAGGCMTAAGC
>NZ_JAYEET010000031.1:0-10606 GCF_034653255.1 Pseudomonas spirodelae | reverse complement strand
CTATCGCCTGCAACACAGTAGCTTGGCGGCCCAGGCCAAGATCAAATCACGGGAGCGAAAGCGTAAGGGCGGCCAAGAACCGGAGGACGATGAGCCGTTCTGATTTCATGGCGACGACGGCCTGCTACATGGCTGCGTGTGGCAGGTCTTAAACAACTGAACTGGGCTAGCGAAGGAGTGGGGGCAACAGCAGCTGCGCTGGTAGACTTATCCACAGTTGCTGGTAACAAAATCAGCAATCCGCCCTGGGTCAAATTTCAATCGGCAGGGTGGGTCAATTTTCCATCAGCGCCAACACAAGGGTCTACCGGGGCGTTTTTACACACTCTGGGCCGGTTAGCGACGGTCTGACTTCGACCGTCGCTATACATGGTCAAACCTCGGTCTGCTCCGCCATTTCCAAGGCGTCATCGATCTCAATCCCGAGGTAACGGACAGTGCTATCTAGCTTCGTATGGCCGAGCAGCAGTTGAACCACCCGCAGGTTCTTGACTCAGACACTGGTTATTCGCCCAGTAGCTCTTTGGTGGGCGACCAAGTCTAGAAAAGACGGGGACTTTTTAGGGACTTCCAATTTGCAGATCGAAGCCGAACAATGATTACTAAGTCTCATTAGGGTGCAAGATCGTAATATGACAGTCAGATTGGAGTTCGCAACTCAGGATCCACAAGAGATTGAGTTGGCTAAACGGTACTGGGCAATGGATGAGGATGGGGTCTATCTCGAGCGTGTGGCCGACTTGCTGCCGTTTCGGGAGGTTAACCAGTCTGGCGCTTTAGCTAAGTATGTTCGCCAGTTCTGTCGAGCTTACGACGAGAACCAAGTCTGCCATGTGTGCAACGGTGAGATGCGGATCAGCGGTCGTAGCGAAGCCAAGAAATTTCCTCAGCGCTCCTCGCGCCCCTGTGGCAATTGTCAGGAGCTGCAACGCGAAGAGGAGGAAAAGCGAGTGGCTGCGAACAGAGCTGAGTTGGAAGCCCGGCTAACGCCCTATATCGCGAGAGCTCGGAATGAGGTGATTTGCTATGCCGATCTACCAGATGACTCGGTGCTCATCCTTCAAGCGATTGAAGCCTTGATAGGCCCTAGGCTATTAGCAGGCACATTTAGTCGGGGAGATTGCGCTGACCTGACGCCCATGGGGGCAGATGACTTTATCGATCGCTTGTATGGCCAGGGAGTGCTGGTTGACGATCCTTCAGCTGCGGACCCCAATGTCTATTACCTCCAAGACGGGCAGCTCTGGCACAAAAAGGCCTTTACGCGTTACTTCCTACCCCCAGACACTAACATGGGGCGCGGTGAGGAGGCATTCATTGTCCTGCGGGACCGAGAGTTTACCGACGTTGAGGCTTTGACTAACCTTTGGTTGGACTACTCCGCTGCTGACGTTATGCGCTACTTGCATTATCAGTGTTCGATGCATGGTCAAGACCTTAGCCCTGAGGCCATCGAGAAGATCGAAGGAGCAGTCCGTCATGGGTTGCGCAGGTACAGCGTCGCGCAGATGTGGTTCATCATGTGGAAGGTGTCCAAGGACGCAGCAGCTCTGGCCTCCCGCCCCTATTACAGCCGTGAAAGCGCGGCTGCGACGATTCCCACTAAGATCCGTAAGCAATTGGAAATCGCAGATCAAGGGAGCGTCCCTCGCAATGAGTGGACGCGCCCAGAGCCCCATATCTCCGGCTCGCTAGGCATGGTGTTCAATGCCTTATTCGGGCTAGATGAATACTCCAAGGGGGCAGATGTGCTTGAGCTGTTTGCCAGCTTGGGTAGCCAAGGACGCGAGGATATCGAGCTCTCTGAGTTGGCTGCTACGTTCATGAAGGTCACCTTATATGGTGAGAACTCGCTCCCAGCGCTGGAGGCCTTCGCCAATATGATCCGTGCAGGGCTGTCAACGGAGGATGCGCTGTTGGAGGCGATCAATCGCCACCCAGCCCTGTTCGAGTAATCCAAGCCTCATAATCAAGTTAGGCTTTTGTGTCGACTGGTACAGGCAGGTTGAATTACCCCAGTTTTGTAGACACCGCCAAGCCTCGTAGAGATGTCTTTCAGCTGGAAAGGCATCGGTTCACTTTTGGCCGGGAGTAGTCAGTCGCGACTGGCTGGAGTCGGCCAAAACGCGACCGCCCGAAGGTGTCTACTAATCAAGGGGCGATTCACTGCGTCATATGCTTGTATCGTAAAGTTGATCAGTCCACCTGCCCTGGAAGAGTTGCCATGATCCATCACTACACGACCGTGAATACCTTGGCTCTAATCCTGCGGTACCAAACTCTCAGGTTCACCAGGTTGGATCAATTTGATGATGTCACGGAAGGCCGTTCTATAGGGCACTTCCCGTTGGGAGCCAAAACCTTCGCAAGCTGTTGGTCAGCATCACAGCAGGAGAGCATTCCACAATGGGCGATGTACGGCGACGCGATGAAGGGTGTTCGAATCTCCCTTCGGCCAGATCCATTTATCTGGCATCCGATCGACATTCGGTGGCACGAGCAATTTCAATTCATTGACCTGCAGGCACCCTTCAGTGTGGAGGAGATGCTTTCTCCAAACATTACCCTCACACCTTACCCAGAGATGAGGGCGACTTTTGGACGAAGAGTGCACTACGTTCCAGATGTGGAAACAGCTATAGAGTCCCTCTACTCAGCACTAGCCCCCGATCACATAACGTTTTTTGGTGATCTGACTGAGATAGCTCACTTCAAGCCAAATTCCTGGGCATTCCAAGATGAGTATCGATTTGTGATCGCGGCGGCGCCCGGCCCGGAAACGCCTTATCAAGGAGACCCAGCCTCCTATATTCAGTCGAGGACAGAATGGAATCGCACTGGCGTCAACCTTCTTAGAGATATCCCTGGGCGTACTCATGTCGACATCAGGCTTGATCCCGATGCTCTGAGGTCTACGCAAATTTTGGTTGGGCCTTTAGCGCCAGCAGGTACGCTCGAAATCGTTGAGTCTCTGGTGTCGAGATTCGCCGAGGGGGCTACTGTAGGGCTCAGCAGTCTGAGTAATTCCATACGTCCAAGGTGAGCGAAAACGTTTAAACACAACAGATAGTGGTTTCGTGAAAAAATGGAGCAGCTCACTACGACCGATCCCGACTCCGTGCGTGCGCAGGTATCCGAACTCGTGGAGCAGGCAAAACGACTAGCTGTCCAATATCGGCAACTGACTGGAAAGCCGCTAGGCATCACTGGCGAGATTGCCGAATGTGAGGCTGCTGCGATCCTTGGTCTGGATCTACATGCAGCACGTACAGCTGGTTATGACGCCACAGAGACGAGAGATGGGAGCGCTGTCCGAGTGCAGATCAAAGGGCGCGTGATTGCCAATCCGAAGAAAATCACTGGCCGGGTAAGGACTGACGACGATGGACCTTCAGAGTGCTTTAGAGGCTGACATTCAAAGCCTAATCGTTCGAATAACCGCCCTCACTGTTAATTGGGCTAAGCGTCACGATATTTGGTATGACGCCTGCCATGTTGATCCGATAGCTCACTACGACGAAGAACCATTCCTTGGGGGCGCTCTGCTTCTGCTATGTGCAGAAGGAGGCGTCAACACCTTCCTAGAATGGGATTACGATGAGGCAAGGGAGCTAAATCAAGAGCTTGAAGCGGTTGGTGTTTACTTGGAGTGCCATGAGTCATGCACTTGGGGTTACTACTTCATTGATGATGAGAGTGACCTAGTTCATGCAGCGTACCAAGTAGCACGTTGGAAATGGATTTGCCGATTGGTTGAAGCTGACACTGCAGATGTCAGTGGTGATCTGTATAGATACTTCGCCGGCAACGCTCAAGATTTTCATCGGCTTGGACACCGCGAGTTCGAAACACTAATTAGCAGCATCTTTGCGGCGAGGGGGTGGAGAACTGAGCTTGGGCCAGGCTCTGCTGATGAAGGTGTAGACCTGCGAATCTGGCAACGTGACCCTATAGGTGATCTTCTTACTATCGTGCAAGTGAAGCGTTATTCAGCCAGTAACCCCATCAAGCTTGAGGCGGTTGCTGCTCTCTCCGCTCATGTAGATCGCTATAATGCAAACCGTGGCCTGTTTATCACCTCTTCACGCTACCTACCGGGAGTTCGTCGTTTTGCTGAACAGGCGGGCTCGAAGCTCATACTGGCAGACTCAAGAAACCTAGTTGAGTGGTGCAATCAGTCAGCGCAAGAAATGGTCATGGCCAGAAATCGAGCAATGGCTGCCCAAGAGATTTTGCCCCTCCTTCAAGAGATTCAAGCGCGAGGAACTGATCCTCGCTTAGTTGTTGGCGATCGGCACCATCCGAGCTTTTGCGTGGTGTTGCGGGAATCGCGTACGTCCGCATTGCTGGCCCACATTCCTAGCGTCCAATCTTCTGGGGACTTTCATGTCGGAAGAGTCATGCCCGTGTTGAACTGCGGTCCGGAAATATTTGCTCGCCGCGATACGGTGTTTCGAGCTACAAGGACAGACGAGCAAGGACAGGTAAGGTATTGGGGACAGAGAACACTTTTCTATGCTTGGGACGGTAGACCGGTCTATTTTGACCGGCTTGACTAAGTTAAACGGTGCAATTTTCGTAGCTTTTTTAGGCCGCTTTTGGCCGACTTGCGCCTGTCATTAGCAGCAGAGAACGGCAAAAAGCAGTCGCTGGTGATAAAGTGCAATCAGTCCAGAATCGACCTCAGACATTTCTACGGAACAGAGGTGCGATTTAAACTTTGGTCTAGATAAGGGAATATTACATGGATGCGCCCAGAGTTTTTGTTAGCCATGCGAGTGAAGATAAGGCTCGTTTCGTTATGTCGTTTGCTGAGCAACTAAGATCTAATGGAATAGACGCTTGGGTTGATACGTGGGAAATAAAGGTTGGTGACAGCCTCGTCAAAAAGATTTTTGATGAGGGGCTTGGTGCTGCTCGGGCAGTGATTATTGTTCTGTCGAGAAATAGCGTACATAAGCCCTGGGTTCGTGAAGAACTAGACCACGCTGTCGTGAGTAAAATCAGTGAAGGAACAAGGATTATTCCGTTAGTGCTAGACGATTGCGAGGTTCCTCAAGCACTGAAAGCCACTAAGTGGGTCAGCTTCAAAGATGAGTCTGCCTACGATGCATCGTTTGATGAAATCGTTGCGACCATATTTGGAGCGTCTGATAAGCCCCCGCTGGGCAAACCACCAGTTTATGTGTCTGCGTTCGGTGCTGGCGTAACCAGCCACAATAATATCGACAGCTTAGTGACGAGGCTCGCATGTGAGGCTGCATTGGAGAGCGGAAGCTCGTTGGTCGGTGCTGACGCATTTAAGAAAAATGGAGAGTTCGTAATTCCAGAGCCCCAACTCAGAGATTCACTGGAATACCTCAATGAATACGGAGCTATAAATTGGCAGCAAAGCCTTTCGGGGTCATTGAGTGGTGTGTCAGTCAGCGTTTCCGGGTTCGAGCTTTACGCAAGGGAGCATGTGCCCGGATATTCGGAGATTACTCGCTCAGTGATTTCTTTGATTGTGAACACTGATGCGCGCAGCAACAATGTCTTGCGGGAGAAGCAGAATGCTCCATCTTTTCTAATTGATCACATTATCAGGACACTGGAATGTAGTGGGAGTATTCGCGTGATTTGGTTTTTAGCCGGTAACTGCCAGATCGATCATGTTTCCGCCTCCTTACGACGCTCTTTGAGTTGATCCGTAATTAGGGGCCGACCACGCATTAATGCTGCTGGGTCGCGTCGTCGGTCACTAGAGCGGCAAGGATCGGCCAAATGCGGGCACTCAGGGAGAATGAATACGTCCCCCTCATCCCTGGCAACGCTGCAGCAACTAGAACGTCAACGGAATGATTCGCTAGGTACTGCCCAGGGGCACGTACTTTTTGGTACACAGTCAGAGGCAACCGGATACAATCGCTTGACTAATAAATACTCGCACACGAAAGCACTTCGGTTGGCAGTGTTCAATTGAAGCCATCACACTGGTGGCAGGAATGAAATATGCTCGATAAATTTCATGCTGTGCTTGCTAGCCGCATGCTTTTAAATATGCCATTGAAGATAACTTGGCAGATTGGTGATTCTTGGGTGACCTACGATGGCAGTCAATGGTTCATAGGCCCAGATTTACCTGTAACCACATCCGAGATTCAGTCAATGGTAGAGAACAGTGACGAGGAGCCCGTCTTACATGAATGGTCAAGTTTTGATTGACTCAGATGTAATCGTTCATTGATTAGTTGCCTGATGTCGATAGGGTCTGCAGTGTGCTCTAATTTTGCTTTCGAAAAATAGAGCAGTTGTAGCGAGTGCCGCCGCTGGATTAAATAGCAAAAATTTCTTTTAAGACCCTCATTATGAAATTAAATATTGCGCTTGCGTTTATTGTTGCTTCAATTTCAATGATGTCATTTGCGAGAGAGCCGTATTATGCAGAAGAACATTTTAACACCAGCACTGGAGAGCTTTATTGGAATTTAGGCTCCGAGATTAGAATAGATTTTATTTCGAAGTGTAAGGTTGTTAATTCTCCCCGCCTCTACAATAAATTTAACACTAGGTTCTACGAACTAATGGAGGCGATGGATTATTTTGAAATAATTTATGATCATGCAGTTGCAGGGCTTGACTGCGATAGTCGAGGATTATATTACACCTACCTACTTAGCCAAGATGGAAAGTTTCCGGAAAGTCACAATAAAGCCGTGGCTGTACAATTTGATGGCTCAACAGCTTTTATAAATGAGCAACATTGGTATACTTCAACCAGTGAAAGCTATGAGCCTATGCACGAAGCACTACAAAAAAATCAAAAAACTGCAATTATCCATGTCTATAGAGGTGGACTCGCAAAATTTGGCTTACTTGAAAACTCAAGCCCAGAGGCGAGCTACTTAATAGACTTATCAAATCTAGATGGCGCTGATAAATTAAGCAAGCCAGTAGCGATCGAAAAAATCAAAACACTAAACGATTCGCTGCACATTAAGTATCTAAAAATTATCGCCGTGAATTTGCTTTTAATTGCCTTTCTTGTAATTCCGTTGTTTTTTTACAAGAGAAAAATCCATCCGCGACTAGCTTTAAAAGCAAGCTCCACGCTTAAAAAGCTTAATAAAATCACCGCCTCTGTTTCAAGTTTTCCAATCAGAAATTCTCGGATAATTAAAAGTGAAAATATGAGGACTTATTCGGCGGCTGATGAATTATTAAAATGGGCCGAACTGAAAGAGAAGGGCTTGATAACCGAAGATGAGTTTAAATTAGCGCGTGATAAAATCATGAATTCATAGGATATCCCCCACCATTTTTAGAGTTCGCCAGAAGTAGAGGTCAGTCTGCAAAGAACGTCAGCGCCTCACTACACTGCTTTTGGTCGATTACCACCTGCTACTAGGGCCGAATTCAACCACGGAAAGCAATGCGGTCTTTAATTCATATGTCCCGATTAATCGATTTCATCGCAAGCCAAGTAATACCACCCAATAGGCCTGCAATCGCGCAGAATTGGTAAACCCCATCGTGAGTGATCAAGCCAAAAAGCGGGTTCGCATCGGAAAATGGCGAAAACGGCCTAATGTCATAGTGCATCAAACTGTCGAGAAAGACATGACTGAAGGTGCCGAAAAATGCACCCGCTATCACAGCGGCTCTCGACACCGGAAAAGCCTCAACCAGCCAAGGCATCCTGTAGTGTGTGACCTCTTTATTCCAATGTCTCACTAGGAAATTGCAAATGCCGGGAGCAACAAGCATGACAAGGAGAGCAATCGCCAGCGAAGCAACAAAGGTATGTGACGGGCCGTGAAGCACTTCTGCTCCCGTGAGCATCCCTATTCCAGGCTCAATATCCATTGCGATTTGAGCAATGCCGAAAGTAATCAGACTAAAGTGCTTGCTTAGTCCGGGTTTAACAACAAGAGCGGCGCCCAAGTGGAACGGTGTAAAGGGCATTTATATTCCTTTATTCTGATTAAGACTTAGATACCTGATGAACATGTGGGGAAGATTATGACTGAATCAATCATCCCAGGTTTTGTAGACATTAAATGACCGCTTTTGGCTGGACCGAGATGTTGCGCTCGACGGCACGTCACATCGCGAAGGCGGCAGGCATTGAGGAGATGACAGTCCGCCGACGCGCGGCGATGTTCATCCAGGATTGGGGTGGACTTGAGGCATTCGGGCCCTCTGGCATCAAAAGGCTTGAGACTCAGCTTCGCGTACTCGACATGCAGATCACTTACCTGAAGCCCCACGCCTACATTGCAATTGCCGCACTTCGCCACGTCGCGGGAGAACTGCGGCTGGCCGGCAAAGTGAAAGGCAGCTACATGACGACGCTGTTGGAACGTCTGGGCTGCCCGCTTCCGCCTCGACCGCTGACGCTCCCGCGAGGGCGTCCCGAGTGGATCCGAATGCCTCTGTTAAACCGAAGTGCGGGTTGGTCCGAGCGAGAACGGAAGTGGATTGACGAAGTCGACGGTGACGTTGCCCCCTTCCCAGCATACAGCCACGGCCAAGTCGTGGCCGAAGTATCCCGCTTCAAGATCCTCAAGCCACGGCTGTTGGAGCACCGCCTCTACCGGTTTAGAGCACCATCGGCAGAGATTGACAGTGAAGACTTCGACGACTGCTATGCCAGGCTGCCCATCGCTGTTTGGCTAGGCCAGTACGTCGCATTTGACAATGATCTGGCGCCAACGCTGGTAAGGAAAGTTGTTTTCTCAGTGGGCATGGGCTTTGACGCAGCGGCCTATTCGTTCGCTTTGTGCCCGAACTGGGTGAAGCGGCTTCGCTGGAGCGCGCATGACGAGGAGCCCAGCATCTTCCTCGACCCGAGCGGCGCTGTGGTCGCAAGGCTCTGCTGGTGGCGTGATGCCGGCCCGGTTGATATCGATGCGGAGTCCCTGTGGGGAGAGGGTTGCTACCTCGTCCTGACGTCATTAGGCATCGAACAGGTCACCACTGCCCGTGGGAAGCCGGACCTTGACATCAGCGTGTTCGCAAGCAGGCAGATCAAGCAACCGAGCAGCTACGGGGAGTCTCTCTTGAAGACGGCGAAGAACGATTACTCAATCTAAGCCATGCAGATTTAGTGGCGATGTCAAGCGAGAGGGGTCGTGCTGGCTTGAGCTGGCTGTCCCAGAGTGCTGCTTCCGGTCTGTGGCTAGCGTTCATAGTACCCTAACGATCGATCGCTCCCGCTGCGAAGCAGCCATCGGACTTTCCAAATCGAACTTCTGCTTTGGGTCGATTTGAGCCGATTACGACAGGCAGCTTTTGGCCCAGAGTGTGTAAAAACGCCCCGGTTAACCCTTGCTATGATTTCTGAAAATCTCATCGCAAGGGAAGCCCATGAAACGGTTTATCCAGGGTGAACACCGAGGTCAAAGCACCTTGCTTCCCGAAAGCCTCGATGACTACGTCAGCGATACCAATTCGGTTCGGGTAGTTGACGTTTTCGTCGATGAACTCGACCTGGCCAAGCTAGGTTTTGATGGTGTCATTCCAGCCGAAACCGGCAGACCTGCTTACCACCCTGCGATCCTGCTGAAGATCTACATCTACGGTTATCTAAACCGCATTCAATCAAGCCGACGCCTTGAGCGAGAAGCCCAGCGCAACGTCGAACTCATGTGGCTAACCGGGCGCTTGATGCCCGATTTCAAGACCATTGCCAACTTCCGAAAAGACAACAGCAAGGCCATTCGCGGCGTCTGCCGCCCGTTCGTTTTGCTCTGCCAGCAGTTGGGGTTGTTTGGCGAAAACCTGGTTGCCATCGACGGCAGCAAATTCAAGGCAGTGAACAACCGTGACCGCAATTTCACCAGCGCCAAACTGAAGCGGCGCATGGAAGAAATCGAGGCGAGTATCAGCCGTTATTTGGCCGAGCTCGATGCGGCTGATCGGCAGATTCCTAGCGCCTCTGCGCCTGACACTGCGAGCCTGGAAGAGAAAATAACCAAGCTCAAAGCGCAGATGAAAGAGCTTCAGGGGATCGAAACTCAGCTCAACGAATCGCCAGATAAACAGGTTTCGCTGACCGACCCGGATGCCCGCTCGATGATGACGCGCGGCAGCGGCATCGTCGGCTACAACGTACAGACGGCGGTCGATACACAGCACCACCTGATCGTTGCTCACGAGGTCACCAACAGCGGTTCAGACCGTGACCAACTCAGTTCAATGGCGAAGCAAGCTCGGGAAGCCATCGGCTCAGAAACGCTGTCCGTCGTGGCTGACCGAGGTTACTTCAAAGGTGAAGAAATACTGGCCTGTCACGACGCAAACATCACCGCATACGTGCCAAAGCCAATGACCTCCAGCGCTAAAGCAGAAGGTCGATTCAACAAAGATGCCTTCGTGTATGACGCGACGAAAAACGAATACACCTGCCCGGCGGGAGAGGCACTGATCTGGCGATTCTCTAGTGTTGAGAAAGGCATGAATATGCACTGTTACTGGAGTTCTAAGTGCCAGAGCTGTGCGCTGAAAACCCAGTGCACACCAAGCACAAATCGTCGAGTAAGGCGCTGGGAGCATGAAGCAGTGCTGGAGGAAATGCAGCGCCGGTTGAACCAAGCACCAGAGATGATGCGGGTTCGAAAACKGA
>NZ_JAYEET010000030.1:0-7639 GCF_034653255.1 Pseudomonas spirodelae | reverse complement strand
CCGCAAACTTAGCTTCGGCCGGCCAGTCATCGGCGTTGTTCTTGTCTCCGGGCACTACCGCGCCTCCTGCTTTGAGCTTTGTGCGCCAAGCATACAGGGTGGCTTGGGAGATGCCTTCTTGGCGCGACAACTCGGCCACGGACATGTTTTGCGGCGGCAGTAATTTACGGATAAGGGCCGCTTTACGCTCAGGTGAATAGCTCGACATTACAGCTCTCTTTGACGCCCCCGATCTATCGTTTTGATAAATCAGCTCAGGCGACAACTAGCCTGACACCGGGGGAGGCAGCCTGATCAAAGAAAAGGCCTGCGAGGCCGCCAGCAACTTTCAGGAGAAAGCCAGCCAGACTATCGGTGGTCAGCTCGCATCAGCAATCGAAGGAGAGCCTTCTTTTGAAGGGGACAGCCTGTCAGCAGCGGGGCAGGGCGACAGCGACATGGATGACGAGATAGCCCAGTTCGTGAACCGTGATCGCAGCTCGGCCACCTGAAAACTTTAGCGGCTAAAATCGAGCCTACTGAATTTTGCCGCTACATTCGTCAATGCCACGACTGAAAAGGAAGGCTCATGAGCACGCACGAAATCACGGAACCCTTGTTCATCACAGAAGAGATCGAGGCAGAAATGATCGCTGCCGGGTACGTTATTGAGGTGCCCAAGCTCATTACTTTGCCGCACGATTACAACAATGCGCTGGAGCCAGAAGAAAACGACGGGAAAAATGACCGAGTATGCGGGGTGAGTGGTACATAAACTATCCCTGTTTCAGGGGGTAATAAGTGGAGAAATTAATCTTCAGGCTTTAATAGGTAATGAATGATGCAACCCTCTATGGGGGCTATCTCTGAATAGAGTTTCCTAAAGAGGGTTGTATGATTATTTAGTTGTTTTTGATTAATTTGCTTTTTCTTGTTTTCAGATCGATGGCTCTTGATTGGCTGAGGCTTATTTTAACTAGTGAGGCAAGTCGTTGCTTATCTGACTCGGAGGTGTGGAACATGTGTAAGTGGTAAAAAACTAGGCTCTGTAATATCGTGAACGCGAAAGGGTTGTCTTTGAGTGCTTTGGCTAGGTTATCTATTTCGGTAAAAGGAAGATTTCCAGGTTGTGTAAGGTAGGTTGCGGCGCCAATCAGCCGGTATGAATTAGTTGGATTTTCATTTACTAAGGTGAAAATGTCCTCTCTGATTTTGTCAGAGCTTACAAATTGGGCAGATTTCGCAATAAATCCGGTACAGATGAGTCCGGTTATTTGGAAAGCAAATTTCTTGGCATGCTCAACTCGTTGTTCGGCCGTCAAGCCTGGTCTTGCCTCTTCAATTGCGCGCTCTAGCTCTGATATAAAAGCCTCTGGCTGCTCTTCAATTCCTGAGAAAATAGCTTTCAGGGAGCGGAGGGTGCCGTCGAATATTTGTTTTAAATATTCATTTTTGCGTGAGCGTTCAATTGAACCGTAATAATTTCTGGTTATTAACCCAAGAATTTCAGATGTCTTTGTTAATTTGTGAAGTTTAGATGTTAGTGACAGAGCGTCATTAACGGTTCCGCTGGTAGTTTGTTCTGCTTGCTCGTCCGACTCATTCTCGGAAATAGTGTCAGCCAGCTCTCTCTGTTGCTCTTGGTTGCGATCAACATCAATTTCTTCGATTAAGAGTTGTGAGGCGGTTTCGACAAATTCATTTATCGCTTTTACGTCGCCATTTAATTCAAGTGGCGTTTTGTCTGAGAAGCATGTTTTCAAGTTGTCTGTGATTTGTTCAACAACCCATGGGTCGTTTCTGTGGTGGGTTAGAAACATTATGGAGTTGGCGTTTTCTCTCTTGTGAAGGTCGAGGCAGTATTCTGTGATTTTTTCTTTTATTGAGTCTTTGTGAAGGTTGTCTGCTAAGTACTTCCCAATAAATAAGTAATATATGTAGGAGTAGTTGAACTTATAACCTCCGCCATTTTGTAAGAGTATTTTGGATTTTGTTAGTATCTCAATCCGAGGTTCGAAATCTACAGAGGTGTATTCGGAAGAGAATTTGCTGTTGAATTCCTTGAATTCATTGGTGCTTAGTTCTTTCGAGTTTCGTTCTTTAAATTCCCAGGCAAGATTTGCAAGGTAGTTGAACATTTCGTTTAGACGGTCAGCTCTAAAGCCTGCTTCTTTCAGGCTTTTAACTATCAAGTACTCGTAATAATGGGAGAAGCTGCTATTTTGTAGTTCTCCTTGTTGTTTCTGTTCGCTACTTTGTAAGAGGATTAATAGGTATATTGGTTTTGCTGGAATCAGATTTTTGCCAATAATTGTTGTAATAAGGCGTTCAACGTCATGTACACGTGCATCAAGAGCTGTTTTGGTTGACACGTCCCCAAGCAAACACCATTTCTTAATGAGCTTGTGTCTCATGCTTAGGCCGAAAGGCCTGATTGTATATGTCGAGAAATCTGCTAATGATTCAGCGGCGTCAACATCCACTAGTTCGCTTATCTGGTATCTTGAATTTGCAGTTACGTATATCGATGAAAAGTTTTTTTCTAAGTGCTGTATTAACTTTAATTGAGATCGTGCGCCGCCGGATATTCTGTCTATATCATCGACAATTGCTATCTTGTTTTTCTTTGGTGCGTAGTTGATTTCTTCTGCTTGGCAGTATTGATTTTCTGCAAGTGCGGCGATTTTTTTATCAAGCTCTCTGTCGCTTACAGAGGTAAGGTCCGTGGCTTTTATGTATAAAGGTATAAGGCCTTGGCTGTGTAGGTCTAAGAATATTCTTTTAAGGAGGAATGTTTTTCCTGCCTCGTCTTCGCCAAGCAAAAGTGTCTTGTCTCCCTCTGTGCTTGCTTGGATTATTTTGTCGGCATAAATTGTTTTGCTTTCTTCTTCGCCGGTGTTGTCTTTTAGTTCCGGGTAAAGGAAAACATCTTCTGCTAATATTTTGTTTCTTTCTGGGTGCGTAAAGTTTCCACCAGGATCGGAGAGCGTTTCTACGAAGGCCGGCAGTAGGCGATATTTGCCTTTTAAGCTTTGTTCAGAGATTTTTAGCTGATGAACAATCTCTTCTTTAAGGAGTTGTGGTGTTGCACCGGACACACTGAACCTACGTTCGACTACTGTGTTTTCATGTATGTTGAAAAGCAAACATGAGCACTCCGAGTTTTGTTCGTCGTGAGGCTGTAAAGCTGGTGCTTCGAAAATTAGTATGCTTCCATTTTCGGAATCAATTACTTCTTCTGATCCAAATGAGTGCTCGTGGCCAGAAAGAATTACATTTGAGTGTGTGCGTAATGTCTTCTTTAGTGGGTGATAGCTTGCCTGGCAATACCAGTTTAGTGGGTGATGTATTAGCGAAATTCTTAAATTTGAGGGTGCTTCGATTATCTCGATGTAGTTATCAATTGGGAAGACCAACTCGCCTTGGGTCTCAGGGATGCGTGACATCCAGGCAGCATTAATTGCAGAGATTCTGATTGGGTTACCACTGATATCAATTTCATATTCACACCAGAGCTTATCCTCAAATATTGGTTTTGCTCTGGTTATGTTTTTCCTGAATAAGAAAAAGTTTTCCTGAACTGCTGTGCATATTTCAATCGCCTCTGGGTCGCTTGCTTCCTCAGGGTTGGCGACAATGTTTCTGATTGCTAGTTTTCGAGGAAGGGTCTCTGGAATAAGTATGCAGTCGTGATTTCCTGGAGTTACGATTATTTCAGGTGATTTTCCAGACTCATCAAGTATGTATGACTGAATTTCCTTTAAGAGTTTTTCTGCTAGTTCGTACTGCTCTTTGCTTCCGCTGTATGCTATGTCGCCAGTGATTGTGATAAGGGTTAGGTCTGACTCTTTTGCTGTGTTGTAACACGCAGCTGCTATCTGGGCTGCCTTTCCAAGGACTTTGTCTTCTTTGTTTTTTATGTGTATGTCGCTAAGATGGAGAATGCCTAATTTCATTTTTCTTCCTTGTGTAGGCTGTGCTTCTTAAAATAGTGGAGAGGGTAAGGATGGGTAAGCTGTGAAAACGTGCTTGTAAATTTCACCTGCTTTGAAAATAACTTCGTCCTCGTTATATGTGTCAACGGGTAGGCCAGTTTTTTCATCCCAAAGAAAGTCGCGAATTGCTATTTGAACCGCATCCCGTGTGCTTTCTTTTTCACGCCAATTTTCGATTCTTAGCTTCTCTTTCTTTAAGGTTTCTAGAAGCTCTTTTGCTATTTTTTTGATCTGATTAATCCCTTTTTTGTCGAGGTCTGGTTTCTTCATTAGATCGAAGATTGCGAGGGTTTCCTGATCCAAACCTTCGCGTATGGCCCGACTTTCTTCATCTGTAAGGGCTTCGAGAAATTTACTTAATACGTTGAAGCTGTGTTCAATAGTCTGCTGATCTTTCTCGCTGTTGTACGCGGCGACAATTTCTTCATAGTGCTGCTGGAAGTTGGTACGCAGCGGGTTCTGGGCGAGCAGCTTGGCCAGCTTGTTTTCGATGACCTGTTTTAGGTTCTGTACTGTGGTCTTCTTCGCAGGGCTTCGTTCGAACTCGCGACGGAGCAGGTCAAAGTCGATGCTGCTGATGTCGTAGACCGTATGGTCTTCCTTCTGCGGCAGGCCTTGGCTAGCGATGGCACCATCCATAGCCTCGTGCAGCTGGCGGATAAGGTCAGATATATCTGCCTGGTCGCGGTCTTTTTGCAGGCTTTTGTAGATGATGTTGATGGCACCTACATCGTTGCGGAAGTCGTTAACGCCGGGAATGGTCAGGCAGGCTTTGAATTTTTTGAAGACCTCACGCGCTTGGATTTCAAAGCGCTTGCGAGTCTGGTCGTTAGCGTTGATCGCTTCCTTGGCGGCAACAATCGCGGCGTTGCGGGCGAAGCCGGTTTTCTCGGTGATGTCGGCTAGCTTGAAGTCATGCTCACTGAGGTAGTCTCTGACCAGGTCTATCGCCTCCGCCATCTCAGCTAATAACTCTTCGTTGGGGCGGGCGGGATCATCCTCAGTGCCATCATCATCCGAGCCTGTAGCGAAGGTGGCGAGTGCTTTGCGCAAGTTCTTGAGGATGCCGCAGTAGTCGACGATCAGACCGTTGTTTTTGCCCTCATTGATCCGGTTGGCGCGGGCAATGGCTTGCATCAGCGTGTGGGCCTTTAATGGCTTGTCCAGATACAGCGTGGAAAGGCTTGGCACATCGAAGCCGGTGAGCCACATGGCGCAAACGATAGCGACGCGGAATGGGTGGGTCTCACGCTTGAAGGCAGACTCCATATCCAGGCGTTTGCCGTCGTCCAGTTCAAAGCCTTCTTTCATCAGCTTGCGGTGGGGTTTGATGTCGATGCCCCACTTGCTGAACTTGTCGACCTCACCTTGTTCTTCGCTGACCACTACGGCCATCAAGGTTTCGCGCATCCAGGCTAATTGCCGCTCGCGGAAGATCAGTTCTTGTTCATCGCTCGCACTGCTCAGCTGCTTTTCCAGCTGATTGATACGTTCCTGCCAGCGGTCGGCAATCAGCGCGTGCATGCGGGCACAGGTGACTTTGTCGATACACACCAGCATGGCTTTGCCGGTTTCCCAACCCGTTGAGTAATGCTCTACGAAGTCGGCTGCTATGTGCTCCAGGCGATGGCCGTCGGTGATGATGTGATACTCGCGCTTTAATTCGCGCTCCAGCCGCTGCTGAACGTCAATGTCATCAATCTCAAGCTCTTCCAGCTTGGCGGCGATGCGTTCGTTCAGGTCAGTGGTGGCGATCTGTAATTTTTCGCCCCTGGCGTCATAGAACAGGGGCACGGTGGCTTTATCGTCGACCGCACGCTTGAAGTCATAGGTCGACAGGTATTCGCCAAATACGCGCCGGGTGATTTCGTCGTCCTTGAACAGCGGGGTGCCGGTGAAGCCGATAAAGCTGGCATTGGGGAGGGCATTGCGCAGGTTCAGGGACAGGCGACCGTATTGGGTGCGATGAGCTTCGTCGGTCACCACAATGATGTCGTCACGGGTCGAGTAAGGCTTGCTCGGATCGACATCTTTGTTGAATTTCTGGATTAGGGTGAACAGCACTGATTTGTGCTGGCCAAGCAGTGCCTGTAAGTGGTCGCCACTTTCAGCACGGCAGGGATCTTTGTCGTGGTCCGCTAGCCCGCAGCCGGCAAAGGTTTTGTAGATCTGGCTGTCCAGGTCATCGCGATCAGTGCAGACCAGGAAGGTGAAATTGCCGCCCAGTAGGCGGTGTACCTTGCGCACGAAAAAGACAATGGAATAACTCTTGCCCGACCCTTGGGTATGCCAGAAAACTCCCAGTCGTCGCTCCAGTTCTTCACGGTTATGCACCGCTAGAATCGCTTTGTTCACGCCGAGGAATTGATGGTTGCGAGCGACGATTTTGACCAGCTTGCCCGATGACTCATCGAACAGAATGTAGTTCTCGAACAGATCGAGCAGGTTGCGCTTACTACAGACCCCCTTGAGCAGGGTTTCCATATCCACCGCACCAGGCTCTGATTCGTCTAGGCGCTTCCATTCATGGAAGTACTCGAACTTGCTACCCAGTGAACCAATCTTGGCGTCCACCCCGTTGGCCAGCACGATGAAGGCGTTGTGGTCGAACAGATGCGGCACTGTGTCCTGGTAGTCGGCCAGGTTTTGCTCGTAAGCGGCGCGAATATCTTTGTTGAGATTTTTTAGCTCCATGAAGAGCAACGGGATGCCATTCACAAAGCCCACGATGTCGGCGCGGCGTCGGTAGAGATCGCCACGTACCCACAGTTCGCGTACCACCAAGAAGTGGTTTTTCTCTGGTTCGTCGAAGTTGAATACGCGCAGGCGCTGTTTTTTCAGCTCGCCCTTGTCGTTGTGAAAGCTCACCTGCACGCCATCGAGCAGCTGATGATGCTTATCACGATTTGTGAGCATCTGAGATTGGGTAGCAGTGCGCTCGGCGATGATGCGTATGGCTTCGCGATACGCAGTCGTTGGAAGCCCTGGGTTGAGGTCAAGCAAGGCTTCGCCCAGGTAGCGGGTCAGCACAATCTCGCGGTCGCTCAAGCGCCCCAGGGTACCTTCGGGGCCAAAGGTTTCTTCGTTGTAGGCCAGTACAGACTGCCAGCCAAGTTCGTCACGCAGATAGTCAGCAGTGGTTTGCTGAACCAAAGTGTCTTCGTTGTAGCTCACTAAGTCCCTTCCCCTGTGTGCAGCAGACCATTGCCTGGTCGATTTCCTGGAGGAAACCCATTTCAGTGCTTGAGCCTGCGGGGCTCATCCTTGGGCCTAATCTTCGCCCAAATGTGCACTGATTGGCACTCTTTTGCATAACAAGGCTGCGGATTCCACGCTGACTCGGACACCCATTCCACGCACATCCGGACAGTGATTCCACGCTGATCCGGACACTCACTCCACGAGCATCCGGACACCGATTCCACGGCCATCCGGACACTTTTCAGGCAGGCAGCTACGCAGGATTTATTCACTACCATCGACCTCTTTTTCGAAGCGAAGAGGTCGTCGTGGAGCGTTTATCCATGCGTAAAATCCGAGAGGTGTTGCGCCTCAAGTTCGACTGCGGCCTGTCCGTGCGCAAGATCGCCCGCAGCCTGGGTACTGGCCACAGCAGTGCCGGTGATTACCTCTGTCGTTTTGCCGCCAGCGGTCTCAGTTGGGCC
>NZ_JAYEET010000029.1:0-27382 GCF_034653255.1 Pseudomonas spirodelae | reverse complement strand
TTCTCTCTACCGCTCGACTTGCATGTGTTAGGCCTGCCGCCAGCGTTCAATCTGAGCCATGATCAAACTCTTCAGTTCAATACTGCTTGGGTTTTGAGAAAACCCTAAACTTAGCTCAGCAATCGTTGGTTACATCTTTGATTTCTCGCGGAGTAACTTGTGATGCTGATAATCTTGCGACTAGCAGTCTTACCTCACAAGCACCCACACGAATTGCTTGATTCAGTTGTTAAAGAGCGGGTGGTTAAGTCTTTCGTCTCAACCGAGGCGCGAATTCTACAGCAGCCTCATCTTACGTCAAGTGATTTAGAAAATTTCTTTTCAACCTCAACCACTTGTGCCTTCGATCAACATTTAGCTTCTCGTCAGCGGGAGGCAAATTCTACAGCGTTTCAAACCACTGTCAACCGCCTCTTTTACCGCTTTCGATCATCTCGACCGAACCACCAACAGAATCAAACCACCACCATGCCAGCACGGCGCATTCTACGCAGCTTTCACCGCTTTTCACCCCTTATCATAAACCAGCCTATTGTTTTATAAGAAGTTTAAGGAACCGCATACACCTGAGGAGCAGCGCAACCTAGAGAGGACACGATAAAGGCCACCCAATTGCCGACCTCATAAAGCAAGCACCAAGCCCGCGCAGGCTTTAGCAAAAAGGCTTTACACCCGAACAAGCCGCAGCAATACGACCGCGAGCTATGACGAACACTCCATCCTCGAACTCATACACCATCCTATATAAAGAGATAGGTCACAAAACTAACACCTCAAGCAGACCACCCCACATACGGCTCACACCTGCAGATATAGACCCCAAACCATCACCGCCCTCCCCGCACACACGGCGCTACTTAATGATCAAACGTCCTTAACCCAGCCCAGCGCATGGCACTTGATCGCAAGCACCTGAAAGTATGTGAAAAAAATGCAATTTTGGTTAGACAAACGCAACACAACTGCTATTATTCGCGCCGCCACGGGAAGATGCCGGAGTGGCCGAACGGGACGGATTCGAAATCCGTTGTGTTAGCGATAGCACCTAGGGTTCAAATCCCTATCTTCCCGCCATACAAAAAAGCCCCGCAGCTCAATGAGCTGCGGGGCTTTTTCTTGCCCAGTAGAAAGTAAAACCGCCCAAGCATCCTGGCTAAGCAGGCCAGACTACTGTAGCGAACCACTTAACCCCCTCGGTCACGATGGGCCGAAACACAACTAACCAGTCGCAAGCTATGACTCGAGGACAGCGAGCTATGGTGCACCTCGATCAGCGCATCACGTCACCTCAAGGTAACGCGGTACAGCCAGACTCGGGAGAATGGATCAGGCGGTCAAAACCACCTTCTCGTGAATCGCGCATCTTTAACTAGGCGCCTGAGGGGTATCAACCAACTTGATACCCCTCAAGCACAACCGACTTATGCAGTCAGTCGCGTCAGTGCTTCGCGGTATTTATCCGCAGTCTTTTGAGCAATGTCAGCAGGCACCGCAGGGGCTGGCGGCTCTTTATTCCAGCCGGTGGATTCCAGCCAGTCACGCACAAACTGTTTGTCAAAGCTCGGTGGATTCTTGCCTTCTTCATAGCTGTCAGCCGGCCAGAAGCGACTGGAGTCAGGGGTCAAGGCCTCATCCATGAGAGTCAGCGTGCCATTTTCGTCTAAACCAAACTCGAACTTGGTATCGGCAATGATTATGCCGCGTGTGGCTGCATATTCGACTGCAGCGCTGTACAGGGCAATAGAGGTGTCACGCACTTTTACGGCCAGCTCTGCACCGATGATCGCTTCGCACTGAGCGAAGGAAATGTTCTCATCGTGATCGCCCACAGCAGCTTTGGTAGAAGGGGTAAAGATCGGCTGAGGGAGTTTAGCTGCCTCCTTAAGCCCTGCGGGTAATTGGATACCGCAGACGGTGCCGCTCTTCTGGTACTCCTTCCAACCAGAACCAACGATATAGCCACGCACAATGGCTTCTACCGCAACGGGCTTGAGGCGTTTTGCCACCACAGCACGACCTTCCACCAGCGGCAACTCTGCGGCTGATACAACATCTTCAACCTTGTCGCCGGTGAAATGGTTGGGCACCAGGGCCGCCAACCTGTCGAACCAGAAATTGGAGATGGACGTGAGAATCTTGCCCTTTTCCGGAATCGGCTCATTGAGAATCACGTCGAATGCCGAAAGACGGTCGGTGGCGACCATCAACATGCGCTTGTCGTCGATTTCGTAAAGATCACGGACTTTGCCGGAGTAGATTTTCTTCAGGCTCAGGGTGGTGGCTGTGCTCATGTCGGAATTTCCGTCTTTAGTAAAAAAAACAGGCGAAACCCGCCGGGTTTCGCCTATTGATCATGCCGGTGCAGCAGTTACCTGCTGTCAGCCAAGGTTTTCCTGAATCAGGTCAAGCACCTTACGCGCCACATCGCTCGGAGCGATGGTGTTGAGGTCTTTTTCTACGGAGACCTGCACGCTATCGCCTACGGCTGTCAGGCGTACCTGATAGCGCTCGGCACGGGCGTCGATTTCTTCCTTGCTGGGCGCACTGCCGAACACCTTGCCGAAGAAGCCTGGCTGCTCATCTGGTTTCTGCGCACGCTCAGCCAGGTTGATGTAGTACACACCCAGACTGCGGTTGATATCGTCGATACGCACATCGGCCATTTCCAGAGAGCGACCAACACCCGACCAAGCACGGTCAAAATCAGCGCCCAGGCTCAGTATAGGGTTGCCATTGCCATCTTCCGACAGACTGACACGATTTGGGGCGTCATAATCGCGCGCAGCCAACAAGGAAACCGATCCGCCCTGCTCGGCGCTACGCGCCAAACTTACGAGCATCTCATCGAGCAGCGCAGCATCGAGACCTGGATTGCTGCTGCGATTTGTGAAAGCGACATCTGCCGTGCTGCCAGCTGGACGCTCGGCACTGACCACGAAGACTTCACTGGTGTTGCGCTGTACGCCGGGCTCAATACGAACGCGGATACGGGTTTCAGCATCTGCAGAAACACCGCTACTCATGCGACGTGCCATAGCATCAGGCAAGGCATCAACAGGCTGCCAAGCGGTGCTGAACTCACCGGTTTGCGGACGTTCTTCAGCAATCTGGAAGCCGTTATCAGTAAAGAACTGACGCGCCACTGGCCATACCTCAGCCGGCACACGCTGCGCAACTACCCAGCGCGAGTCGCCGCTCTTTTGCAGGCTGAACTCACTGGCATCGCCTGCCACTGTTAGTGACTGCGGGCGCGGCACGGTGAACTCGCCTTTATCCGTAGTAGTGGCTACCTGCTGCGGTACGGGCAGCAGTGGATCAATACGCTTAGCGTCAACATTTGACGGGATTTGCATGGTGGCCGTTTGGCGGGCGTCGAGGTAGTCACTACCGCGGTCACGGAAATAACCGTTTTCGCCATAGATCCAACCACAGCCACTAGTACCAGTAATAATCAGGGCCAGTGCAGAGAGTCCGGTGAGTCGCTTCATGCGTCGTAATTCCTCAATTAAACCAATACGCCGGACTGGCGCATGGCCTGACGCAGCGGTTCATGACAACGCGGACTGAGCCAGGTCAGCGGCAGACGGATACCGTCCGGTATCAGACCCATTTCATGCAGAGCCCACTTCACCGGGATCGGGTTGGATTCGATAAACAACGCCTTATGCAGCGGCATCAAGCGGTCGTTAATAGCGCGGGCAATAGCCGCTTCACCGCGCATGGCAGCAGCGCACAGGTCGCTCATGGCGCGCGGAGCAACGTTGGCAGTAACGGAAATATTGCCCTTGCCACCCATCAGCATCAGCTCAACAGCGGTGGGATCGTCACCGGAGTAAACGAGGAAGTCCTTGCTAACACGCTCCAGTACTTCTTGAGCACGCTGCAGATCACCGGTGGCTTCCTTGATGCCGATGATGTTATCGATCTTGGACAGACGCTCGACTGTCTCTGGCAGCATGTCGCAGACCGTGCGGCCCGGCACGTTGTAGAGAATCTGCGGTATGGCGACCGACTCGGCAATATGGCGGAAGTGCAGATACAAGCCTTCCTGAGTCGGCTTGTTGTAGTAAGGCGTAACTAATAGGCAGGCATCAGCGCCAACCTCTTTAGCCGCACGGGTCAGTTCGACCGACTCACGGGTGGAGTTGCCACCGGTGCCGGCGATAACCGGAATACGGCCAGCGACTTGATCGACCACGCGACGGATCACTTCAATGTGCTCGCCCACGTCAAGCGTGCAGGACTCACCCGTAGTGCCGACCGCGACGATGGCGTTGGTGCCCTCCTGCAGGTGGAAATCCACCAGTTTGCTCAGGCTGTCCCAATCAAGACCACCCTGTGCATCCATGGGCGTAACCAGTGCCACCATACTGCCCGCAATCATGCAACTGCTCCTGCCGGAAAAAGTGAGCCGTAATGGTACTGGGGCCACCTGCCTTGCACAAGGCGAACTACTGAGGCCATGCACATACAATTAATATCGTTCAGTGCAGCACATTCCTCAGCCGCCTAGCCCACTGGCATTCCTTTAAGCGGTGCTTTTCGCTACCCTTCGGGCTTTGATCAGCCCCGCATACGCAGACTGATCGTTCTATTGTTTAGGAAGGCTGCATGTCCACCCCCCCAGTTCGCGAACAATTCCTGCTTATCAGCGCCCTCGGCCCCAACGCCATGGAGCTGACCAATGTGCTCTGCCGTACCAGCCACGAAAACCGTTGTGCCGTGGTCAGCACTCGCCTTAGCCGGCATGGTGATTACAGCGCACTGGTGCTCCAGATATCCGGCAGCTGGGATGCCCTCGCTCGCTTGGAGTCAAGCCTGCCAGCACTGGCGAAGAAACACAGCTTCACGGTCAACGTGATTCGCAGCGCCGCGTCGGAAACCCGCCCACAAGCGCTACCTTATGTCGCTTACGTCAGCTCGGCTTATCGCCCGGATATCCTCAACGAGCTGTGCCAGTTCTTTCTCGACCACCACGTTGAGCTGGAGAACCTGACCTGCGACACCTATCAAGCACCGCAGACCGGCGGCACCATGCTCAACGCCACCCTGACCGTAACCCTGCCCGCGGGTACGCAGATCAGCTGGTTGCGCGATCAATTCCTCGATTTCGCCGACGCTTTGAACCTGGACGCACTGATAGAACCGTGGCGCCCACAAACCCCGTAAGGAGCACGTTATGGCTGTAGCAATTGACACACCAGTTGCCGACTTCCAGGCTCAGGCCACCAGTGGCCAAACCATTGAGCTGTCCGCACTCAAGGGCCAGCAGGTAGTGATCTATTTCTACCCGAAGGACAGCACGCCTGGCTGCACCACCGAAGGTCAGGGCTTTCGTGATCACTACCCGGCGTTTCAGGCAGCCAACACCGTGGTATTGGGTGTATCCCGGGACGGGATCAAGTCCCACGAGAACTTTAAGAGCAAACAGCAGTTTCCTTTCGAGCTGATCTCCGATAAGGATGAAGCTATTTGCCAGCTGTTCGATGTGATCAAGCTGAAGAAGCTCTACGGCAAGGAATACCTCGGCGTAGACCGCAGCACTTTCCTGATCGACAAAGACGGTGTGCTGCGCCAGGAATGGCGAGGTGTCAAAGTGCCAGGGCACGTCGATGCCATTCTGGCCGCCGCCCAGGCCCTGAATAAAGCCTAAGCAGCGCACGCAATAAAAAGCCGGTCCATTGACCGGCTTTTTATTGCTCGCAGACTAGGGAGTGACCTGCTCGCTGCGCGGCCAAGCGTCGATCACCGCCTTGAACAGCGTGGCCAATGGGATGGCAAAGAACACCCCCCAGAAGCCCCACATGCCGCCAAACAGCAACACCGCGCAAATGATCGCCACCGGGTGCAGGTTGACCGCCTCGGAGAACAGCAGCGGCACCAGAACATTGCCATCCAATGCCTGAATGATGCCGTAGACCACCATCAGGTAAATGAACTGATCACCAAAGCCCCACTGGAACAACCCGATCAGCGCCACCGGCACCGTCACGACCACCGCGCCGATGTACGGCACCACAACTGACAAGCCGACAAACAATGCCAGCAACGCCGCGTAATTAAGCCCCAGGTAAGCGAACGCCACATAGGTGACCACGCCACAGATGATGATCTCGATGACCTTGCCACGGATATAGTTGGCAATCTGCTTGTTCATCTCCTGCGCAACCAGAGTAATAAGCGATCGCTCACGCGGTAAATAGCCGCGAAACCATGACCCAATCAGCTCGCGATCCTTGAGGAAAAAGAACACCAGGATCGGTACCAGCACCAGATAGATCATGATGCTGACCAACATCGGCAAGCTGGACAGGGAAAACGATAATGCCCACTGGCCGAACTTACCCGCCTCGCCACGCACCCCCTCAATCAGCTGCAGCACCTGCGCATCAGTGATCAGCGTCGGGTAGCGCTCCGGCAATAATAGAAACAGCGACTGCCATTCACCGAGCATGCGCGGCAGCTCATTGAACAGCGTACTGAGTTGCTGCCAAAGCAGCGGCATCAAGACCAGCATAAACAGAGCCAGCATGCTCATGAACAAGGTGAATACCAGCCACACCGCCGCCACCTGCGGCAGATGCAAACGCTCAAAGGCGTTGACCAATCCCTGCATCAAAAACGCCAGCACCAGACCGGTCAATACCGGTGCAAGCATGCCGCCCAGCGTCAGAATGGCAGCAAAGCCGACGATCAGCAGCAATGCCAACACCACCGCCTGCTCATCAGAGAAATAGCGATGCAACCAATCCTGAAACACCTTGAGCATTGTGACTCCTTACCTGGGCGACACCCTATGTGTACCGCCTCATAATCAATACGTACTGCAACCGTGCTAGGCCTTACGCAACCAATAGCGGTAAACGCCGCCATCAACCTCTTCACGCAATAAACCATGCCCCGCTAGGCTGGCGAAGGCTCGGAAGTCGCGCTGCGAGCCAGCATCAGTGGCCTCAACCATCAGCACCTGGCCACTGACCAGGCGATTGAGTTCCAACTTGGCCTTGAGTAAAGGCAGCGGACAATTCAGCCCACAAGCGTCCAGTTGCGCGTCGAAGTCTTCGGCGCGCCATTGCATATCAGTCATTTATCTACTCCGAGAGGGCCGCAAGGATAACCAAGACCGCACAACCCTGGCCAGCACAGCTGCCAGACAGCTACAGTAACGGCTTTGTACGACACGAGCTTTGTGCATGAGCCTTCTGCGCCCGACCCTATTGACGCTCGCCTGCCTGCTGACAACCCCCGGCATGGCCAACAATCTGCCCTCCCTTGGCGATGCCAGCTCGGCTATCGTCTCACCGCAGCAAGAGCATCAGCTAGGTCGCGCCTGGCTGAGCCTGGTACGCGGCCAGGTCAGCCAACTGGATGACCCGCAACTCAAGGACTTCGTCGAGACCAGCGTGTATCGATTGAGCGAAACCAGCCAATTGCAAGATCGGCGCCTGGAGTTCGTCCTGCTAAACAGCCCGCAGATCAACGCCTTTGCGGCTCCTGGCGGGATTGTCGGGGTCAATGGCGGCTTGTTCTTGTATGCCCAGACCGAAGCCGAATACGCCTCAGTCATGGCCCACGAACTGGCGCACTTATCACAGCGCCATTTCGCACGAGGCCTCGAAGCCCAGCAACGCATGCAAATCCCGGTAATGGCCGGGCTGCTGGCCGGGATTGTCGCTGCCGCCGCTGGTGCCGGCGACCTGGGCATCGCGGCAATCGCCACGACCCAGGCGGCGGCGCTTCAAGAGCAGCGGCGCTTCTCCCGCCAGAACGAACAGGAGGCCGACCGCATCGGCCTGGTCAACCTGGAGAAAGCCGGCTTCGACCCCCGCGCCATGCCCAGCATGTTTGAGCGTTTGATGCGCCAGTATCGTTACGACCGCAAGCCGCCGGAGTTCCTCCTGACTCACCCGGTGTCGGAGTCACGCATCGCCGACACCCGCAACCGCGCCGAGCAGTACACCGCCACAGGCGCCACCGACAGCGTGCGCTACCAGTTGATGCGCGCGCGCGTGCAGTTAATCTACGAAGAAACACCAGGAATCGCTGCCAAGCGCTTTCGCAGCATGCTGGATGAGAACCCGAACATGGAGGCCGCGCGCTACGGCTTGGCGATTGCGCAATTGAAAAGCGGCCAATACAAACAGGCGCGCGAATCCCTGCAGCCGCTGCTTAACATCTCACCCAACGATGTGACCTACAACCTGGCACAGGTTGAGCTGGACATGGCGAGCAACCGCCTTGCTGACGCACAAAGCCGAATCACTCGGTTACTGACCCTCTACCCGAGCAACTACCCCGTCAATCAGGCGCACATCGACCTGCTGATGAAACAGGTACACACCCAAGAGGCGGAACGCGCCCTGGATGAGATGCTGAAAAGTCGCGTTAAAGATCCGGACGTCTGGTACCAAGTCGCAGAAGTACGCGGCCTGAGCGGCAACACCATCGGCCTGCACCAAGCGCGCGGGGAGTTTTTCGCCTTGGTCGGCGACTACAAACAGGCACTGGAACAACTCGACTTCGCCAAGCGTCGCGCCAGCAACAACTTCCAATTGGCATCACGCATCGATGCCAGGCAACGTGAGCTGATAGAAGAGCAGCGCATCATCGAACAGATGCTGCGCTAGACAGAAAAAGCCCGGTGAATACCAGGCTTTTTATACTGGCTGTTTAAGCATTGCCGCTTAACTTGAGCCGCGCAGCCTGGGTAAAATCCAGCATACGCTTGAGCGGCTTGATCGCTTTAGGGATCAGCGCCGGGTCGACGAATATCTCGTTGCTGCCCTCACGCAAGCACGCCAGAGTGCGTTGCAGGGTATTCATCGCCATCCACGGGCAATGTGCACAGCTGCGGCAAGCGGCACCGTTACCAGCAGTCGGCGCGGCCACAAATTCCTTATCGGGGCAAAGCTGCTGCATCTTGTAGAAGATGCCAGCGTCGGTGGCGACGATAAAGGTCTTGTTCGGCAGGGCTTGTGCGGCGGCAATCAACTGACTGGTGGAGCCCACCGCATCGGCCAGATCAATCACGGCCGTTGGCGACTCAGGGTGAACCAGAACAGCGGCGTCCGGGTACAACGCCTTCATGTCTTCCAGCTGCTTGGCCTTGAACTCCTCATGGACGATACAAGCACCATCCCACAGCAGCATATCGGCGCCGGTCTTGTTCTGGATGTAACGCCCCAGATGCTGATCGGGCGCCCAGAGAATGCTCTCGCCGTTATCCATCAGGTGCTCAACAATCTCCACGGCACAACTAGAGGTCACCACCCAGTCGGCACGCGCCTTCACCGCCGCCGAGGTATTGGCATACACCACCACCGTGCGCTGCGGGTGCTGATCACAGAACGCCGAGAACTCTTCAACCGGGCAACCCAGATCAAGCGAGCAGGTCGCTTCCAGCGTCGGCATCAGCACGCGCTTTTCTGGGTTGAGGATTTTCGCCGTCTCGCCCATGAATTTGACGCCAGCCACGAGCACCGTCTGCGCCGCATGCTGATTGCCAAAGCGGGCCATTTCTAGCGAGTCAGAAACACAGCCACCGGTTTCCTCGGCCAGAGCCTGCAGCACCGGATCACAGTAATAGTGCGCCACCAATACGGCGTTCTGCTTTTTTAGCTCAGCAGCGATTTCGGCACGGTAAAAAGCTTCCTGCTCGGGCGTCAGCGGCTTGGGCTGCTTAGCGTCGAGGTGAGCTTGCACCAATAGGCGTTCGGAAATCTGCGTCATGTCATCAGGCCCTGTGAAGATCTATCAGCGCGGAACTCGAGTATACCCGTCAGTTTGCTGGCAGCGCAGGTGGGGTAATCGAGATAAAAATTACAGATAAAAAAAAGCCTGAAAATTCCTTTAATCAGAACTTTCAGGCTTTCTTGCCCTTCCGAAGAAGGAAATATGGTGGGTCGTGTGGGATTCGAACCTACGACCAATTGGTTAAAAGCCAACTGCTCTACCAACTGAGCTAACGACCCGACGCGAGGCGTATAATACTGATTTAATTCAGGAATTCAACACCTTGCAGAAAATATTTTAGAAATAACGGGTAGGGTCAACGATTCCTGCGGCGACAAAGCCAGCCGCACGCAGACGGCAACTGTCGCACTTACCACACGCACGCCCTTGCTCATCAGCCTGGTAACAAGAAACTGTCAGCGCATAGTCAACCCCAAGCCGAACACCTGCCTGGGCGATTTCAGCCTTGCTCATATTCTGCAGCGGAGCCTGAATGCGAAAACCCTGCCCCTCTACACCTGCCTTGGTAGCCAGATTGGCCATGCGCTCAAAGGACTCGATAAATTCCGGGCGGCAATCCGGATAGCCCGAGTAGTCCACGGCATTCACACCAATGAAAATATCCCGCGCACCCAGCACCTCGGCCCACCCCAGAGCGAGGGAAAGAAACACGGTATTGCGCGCAGGTACGTAAGTCACCGGAATCCCTTCACTCGGACCTTCCGGCACATCGATGCTGGCGTCAGTTAGGGCAGAGCCGCCCATACCATTGAGATTAAGACCGATCACCTTGTGCTCGACTACTCCAAGCTGCCGAGCCACCTGCTCAGCCGCCTGCAATTCGGAGCGGTGGCGCTGGCCGTAATCGAAACTCATGGTGTAACAGCTGTAGCCATCGGCCTTGGCCAGCGCTACCACGGTGGCCGAGTCTAAGCCGCCAGACAACAGGATTACCGCTTTCTTCTCGCTCATATCAATGTCCCGGCTCATCATTCCAGAGGATCTTGTGTAACTGCATCTGCAAGCGCACAGGCAAGTTGTCGGCAATGATCCACTCAGCCAGCGCGCGCGCCTCCAGCTCATGATGACTCGGCGACATCAGCACCTCGCTCACACGCTCAGCCAGGCGGTACTGGATCAACTTGCTCACCGCCCAGTCATAGTCCTCACGCGAGCAGATAACGAACTTGACCTGATCATTGGGCGTTAGAAGATCGATATTCTCGTAACGGTTACGCGCCACCTCGGCCGAGCCCGGGGTTTTCAGGTCGAGGACCTTACTCACCCGCGGATCAACCGCCGACACATCGAGTGCACCACTGGTCTCCAGCGACACCTCAAAGCCGGCATCACACAGACGCTTGAGCAGCGCAATACAATTGGGTTGCGCCAATGGCTCGCCACCGGTCACGCAGATGTAGCGCGGCTTATAGCCGGCAACCTGCTCGACAATGGCATCCAGCGACATCATTTCGCCACCACTGAAGGCATAGGCGGTGTCGCAGTATTGGCAACGTAAAGGACAGCCGGTCAGGCGAACGAACACAGTCGGCAAGCCGGCGGTGCGCGTCTCGCCCTGCAGCGAGTAGAAAATCTCGGTAATGCGCAGGGTATCTTGCATATCAGCCACGGGCGTAACAGCTAAACAGGCTGTCCGCCTCCGTTGCGGGAAAGGGGCGCGGATTGTATATGAAAAAAATTCCAGGAGAAATTTTTAACGACGCGCAGCAACGGCTCGGAGGGTGGTCGCCAAGGTTTGCAGGCCATAAAAAAACCGCGCAGGGCGCGGGCTTAGTTGTGACTCATCCCGCTTTACGGCAAGCGCTGCAAATCACGCTGCGCCAGCTGGGCGGCAGAGCTGCCTGGGTACTGCGCAATAACCTGCTGCAGAATACCCTTGGCCTTGTCGCTATTGCCTAGGCGTTGCTCGACATCAGCCAGCTTGAACAGTGAGTCCGGCACCTTGGCATGACTTGGGTAAGCCTGACTGACACGCGCAAAGGCCTGACCGGCACCCTGCAGATCGCCCTTCGCCAGGTTCACCTCACCCAGCCAATACTGCGCGTTACCGGCGTACTGACTGTTCGGGTACTTGCGTAGAAACGCGGCAAACGCCTGACTGGCCTTGTCGAAGTCCTTGGCCTTAATCAGGTCAAAGGCCGCTTCGTAGAACAGTTTTTCCTTTGCCGGGTCAGCCGGCTCATTACTGGCCGGAGCCTGCCCCGCTGCTGGCGAGGTCGGCGTACCACTGGCATTGATCGCGCCAGTGGCTGAAGAATTCTGGCTGGCTGCAGCACCTGCTGCACCACCACTCAAACGCTTATCAAGGTCCTGGTAACGCTCCAGGCTTTCTTGTTTAAGGCGCTGAATTTCATTCTGTTGCTCTTCCAATGTACCGCGCAGCTGCGCGATCTCTTGCTGCATCTGCTGCAACTGGTTGAACAGCATGCCCTGCGCCGAGACAGGAGCCGCAGCTCCTGCCCCCGCGTAGGTGCCGGACGCACCGTAACCAGCAGGCGGATAACTGCTGCCGTAACCGGCATTGTTATCCACCACGGGAACCTCAGCCCACGCCGCAAGCGGCAGGCTGAGCGCCAAAACGGTTAAAGCACGGCGGCACGTTCGCATATCGAATTACTTACGCAGTTCGACGCGACGGTTTTGAGCCCACGAGGACTCGTCGTTACCAGTGGCGATGGCGCGCTCTTCACCGTAGGAAACCAGTTCCAGTTGAGCTGGGGAAACGCCCTGCAGTACCAGGTAACGCTGCACAGCCTTGGCGCGACGCTCGCCCAGAGCCATGTTGTATTCACGAGTACCGCGCTCGTCAGCGTGGCCTTCCAGAACTACGCGAGCGCCATTGCCTTGCAGGTCTTTGGCGTGCACGTCCAGAGCGCGCATGGCCTCTGGCTTCAGGTCGGAGCTGTCGTATTCGAAGTAGAAGGTGGTGATAGCGCGCAGAGCTGCTTCTTCGCTCAGGCTGCCATCAACAGCGCCAGTGTTGGCACCGTAACCAGCGTTAGGATCGATAGCGCCTTCACCAGCAGCGTCACCGCCTTTAGAGGAACAACCTACAGCCACGGCGAGAGCCAAACCCAGTGCAGCGAACTTACCAAATTTCAGCATTTCCATCATATAGCTCCTAATGAACCCCAGTGTGTTAAGCAATGTTTCAAACAACAACGGTATAGCGCCGCATCAGTTCAGGTAAGGGGACCAAGAAGGCTCTCGAACTTCGCCTTGAGCGGTAGGAAGAGGGAGCCTCACACGTCCATTGGTGGACGCTAAAACCAAGACTCCCCGGCCCTGCTGGCGGGTGGCGTAGACTACCATGGTGCCGTTGGGCGCAACAGTGGGCGACTCATCCAAACTGGTGTCTGAAAGAATGCGCAAATTGCCGCGCTGCAGGTCTTGTGCAGCCACCTTGAACACGGTGTAACCATCCTGGCGGTGAATCATAACCAGGGTTTTCTCATCAGCAGACAGCTTCGGATTTGCGTTGTAGTTACCAATAAAGGTCACACGCTCAGCCGCACCACTGTTGATGTTGGTTTTGTAGATTTGTGGCTTACCGGAACGATCCGATGTGAAGTACAGCGTCTGGCCATCCTTGCCCCAGAAAGGCTCGGTATCGATAGAGGCTTGGTTGGTTACCCGGCGCAATTGCCGAGTGCCCATATCCATCACATAGATTTCCGGGTTGCCGTCTTTAGACAGTACAAATGCTAGGCGATTGCCATCCGGCGACCACGCCGGCGCGCCATTAAGGCCTTCAAAATTGGTGACCTGCTCACGCCGACCGGTATCAATGTGCTGCACGAAGATCCGCGGACGCTTCTGTTCAAACGACACATAGGCAATCCGCCGACCGTCCGGGGCAAACGACGGCGATAGAATCGGCTCACGCGACTGCAGCAAGGTCACTGCACGCGCGCCGTCATAGTCAGAGCGCTGCAAGGTATAACGGGTGTTGTTGACCGCAAAGCGCTCGGCAGTCACATAAAGCATGCGCGTGGAAAACGCGCCTTTCACACCGGTGAGTTTCTCGTAAGACTGATCAGCAATGTGGTGCGCCATATCACGCAGCTGATCAACACCACCGCCGACACTGCCGGTCATGACTTGCTGCTGAGTGGTCACGTTGAACAACGCAAACTGAATCTGCAGGCGACCGCCGCTTGGCACAATACTGCCCACTAGCACGTACTGCGCACCGAGCGCCTGCCAGTCGCGGTAGATGACTTCGGCCGCCTGAGTCGGCAGGCTGATCATATTTTGCCGCGGGATCGACTCGAACACGCCCGAGTTGCGTAGGTCATTGCCGATAATTTCAGCCATATCCTCGGGCAACACGCTGCCACCCTGCCAGCCAAAAGGCACAACAGCGATGGGTGTAGCACGGTCGGTGCCACTGCTGATCACCAGCGGATCAGCGGCCTGAACGGTGCCAACCACTAGGGTCAGACCGAGCAGAACAATACGCATCAGGGTATTCACAGACCTAAGTCCTCCGGTTTAAAGACAGCGCGACGCTGCCGGTAAAGGCGATCAAAAGTGGCGCGGTCCAGCTGTTGCATTTCAGCGATACGACCGACGTTACGCACCGCTTGCACGGCCGAGTTATCAAAAGGTGAATCGCCACTTGAGCGCGTCACGCTAGCATTGGTAATGGTGCCATCGGGCAACATTTCGATCAGGACTTCTACACTCATGCCATTGCGCGCAGAAGGCGGGCGCCGCCACTGCTGACTCACCAGCATGACAATTAAATCATCCAAACTGCCGGCCACTTCATCACCAACAGTGTCAGCCATAGCCTGCTGACGACCGACATCCTCGGACAGCAACTCGGCCAGTGCGGCAGCCTTTTTGTCTTCTACGGCCTTTCGCTGCGCCGCCTCCGCTGCTTTCTTCTTGGCGTCGTCAGCTGTTTTCTTCTTCGCGGCTTCAGCGGCCGCTTTTTTCTTCGCCTCTTCTGCCGCTTTCTTTTTGGCGTCTTCGGCTGCTTTCTTCTTAGCGTCTTCAGCAGCCTTCTTCTTGGCAGCTTCGTCAGCGGCTTTCTTTTTTGCTACGTCAGCCAGTTTCTTTTGCTCTGCTGCTTTTTTCGCCTCAGCAGACTTCTTCTCGGCGTCGGCTTTTTTAGCGTCTTGGGCTTTCTGAGCCTCTTGCGCCTTCTTTTGTTCCGCTGCCTTGGCCGCTACTTTCTCTTGCTCCGCTTTTTTCTGCTCAAGCTGTTCGGTTTCGTACACAGGTGCAGTGGTCTTTTTCGTCTCACCGGCTATTTTCTGGTTGGTCTGGGTGGTGGCCTGACTCTGCGATTGCAGCTTGTACAAGGTTGCCTGCACCACCGGCTTGGCCGGCGGTAGATCCGGGGCAAAAGCGAAGCTGACAAACAGCATGGCAAACATGATGACGTGCAGCGCCACTGCCCAGACCACAGGCCAAAACAGACTTTCCGAGGACGAACGCTCGCGCTGGTATTGCATCAGGGGGCCTCGGTAATCAGCCCGACGTTACCCACGTCAGCCTGCTGCAAGCCACCCATGGCCGCCATCACCGTGCCGTAATCGACGGTTTTATCGCCACGCACGAACACCTGGACCTGCTTACCCGTGGCACGGCTCTGATTAATGATTGCGGTTACCGCGCGAGTCATCTCTTCCAGCGTCAGCGCTTTGTCCTGCACGGTGTCGACATCGACCTCGGTGCCCATATTCCAGTAGTAGGTTTTATCGGCCTTGATCGAAATAGTCAGCACCTGGGCATTGTTGTCTTGCGGCAAGGCCTCGCTGCTGACTTTCGGCAGGTCAACCTTAACCCCTTGATTGAGCATCGGCGCGGTCACCATAAAGATCACCAGCAGCACCAACATCACATCGATGTAAGGCACCACGTTCATCTCGGCGACGGGCTTGCGTCTGTTGCGAATTCTGGCCATGGCTTGAAAAACCTGTATTGAGAATGCCTAAGGCTTAGTCGTCGCTGGTGTGCACTTTGCGGTGCAAAATCGCCTGGAACTCGTCAGCGAAGGTGTAATAACGGCCGATCAACATTTCGCCGCGCGCAGCAAAACGGTTGTAGGCAATTACTGCTGGGATCGCCGCAAACAAACCAATTGCAGTGGCAATCAGCGCTTCAGCAATACCCGGCGCTACAGTGGCCAGGGTGGCCTGCTGCACTTGGGCCAAGCCGCGGAAGGAGTTCATGATCCCCCACACAGTACCGAACAGGCCGATATACGGGCTGGTCGACCCCACAGTGGCCAAGAACGGCAGACTCTGCTCCAACTTTTCTTCTTCGCGCGAGATCGCTACGCGCATGGCGCGTGCTACGGCATCCATCACCGCATCCGGGTCAACACCCGGCTGCTGACGCAGGCGCGAGAAGTCTTTAAAGCCGGCGCGGAAAATTTGCTCAAGCCCGGAATCCGGGTCCGGATTGCTGCCTGCCTGGCGATAGAGCTTGGACAGGTCGATACCCGACCAGAAGCGCTCTTCAAAACTGTCCAAGGCACGCTTGGCCGCACGCAACAAAGCGGTGCGCTGGAAAATCATGACCCACGAAGTGACCGATGCGGCCACCAGCGTCAGCATTACCAATTGCACCACCAGACTGGCGTTGCTGATCAGACTCCACATAGACATGTGGTCAACGGCGTTGGCTTCCACGCTTACTCTCCTGCTCTAGATGTACCCGCGCCACCCTGCCCGGCAAAGGCCGTATGCAGAGTTGGGGGAATAGCCCGGGGTTTTAAATTGTCGGCGCGCACACAGGCCACCATAAATTGCCCTTCACAGAGCAACACATCATCCGCTGCCCGCCTGACTTGCTGACGAAAACGCAAGCTGGCACGGTTTAACTCAACCACTTCAGCGCTTACCACCAGCTCATCATCGAGCCTGGCTGGCGCGTGATAGCGCGCTTCAGCCGAGTGCACAACAAACAACAGGCCCTCCTCGGCCAGCGTCGACTGGAGAAAACCCAGATCACGCAGGCGTTCGGTACGAGCCCGTTCCATAAATTTGAGGTAATTGACGTAGTAGACGATGCCGCCTGCGTCGGTGTCTTCGAAATAAACCCGACAACGAAAAGTGGACGGCTGAACTCCGTTTTGCGCGCGCATACTCTAGTCTTAGCTCCCGGTCTTGCCAATTGGGTACAGCAAGTATTTTTTCTTATTCCAGCGCACCGTCAGCCTGCTGCTCCACGGGCAGTTCGCCCATGCGTTTGGGTACATTCAGGCCAAAATGCAGGTAAGCATGCCGGGTTACCACACGTCCACGCGGGGTGCGCATGATGTAGCCCTGCTGGATGAGATAAGGTTCCAGCACATCTTCAATGGTATGCCGCTCTTCGCTGATGGCTGCCGCCAGGTTGTCGACTCCCACCGGGCCACCGTCGAACTTCTCAATCATGGTCAGCAGCAAGCGCCGATCCTGATGATCGAACCCCCGCTCATCGACATCCAGCAAGTTCAGCGCAAGATCAGCAATCGACCGGGTGATATCGCCCTGGCCGCGCACTTCAGCAAAGTCACGCACCCGGCGCAGCAAGCGGTTGGCAATACGCGGCGTACCGCGTGCCCGGCGCGCAATCTCGAATGCACCCTGCGGCTCAATCGGCAAACCCAGAATTCCCGCCGAACGCATGATGATGGTGGTCAGGTCTTCGGTGTTATAGAACTCCAAGCGCTGGACGATACCGAAACGATCACGCAGCGGATTGGTCAGCATGCCAGCGCGGGTGGTGGCACCGACCAAGGTAAAGGGCGGCAGATCGAGCTTGATCGAACGCGCTGCAGGGCCCTCACCAATCATGATGTCGAGCTGGAAGTCCTCCATCGCCGGGTACAGTACTTCTTCAACAATCGGCGAAAGACGATGAATCTCATCGATAAACAGCACATCGCCCGGCTCAAGATTGGTCAGCAACGCGGCCAGATCGCCCGGCCGCTCCAGCACTGGGCCGGACGTGCTTTTGATGGAGACGTTCATTTCCTGAGCGATGATATTGGCCAGGGTCGTTTTGCCTAGGCCAGGCGGGCCGAAAATCAGGGTGTGATCGAGCGCTTCACTGCGCCCACGGGCAGCCTGGATAAACAGCTCCATCTGCTCACGCACGCTTGGCTGACCAATGTACTCAGCCAGCTTAAGCGGGCGAATAGCGCGGTCGACCTGTTCGTCACGGTCGCGGGGGGTGGCGGTAATCAGACGATCAGCTTCTAGCACTAGACCATTCCCTTAAGGGCTCGACGAATCATATCTTCACTGCTCAAACCTTCTTCCTTAATAGCTGAGACGGCGCGACTGGCTTCCTGGGGTTTGTAGCCGAGCGAAATAAGTGCGCTGACGGCATCATTCTCCGCGCTTGAGACTGCGCTGCCGGCGCGAGGTTCCACCACCAAGTTCGACATGCCGGGAACGGTCTCCCAAGCCTTGAAGCGGTCCTTCAACTCAACCAACAAACGCTCCGCGGTTTTTTTGCCGACCCCTGGGATTTTCACCAACACCGAGGTGTCTTGCGCCTGCACACAACGCACCAGCTCATCGACCTCAAGCCCCGACATCAAGGCCAGTGCCAGCTTCGGGCCGACGCCATTCAGGCGGATGAGCTCACGAAACAACTCGCGCTCACGCTTCTCAAAAAAACCATAGAGCAGATGCGCGTCTTCACGCACCACCAAATGGATGTGCAGCGTCAGCGGCTCGCCCACCGAGGGCAAACGGTACAGGGTGGTCATGGGGACTTCCAACTCATAACCCAAACCATTTATGTCAACAATCACATGAGGCGGCTGCTTTTCCGCCAGGGTGCCGCGCAAACGTCCGATCACCGCTGCTTTCCTTAAAAATTACGTTACAAACGAAGGCGACCGGCGCGACGCTTGGCGCCGACCAGGCCGTGAGGAATTAGACTTTGTCGATGATGGGCATGGCACAAGGCAATTGCCAGGGCATCAGAGGCATCAATCTGTGGCTTCTGCACCAATTTGAGTAAGTGCATGACCATCAATTGCACTTGCTCCTTGTCCGCCCCGCCGGTGCCGGCAATCGCCTGCTTGACCTGAGTAGCGGTGTATTCGGCGATATCCAGCCCCGCTTCAATCCCTGCGACGATGGCCACGCCACGCGCCTGACCGAGCTTAAGCGCGGAGTCCGGGTTGCGCGCCATAAACACCTGCTCGATGCCCATGGTGACCGGCCCGTAGGTTTCAATCACCTCGCGCACGCCGCGAAACACCACCTGCAGACGCTCCGGCATGGAGCCATTGCCCGTACGAATACAGCCCGAGGCGACATATTCGCAATTACGCCCGTTATCGCGCACCACGCCGTAGCCGGTAATGCGCGAACCCGGGTCGATGCCGAGAATCAAGGTCATGCCTAGCGCTCACTCAAGGTACCCGCCAACTCAGCCGGCACACTGTCTATTTATCCAGTTCGCGAGTATAGAGCTCGGCCAGGCTTGCGTCACCCAGCCAGCCCCCATAAAAAAACCGGAAGCGCTGGGTTATTCACCCAATCCCTTCCGGTTTCGCTAAAGCCATGGACGATCAGCCAAGCTGCTCCATCAGCTCATCAGGAATCTCGGCGTTGTGGTAAACCTCCTGCACATCGTCGAGGTCTTCCAGCATATCGATCAGCTTGATGACCTTCTGCGCAGTATCCAGGTCGGTAATCGGCGCGCTAATCGAAGGGATCATGGCAATTTCAGCGTCCTCAGGCTTAAAGCCTGCAGCACTGAGCGCCTCGTTAACGGCATGAAAATCAGCAAAACTGGTGGAGACCAGCGCCGAACCATCTTCACCCATCTCCACGTCATCGGCACCAGCCTCCAGGGCCGCTTCCATCAGCGCATCTTCGTCGACACCCGGTGCGAAGCTGAGCTGGCCTTTGCGGTCGAACATATAGGCCACCGAGCCATCGGTACCGAGGTTGCCGCCACACTTAGTGAAGGCATGGCGTACTTCCGCAGCCGTACGGTTACGGTTGTCGGTCATGGCCTCAACGATAATCGCCACACCACCCACGGCGTAGCCTTCATAGCTCAGCTCAGCAACGTTGTCGGCGTCATTGTTACCGGCGCCACGCGCAATCGCCCGATCGATGACATCACGCGACATGTTGGCGGTCAGCGCCTTGTCCACCGCCAGACGCAGACGTGGGTTATCCGCCGGCACTGGTCCGCCGTGCTTGGCCGCAACGGTCAGCTCACGAATGATTTTGGTGAAAATCTTGCCGCGCTTGGCATCCTGACGCCCTTTGCGGTGCTTGATGTTGGCCCACTTGGAATGACCAGCCATAACTCACTCCGTTTGCTTCAGATTCAATATCGAGTGCAGCCGCTGAAGCAGTTCAGCCGCTGCGCCCAGCCATAAAGAAGAAGCCTGGAAAACCAGGCTTCTTGTGATGCTTTATTCCGCTTTCGGCTGTTCGCGCAGACGAATGTGCAACTCGCGCAACGACTTGTTATCCACCTCACCCGGCGCCTGCGTCATGACACAGGCCGCGCTTTGGGTTTTCGGGAAGGCAATCACTTCGCGAATCGACTGCGCACCGGTCATCAGCATCACCAGGCGATCCAGACCGAAGGCCAAACCACCGTGAGGCGGCGCACCGAACTTCAGGGCATCGAGGAGGAAGCCGAACTTCTCCTGCTGCTCGTCTTCGCTGATGCCCAGCACGCGGAACACCGTCTGTTGCATCGACTTATCGTGGATACGAATCGAACCGCCACCCAGCTCAGTGCCGTTAAGCACCATGTCATAGGCGCGCGACAGTGAGGCCGCCGGATTAGCTTCCAGCTCCGCCGGGGTGCATTTCGGTGCAGTGAACGGGTGATGCATGGCAGTCAGGCTACCGTCGTCGTTCTCTTCGAACATCGGGAAGTCAACAACCCACAGCGGTGCCCACTCGCAAGTCAGCAGGTTGAGGTCGTGACCCAGCTTGATACGCAGCGCGCCCAATGCCTCGGAAACGATCTTGGCCTTATCAGCGCCGAAGAACACGATGTCGCCGTCGACCGCACCGACGCGATCAAGGATCACATTGATGTTGTCCAGCGGGATGTTCTTAACGATCGGCGACTGCAGACCTTCAACGCCAGCAGCGCGTTCGTTGACCTTGATGTAGGCCAGGCCTTTGGCACCGTAGATGCCGACGAACTTGGTGTAATCGTCGATCTGCTTGCGCGGCATGCTCGCCCCGCCTGGTACGCGCAAAGCGGTAACGCGGCACTTCGCATCGTTAGCTGGGCCGGCGAAGACTTTGAAGTCGACATCCTTGAGCTGATAGGCAACGTCCACCAGCTCCAGCGGGTTACGCAGGTCCGGCTTGTCCGAACCATAACGGCGCATGGCTTCGGCCAGGGTCATGTGCGGCAACTCGCCGAATTCAACATCCAGCACTTCTTTAAACAGCTGGCGAATCATCTTCTCGGTGATGGCCATGATGTCCGCTTCATCGAGGAAGCTGGTTTCGATGTCGATCTGAGTGAACTCAGGCTGACGGTCGGCACGCAGGTCTTCGTCACGGAAGCACTTGGCAATCTGGTAGTAGCGGTCGAAGCCCGCGACCATCAGCAATTGCTTGAACAGCTGCGGCGACTGCGGCAGTGCGAAGAAGCTGCCAGCGTGGGTGCGGCTTGGCACCAGATAATCGCGCGCGCCTTCTGGCGTGGCGCGGGTAAGAATCGGCGTTTCCACATCGAGGAAGCCGTTGTCGTCGAGGTAGCGACGAATGCTGCTGGTGATGCTCGAGCGCAGCTTCAACTTGGCCGCCATTTCTGGGCGACGCAGGTCGATAAAGCGGTAACGCAGGCGCGTTTCTTCGCCGACATCGGTGTATTCGTTAAGTGGGAACGGCGGAGTTTCCGCTTCGTTCAGCACTTCCAACTCATAACCCAGCACTTCAATCGCGCCGGAGGCCATGTTGGCATTACCCGCACCCGCCGGACGCAAGCGCACCTTGCCGGTGATTTTCACCACATATTCGCTGCGCACTTTGTCAGCCGCTGCAAAGGTTTCGGCACGATCCGGGTCGAACACCACCTGAGCCAGACCTTCACGGTCACGAATGTCGAGGAAAATCACCCCGCCATGGTCACGGCGGCGATGTACCCAACCGCAAAGGGTGATTTCCTGGCCGTCCAGGCTCTCGTTCAGTTGGCCGCAATAATGGCTGCGCATCATGGTGGTAATCGCTTCTCTGAGTCTTGAATTCGTTGGGCCGCAATCAATGCGACGCTCGTTGGCCGGCTGGCGCATGCGCCTTTTCCCGCAATTGCGCTGATTTCATGGGCGGTAACTGACCGGCGACGCATACGCAATCGCCCGCAAGGCCCCACAAAACACGGCAAAGGGCGGGATTATATATGGTTAAGCCGTCACGTGCAGCCGCCGCCCTAAGCGCTATTGCCAGCCCTTCCTATACTCAGGCATGCAGCTTTCAGACTATCGGTGAGTGGAGACGCCTATGAGCAGGCCAGACTTGGCTGAATTATCCAGCGATTTGCTCGATGACTTTCGCCTGGAGTCCAGCGAACAATTCCAACGCTGCGAGCAATTACTGATCGAGCTTGAGCATGCACCCACTGACAACGAGCGTCTGCGTGAGTTGTTTCGCTTGATCCATACAGTCAAAGGCAATCTGGGCTGCGTCGGACTAGATGCGCTGATGAGCGTTCCACAAGCTATGGAGGATGTACTGTCTTGCTTGCGCGAGGGCGAGCTAAGTTTTGACAGCTTACTGGGCGACATTCTCTTGCTAACCCTCGACCATCTCAAAGCGCTTATCCATTACGCATTCGGCGGCCCCGAGGCACAACTTAGCGACAACCAGAGCCAGGCCCTTGCTCAGGCACTCAGCCATCTTGCGCACATACCTGCAGAGCAACAAACCGGCATCCGTAGCGCACTGCTACAGCAACTCGACCCCAGCTCTGAAGCCGCCACTCTCCACACGACTGAACAACCTGCGGTTGCAGAACTACTGAAGCGCTACGGCATCGAGCTTGATGCTGACCTGCTGTTCTTTGTCGATTTGATGCACGCCAGCGAACGTCGCTCGCACTACTGGCAAGGCCGCGGGCTACGCCAGCTCGATCTGGCACTGGCCATCAACCAACTGGGCGGCACCCCAGAACAGCCCGCGCAATTGGCCGCAGCCATCTGCCTGCACGACGTGGGCATGGCCTTCTTGCCGCTGGACATGCTGCACAAAGAGGCCAATTTCACCCATGAAGAACGTCGTCGAATGCAATCGCATCCGCGCATCGCCCATGACCTACTCAAGCGCATGCCACGCTGGCACTCGGCCGCGGAAATTGTCTTGCAGCACCAGGAGCGTGCGGACGGCAGTGGCTACCCCAAAGGCCTGAAAGAAATCGAAACCAGCCCTGGCGCTCTCATTATTAGCATCGTCGACACCTTCGACGCGCGCACTCACGAGCGCGCCCACCAAACACTGAACAAGCGCCCACTGCTGCGCGCCATTCTCGAAATCAACAACCTTGCAGGGACTCAGTTCAGTGCTCACTGGGTTGAGCTTTTCAATCAAACACTTCAGCAGCATCCAGAACTGGCGCATCGCCAGACCAGCGAAACCGCCCCAACCGCTGAGCACATAACGCGCCGCTAGAAAATTGAACCCCGGCTCGGCAATATCATCCAAACAGCACTTCTATTGATATAAAGCAGGATAAAGCCCAACAGCCGTCATGTTAGGCTTTGCCCATCAAAGAACAGCCCAGCCCCGCATAAGAGGATAAATGGTATGGAAATCAATATTGGTATTGCCGAACATGATCGCGCCGCCATCGCTGAGGGCTTGTCGCGCTTACTCGCCGATACGTACACGCTGTACCTGAAAACCCATAACTTCCATTGGAACGTAACCGGCCCAATGTTCAACACCCTGCATTTGATGTTTGAAGGCCAATACACCGAGCTCGCACTGGCCGTGGACGATATTGCAGAGCGCATTCGCACCTTGGGCTTCCCAGCACCGGGCACCTATGCAGCCTACGCTCGCCTCTCCTCTATTAAAGAAGAAGAAGGCGTTCCAGATGCACAAGACATGATCAAACTACTGGTTCAAGGCCATGAAGCCGTTGTACGCACAGCCCGCGGCATCTTTCCGCTGCTGGACAAAGTCAGCGACGAACCTACCGCTGACCTGCTGACCCAGCGCATGCAAGTCCATGAAAAAACCGCCTGGATGCTGCGCAGCCTGCTAGCCGCTTAACAAACCGAAAACTTGCCTGGCGTAAGCCAGAAACAATAAACCTCGGGAGCACTTCTCGAGGTTTATTGTTTTCTAAGTAGCGAGCTCTGCAAATTTAGCTGCCAGCCTTGGACTCCCAACGCAACCAAGCCCGCATCCACAGGCCTTTTGCTGGGCAATGAACAACAGCTGATCTATGCTTTGGCCAATTGGACCCCTGACACAGTGATGTGCATGAACGCTCCCAAAAAAGCACCCGGGATATTAGAGCTTTATCCCGAAGAAACGCGCGACGCTGCCGCGCTTCTAAAAAAATCAGTCCCCCTGATGATGCGCCATGGCATTCCACCGAACCCGGTGCACTACGCCCTCTGGTACACCTACAGCAAAGGACTTGAGCCGGAACTTAATCGCCGCCTGGATAAGACCGTCGCAGACTTTGACAGCTTTCCTCCGGAAACCGCAGTCAAGCTGTTTCGTGACTACATCATCCATGGCGAACTCGAAGAAGCGCGCGCTGGGCAACAACAAGTCATCGAACTGGTCGACGACATAGAAGGCGATGTTTCACTCAGCATCACCGGCAGCAGTAACTATCAAGTCAGCCTGAAGCTCGGCCTCGCCGCCCTACAAGAACCGATCATCGACGACCTGCCTAGCGTCTTGAACGAGCTGCAAGAAAGCACTCAGCTGATGCAGAATCAGCAAACCCAATTTCTATATCGACTGAATGCTGCCCAGCAGGAAATCAAGACCCTGCGCGGTCAACTCGAACGCGCCCACATTGCCGCAACACTGGATAACCTGACACAAGTATTCAACCGCAACGCCTTCAGCCGACTGCTTGAACAAGCCCTAAGCACGGAGCACGAAGGAGTTGCCCTGGTGATGCTGGATATCGACTATTTCAAACAGTTCAACGACCAATACGGGCACCCCCTGGGTGATCGCGTACTGCAGCATGTTGGTCAACTACTACGCGACGCCCTCCCTGCGCGCGCCATTGCCGCCCGCTATGGCGGTGAGGAGTTCTGCATCATCTTGCGTGACTGCTTCGACAGTTCTACTGCTCACGCTCTTGCCGAGCAGTTGCGCCTGAAAATCCAGTCACTGCGCATCAAGGTGCGCCGTACCGACGAAGTACTCGACAGCATCACAGCCTCCTTTGGTTTCGCCCTTGCCGAACAAGGCGACACCCTGGAAACACTTCTCACGCGCGCCGATGATGCGCTTTATCAAGCCAAGCGTAATGGCCGCAATCAGGTAAACCCCAACCCAAGCGATACTGCACTCAGAGCCTGATTGAGAACCCCGCCTCTTTACTGTTAAATACGCCCCGTGCCGCTGAATCGCAGCCATGGTTCAGCACGCAGGCACATCGGCTGGTACCACGCGCTTCTACTCCTCCCTTGCAACGCCAAATACGCGCAGCCAGCCGTCCGTTGACCTTTAAATTGAGCGAGCTAATCGAACATGTTAAAAATTGTCCATCTCCTGACGGGCGCTATCGCCCTGCTACTTTCTTTTGCTCCAGCCTTCAGCGACACACCACAGTCACTTTTAAACCACCCCGACGCCCTGTGCCTCGCACTGTTCGGCCTGCTTAACCTTCTACTTGCTCCGCAACTGCCGATTTGGCATGCCGGCCTGCGCCATCAAGCGCAGAGCCTGGTTTCAGCCCTACTGGTAATTGGCAGCCTGCTACAAGCCTTGATCCTGCTAGCCCCTCTAGCAGAAATTGCCAACCAGCCTGCAAGCCTGTTTAGCCTGATCATCATTGCCGCCGCCGTAGCCCTGCACCTGGCAACCAACCTGCGCCTCAAGTCACGTAACACTTCGAGCTCGCACGACTTGGGCGACCGCGAAACGGGCACCGTGAAGTGGTTCAACACCTCGAAGGGTTTCGGTTTTATCTCCCGCGACTCGGGTGACGATATTTTTGTGCACTTTCGCGCTATTCGCGGTGAAGGCCACCGCGTATTAGTAGAAGGCCAGCGGGTCGAATTCGCCGTCATGCACCGCGACAAAGGCCTGCAAGCCGAAGACGTGATCGCCGCACTGCCTGCAAGACGCTAACCCAAAAACGCAAAAGGCCCGCACATGCGGGCCTTTTGCGTTTTAGAGACTCAATAATGCGGCGGCGGCGCCTCATCCTCGGCCATGCCGAATTGCGAACCCACCTCCTCCTGCCGCTTGATCAATGCAGCCACCTGCAACTGCAACCGCTCAAGCAATCGCTGTTGCGTCACCAGCGCATCGTTGAGCGCCTGAATCGTGTCATCTTGAAAGGCCAGGCGACTTTGTAAATCGTTGATGCGCTCTTCTACGTCCACCAATCAGCCCTCAGCAAAACAAAAACCTTCAGTCAAAATCAGCCGCAACCGGGCCTTCAGCGCCACTAACTGCTCAGCACTATAAGGCTGTGCTGGATACTTACCCCATACAGGCGCGGGCCAAGCAACGTCATTGCGGCGACGCACGATGACATGCATATGCAGCTGACTGACCACATTCCCCAGTGTAGCGACATTCATCTTATCCGCTGCAAAACAGTCTTTAAGCACTTCAGCCAAGCTGTTCGTTTCCTGCCAGAGCTGCAGCTGATCCACCGCATCCAACTGGAACAACTCACTCACAGCCTCACGACGCGGCACCAAGATAAACCACGGGTACTGCACATCATTCATCAGCAGCAAACTGCATAACGGGTAGTCACCCAATAAAAGCGTGTCCTGCTGCAAACGCGAATCCAAAACAAACATCACTATTACCCCTAAAAACCCACCCACAGTGTTTTGACAATACTCGGACAGACCGAGCAACAGCACTCAGCCGCGACACCTGACACGCGCCAGCCAGCAGACCACTAACCCAGCTGTAGAGCGCCAATATCCGCATTGCAGAATACGCCGAAGCAGTGCTTCCAGCATCCACGGTGCAGACGCCACAAGTCTCGCACCATTAGAAAGCACTCAATAGAACCATCCCACACCCGCGCACCAAAACTGTTCCCTTCGGTAATCCCAGCACAGCAGCCATATGCCAAACAGCCACGCCCCTACTGCAACCCCATGAAAACCTGAGGAAATGCAATCATCAAAAAAACCTTCAGCTGACTATGAAAATAGAAATAACGCCTGAAAACCCACAAAAAACCAACACAACCTACCGAGAAAACTGCCCCTGCAAGTGCGGATTCCACGCTGACTCGGACACCCATTCCACGCACATCCGGACAGTGATTCCACGCTGATCCGGACACTCACTCCACGAGCATCCGGACACCGATTCCACGGCCATCCGGACACTTTTCAGGCAGGCAGCTACGCAGGATTTATTCACTACCATCGACCTCTTTTTCGAAGCGAAGAGGTCGTCGTGGAGCGTTTATCCATGCGTAAAATCCGAGAGGTGTTGCGCCTCAAGTT
>NZ_JAYEET010000028.1:0-1884 GCF_034653255.1 Pseudomonas spirodelae | reverse complement strand
CTGCTGGATCGGCTGACCCACCACTGCCACATCGTCGAAACCGGTAACGAGTCCTATCGCCTGCAACACAGTAGCTTGGCGGCCCAGGCCAAGATCAAATCACGGGAGCGAAAGCGTAAGGGCGGCCAAGAACCGGAGGACGATGAGCCGTTCTGATTTCATGGCGACGACGGCCTGCTACATGGCTGCGTGTGGCAGGTCTTAAACAACTGAACTGGGCTAGCGAAGGAGTGGGGGCAACAGCAGCTGCGCTGGTAGACTTATCCACAGTTGCTGGTAACAAAATCAGCAATCCGCCCTGGGTCAAATTTCAATCGGCAGGGTGGGTCAATTTTCCATCAGCGCCAACACTATGACGAGTTCGCCAGCCTGAAAGCGCTGCAAAGCGTGGATATGAACGACCCGGCAGCGGTGGAGGCATTCAAGGCCCAGCACTATTTGAGCGATGACGACCTGACCGCACTGCAAGCGATCACGCTCCCCGCCGAACGGAAGATTCAGGATTATCGTTCGACCTATAACGATGTGCGCGACTGGTTGCGCCGTGAAAAAGCGGGGGCGGAGAAGGATAAATCCACCATCGACTGGGATGACGTGGTCTTTGAGGTGGACCTGCTCAAATCACAGGAAATCAACCTCGACTACATCCTAGAACTGATCTTCGAGCACAACAAAAAGATCAAGAGCAAATCGGAGCTGGTGGATGAAGTGCGCCGGGTGATTCGTGCCAGCTTGGGCAACCGCGCCAAAGAGAGCTTGCTGGTCGATTTCATCAACCAAAACGATCTGGACCAGATTGGTGACAAGGCCAGTGTGATTGACGCCTTCTTCACCTTTGCCCAAGCGGAACAGCAGCGTGAGGCGCAAGAGCTAATCAACGCTGAGAACCTAAATGCAGAGGCAGCGCGACGCTATATCACCACCTCACTCAAGCGGGAATTTGCCAGCGACAATGGCACCGAGCTCAATGGCGTTTTGCCGAAGATGAGCCCATTAAACCCTCAGTACCTGACGAAAAAACGTAAGCGTCCAGCCAAGTCACCTTCCGAACACCAGCATTAAGGGCGATGGTGTCCGCGTATTTTTAAGCGGACGCGATAGCCCTTATCGCCGGGATTTCCATGCGCCAACGAAGCTCTTACCCCAAACCATTCAAGGCCCAGGTTGTTCAGGAGTGCCTGCAACCCGGTGCGAGCGTATCCCGCGTGGCCATCCGCCACGGCATCAACGCCAACGTCATTCGCAAGTGGTTACCGCTTTACCGAGATCAACTGCCAGCTGGGTTGCCGGCGTTCGTTCCGGTGAAGGTGACGCCCAAACGACCGACTGAAGCATCGGTGATTATCGAGCTACTGCTTGGCAAGGAATCGGTCACCGTGAAATGGCCAGCCTCCGATCCTGAAGGATGCGCCCGCTTTGTCCGTGGGCTTGCCCAGTGATCCGCATCGATACCATCTGGCTCGCCACCGAGCCTATGGACATGCGTGCTGGCACTGAAACCGCGTTGGCCCGCGTGGTGGCCGTGTTCGGTGCGGCGAAACCACACTGCGCCTATCTCTTCGCCAATCGCCGCGCCAACCGCATGAAAGTTCTGGTACATGACGGTGTGGGTATCTGGCTGGCCGCACGGCGATTGAACCAGGGCAAGTTTCACTGGCCAAGCATCCGACACGGCTCGGAAGTCGAACTCGACGCTGAGCAACTTCAGGCGTTGGTACTGGGGTTGCCCTGGCAGCGGGTCGGTGCGGGCGGCACGATCACAGTGCTGTAGCACCGGCCATTAGCCCATTGGTGTATCTGCGCTGACCGCCTGCTCTGGCACAATCAGCAACATGAATTCCTCGCCCAATCTCGACCGACTGACACCTGAGCAACTGCGTGCAC
>NZ_JAYEET010000027.1:0-8920 GCF_034653255.1 Pseudomonas spirodelae | reverse complement strand
GGGATTGAGCGAGGAGCGTGCCTGCAAGTCGGCCTTCAATGGCCGAGGCCCGTGGTGGAACTCAGGAGCGCCGCATATGAATCAGGCGCTGCCGAAGAAGCTATGGGACAGACTTGGACTGGTCTCGATACTGGATACGATCAATCGGCTTAACCGCATGGCCTGAACCGCCGTGTACGGAACCGTACGCACGGTGGTGTGGGAGGACGGCGGCCGTGAGGCCGCCTCCTACCCGATCCTGGCATTCAAATGCAGGCGTTGGCCTTGTGCGGGAGGGGCATTGTAAGGCCGGTGCAGCCTGATAGACTGCGGGCGCACTTTTTCACATCATTGCTCAAGGTTCCCCATGATCAAGAAATGTTTGTTCCCAGCAGCCGGTTACGGCACCCGCTTTCTGCCAGCCACTAAGGCTATGCCAAAAGAAATGCTGCCGATCGTGAACAAACCGTTGATCCAGTATGGCGTCGAAGAGGCGCTGGAAGCCGGCTTGACGGAAATTGCCATGATTACCGGCCGCGGCAAGCGCGCGCTGGAAGATCACTTTGACATCAGCTACGAACTCGAACACCAGATCCGCGACACCGACAAAGAAAAGTACCTGGTCGGTATCCGTCGCCTGATCGACGAATGCAGCTTCTCCTACACCCGCCAGGTTGAGATGAAGGGGCTGGGGCACGCGATCCTCTGCGGCCGCCCGCTGATTGGCGATGAACCCTTCGCGGTGGTTCTGGCCGATGACCTGTGCCTGAACCTGGATGGCGATGCGGTGTTGACGCAGATGGTTAAGCTTTATAAGCAGTTCCGCTGCTCCATTGTGGCTATCCAGGAAGTACCACCTGAAGAAACCCACAAATACGGTGTGATTTCCGGAGAGATGATTCGCGATGACATCTACCGGGTTAACAGCATGGTCGAGAAGCCCAAGCCGGAAGATGCGCCATCGAATCTGGCGATCATTGGTCGCTATATCCTCACCCCGGACATCTTCGATCTGATCGAACAGACCGAGCCAGGCAAAGGTGGGGAGATTCAGATCACCGACGCGCTGATGAAGCAGGCGCAGAATGGCTGCGTCATGGCCTATAAATTCAAGGGCAAGCGCTTCGATTGCGGCGGCGCCGAAGGCTATATCGACGCCACCAACTTCTGCTTCGAAAACCTCTACAAAACCGGCAAGGCTTTCTGATTCAGCCTTCCGCGCGGTAACCACAGCCACCTTCGGGTGGCTGTGTGCATTCAGGGCAACGCCATGTGCTCGGCGCCAGGTCCTAATGGCTGGCCGTAGCTGAATTCAACATAATGCCCCGCCGGATCACGCACGCCGCAGTAATAACCCACAGGGTAGGCCTCATCGCGTGGCTCCCAGACCAAGCATCCGGCCAGTCGCGCCTGTTCAGCAATGCTGTCGACTTGGGCTCGGCTGCCTAGGGCAAAGCCGAAATGGCTGTAGTCATCGGCCGCCAATTGACGACTCTGACCACCCGGCATAAGTACGAAAATAAAGCTGTGTTCCTTACCGAGCTCGGCCATCCAGACAATCGTTGCGCCTTTGCCCGCCCGCCGATGAATCACCCGCATCGCGCAGAACTGCTCATAAAAGGCCACGCATGCGTCTACGTCAGGCACATGTAACGCTACATGAGTAAGGGTAGGGGGCATCAGCGTTCTCCTGCTGTTTCATATGCTTCAAGCTTAGTCGCTAGCGCCGCTTGGGGTATGCTTGCCGCCTTGCTATGGAGGCTTACATGACCTACGACTTCGACCTGTTTGTGATTGGCGCCGGTTCCGGCGGTGTGCGTGCTGCGCGGTTTGCTGCGGGGTATGGTGCGCGCGTGGCGGTGGCTGAAAGCCGCTACCTTGGCGGAACCTGCGTCAACGTCGGATGCGTGCCGAAGAAGCTGCTGGTTTATGGTGCTCACTTTGCCGATGACTTTGAGCAAGCACAGGGTTTTGGTTGGTCGGTCGGTGAGGCCAAATTTGACTGGCCCACCCTGATTACCAACAAAAATCGCGAGATTGAACGCCTCAATGGCATCTACCGTAATCTGCTGGTCAACAGCGGAGTGACCTTGCTTGAGGGCCATGCGCGGATTGTTGATGACCACAGCGTTGAGCTGGACGGTAAGCGCTACAGTGCCAAGCACATCTTGATCGCCACCGGCGGCTGGCCGCATATCCCTGAGGTACCGGGGCATGAACATGCGATCGGTTCGAATGAAGTGTTCTTTCTGCAGCAGCTACCTAAGCGTGTGCTGGTAATAGGCGGCGGTTATATTGCTGTGGAGTTTGCCTCGATCTTCAACGGCCTCGGTTCGCACACGTCACTGCTCTACCGCGGTGATTTGTTCTTGCGCGGCTTCGACAATGCCGTGCGTAACCATCTGCAGGAAGAACTGACCAAACACGGGGTCGATCTGCAATTCAACAGCGATATCGCGCGCATCGACAAACAGGCCGATGGCAGCCTGCTGGCCACGCTTAAAGATGGTCGGAAGCTTGAGGCGGACTGCATTTTCTACGCCACCGGGCGTCGTCCAATGCTGGACAACCTGGGCCTGGAAAACACTCACGTAGAACTTGATGAGCGCGGCTATATCAAGGTCGATGCGAAATACCAGAGCAGCACGCCATCAATCCTCGCCATCGGCGATGTGATTGGCCGCGTTCAGCTGACACCGGTTGCGCTGGCCGAAGGCATGGCGGTAGCCAGGCGTTTGTTCAAGCCGGAGGAATACCGCACTGTTGATTATCAGACGATCCCGACCGCGGTATTCAGCCTGCCTAATATCGGCACAGTTGGGCTGAGCGAAGAGCAGGCGAGGGAGGAGGGCTACCGCGTCCAAGTGTTCGAGAGCCGTTTCCGGCCGATGAAGCTGACCCTGACCGAAAGCCAGGAGCGCACGCTGATGAAGCTGGTGGTAGATGCTGACACAGACCGTGTACTGGGCTGCCATATGGTGGGACCGGAGGCCGGCGAAATTGTCCAGGGCCTGGCGATCGCACTTAAGGCTGGGGCCACCAAGCAGATTTTTGATGAAACCATCGGCGTGCACCCAACTGCGGCCGAAGAGTTCGTCACCATGCGTACGCCCGTATCGTCCTGAGGTCAGCATGGCGCAATTGTTCTATCTCGCCGATTTGTTCGGTGTCGCCGTATTCGCCATCACCGGCGCGCTAATGGCTGGGCGAAAGTCCATGGACCTGTTTGGTGTGCTGGTGATCGCCATCATCACCGCCCTGGGTGGCGGTACCCTGCGTGACTTGATTCTGGATAACCATCCGGTCAGCTGGATTCGTAACGACCTGTACATCGTCGTCGCGTCGCTGGCGGCTGTTGGTACTGTTATCTGGGTGCGGCTGACGCAGCCGATTCACGAAAAAGGTCTGCTCTTGGCAGATGCCTTTGGCTTGGCTGTTTTTACTGTGATCGGCACCGAAGTCGCCATGCAGCATGACGTTCCCAATAGCACGGCAATCATCATGGGGGTGATGACCGGCGTGGCGGGCGGGGTGATGCGTGATGTGATCTGCAATGAGATTCCGCTGATATTCCAGAAAGAAATCTACGCCACCGCCTGCATAGCAGGGGCCCTGGTTTTTATCGGTATGCGGAGCCTGGATACCCCACACTGGCTCGACACCGGTGTGGCCATGCTCACAGTGTTGCTAACGCGCTTGGCCGCCATTCGTTGGCATATTGCCTTGCCCAGTTTCCATTTGCTGGATCGCGATTGATGTCTCTGCTCTGGCCAGGGCAGAGGCGCGCTGGTCAGAGCGGAGTCAGGCCGCCATACACCAAAGCCTGACTTCTGAAGGCTGGTATGGCTCAGAATTTTGGCGGGGTAGAGCGTCTCAGCCGCAGTGCGCTCACGCGCCGTATTCTATTTATTAAGACGTAAGTTAATTTAACTCAACTAAATAACTATTTAGTTGAGTTAAATTCATTTTGGACTATTTACGATTGGCTGATTACCGCGATAACGAAACATCCGTGACACCGCACTTCGCCTCTTCACCCGCTATAGGCACTAATTACGGGGCAGGGGGCGCATTACCCGAACTGCGTAATCCACTGCTTCAGTATCTCGCTCGGTTAGCGCCTTCCAGCCAATTGACCATGAAATATGTGCTGCAGGATGCGGTATACCGCTTGGGCTTCGATGAGCTCGATCTGCATGAGATCCCCTGGCACCTGCTCCAACCCGGGCATATAACTGCACTGGTTGCGGCACTGCGCGAAGATGGTTACGCGCCGAACACCTCATCCTTGTACGTCAATGCACTGCGCGGGGTGATGAATGAGGCCTGGCGACTGAGCTTGATCGACCAGGATCATCTGCTGAAAATCCGCTCAGTGAAGCCCAGCAGTGGCACTCGAATAATCCAGGGGCGCAACCTCAAGCGCAGCTTGATTCGCGAATTGATGGAAGTCTGCGCAGCCGACCCTAGACCTCAGGGGCTTCGGGATGCGGCAATTATTGCAATCTTGTATGGCTCCGGCATGCGCAAATCAGAATCGGTGAACCTTGACCTCAACCAGGTCGATTTCGCTGAGCGCAGCCTGCGCGTACTGGGCAAAGGTAACAAAGAACTGGTCAAGTACGCGCCAAGCTGGGCATTCGAAAAACTCAATACCTGGCTCGCATTCAGGCGCTCGCAACTGCCTGCAGGCCAAGGTGACGATAGCTTTTTATTTAACCGGATTCGTCGTGGTAGCCACATAACCCGCGAGCGCATCAGCAAACATGCGATCTACTACATAGCCCAACAACGCGGGCTGCAAGTCGGCGTAAAAATCATGCCGCATGATTTTCGCCGTTCATTTATTACCCGCGTGATCGAAGAGCACGACCTGTCTCTGGCGCAGAAGCTCGCGCACCATACGAATATTCAAACAACAGCCAACTACGATGTGCGTGATGAAAACGAACGGCGTCGCGCCATCGACAACTACGGGTTTTAAACAGACGGTTCAACAGATCCACACGACTGATCAGCAACGCAATAACTATGATTAGGCCGCGTCCACATGCCGGATCAGGCGGGTGTCATAGCACCGCTTATTAAGGAAAAGCGCGAGGCTGTACGGCATTTACTCGCGTTATGTTTTAAAATTCCGGGTTGCCGAAAGAACCGTCATGGCCATAGCCATGAAGGGCTTTCATCATTTCCAAATAAGTGTGGTGAAGATGAACAAGCCTTTCATTTCGCTGTGCCCTGAAATTACTCGGGCACACGCGCTGACGCTGATGGATTGGTTGGAGGATGAGCGCGTTACCTGCTATCTGAGCGATTCGCGTCATGTCTCCCGCTCCATCGAGCAAGTCATCGATCGGACTCAGTTGCCGATCCTGACCCATCTATTCAACCGGGGCGGCCGATTCTTCATGGCCTATGACCGGCATGACACTCCGGTGGGCTTTGTCCGTCTGATCAAGACAGGCTCGAATTGCGAGATAGTCCTGGTCATCGGCGACAGCGCCAAATGGGGCCGAAACCTTGGCCCCCGCACGATCCGCGAAGGCATGAAACTGGCCTTCCTCGACATGCGAGCCGAGAAGCTCATCGCCAAGATCCACCCAGACAATGCGCGTTCGCTGAGAGCCTTTCTGCGCAGCGGTTTTCTGCTTGAGAGCGAAACACCGACATTGAAATCATTCTCCATGACGGCGGGGCGCTATTTGCAGTTCTTGCGCGAAGGTGCCGCTGGCGACTCCACAGGGATCTACATCACTGAAATCGACAAGGCCAGGCTCGAGAGTCTGATCGCGCTCGAACAAGGCCCGGCCGTTGTTGAGCTCGAACACGAGCTTGAGCGAGCCATTGTCGTAAAACCCCAGCAGGTGGCGCGCAATGTCGTCACGATGAACTCTAGGGCCTTGCTGCAACTGGACGACGAAGAGATCGAAGTGGCCTTGGTTTACCCAGAAGACGCGGACAGCAGCGCCGGGAAGCATTCCGTGTGTTCCGACATCGGCGCCGCCATCCTGGGCTATCAGGAGGGAGACGCCATTGACTGGCGGATTTCTGATCGGACCCGGCGGATTGAAATCAGAAAAGTGCTTTACCAACCGGAAGCTGCGGGCGACTTCCACCTGTAATTGCGCCTTTAAGTCGATCAAGCGCGGCCCAAAGGATTTGGGCCGCGCTTGATTGAGCAAATGTGGCGCTTGTTGAAAAAAGAGAGCAAGGTTTTCATAAATAAATCAATAGCATAGGCGTTAAATAGTTTAAAAAGTAGACTGCGCTGGCGAAAACTCCGCTCATAGTCTACTTTTTGATCATGTTTGCGTAGTGTTATGGGAATTATCTATGACCGACCAGCTAACTCCTGGAGAACTCGTAGTCGCGAAAGGAAAGCTCGCAAAAGTTCAGCAAATATTCAGCCCTAAGAACATCAGGGTAATCGTTAGCGCATCTGGCGAAGCGTTAATGGTTTCTATGCGCGACATCGAAAGAATTGATTTAAATGCAGGGATAACGCCCGATAATAATGACACCGTATGGGATATAAATAACTATACGGAAGATGCGCTATTGCTGGCTGCTGCGCGTTTCAATGTAATTAAGCAGTGGAAAGCAGGTGAAGTAACTACCAGTCAGGCTTGCTTGCTGCTTAATTCATCGCGAAGCTATTTTTTTAAAATGGCTAGGAGCTATGACGAAAGCATCGGCCCGCTATCATTGGTTCTCCAGAGGCGGGGAGTTAAGAAAGGTATCACCCGGCTGGATGAAGCAGTTGAAGTAATTATTGATAACGCAACTCATAAAGTTTTCGATTCTAGAGCCGCCAGTTACAGCAAAGTATGGGTGGAGGTTGATGTTGCGTGTAAGGAGCAGGGCCTTCCTTGTCCTTGCAAAGACACAGTTTTGCGTCGTGTACGGTTAATCCTTTCAGAAAAGAATAGAGTAAAAATACAGCAGGGCGCTGATGCAGCGGCCCAACTATTCTCAGCGCGCCCTGGTAAAAAAATTGTTGAAAGACCGCTGCAGTGGGTGCAGATGGACCATACACTCGTCGATGAGATGCTTCTAGCAGATGATCGTATAAATGTGATTGGTCGCCCCTGGTGGACAGTTGTAATGGATTTAAGAACAAGAGTGATTCTTGGGTATTACCTCAGTCTTCACGTTCCGTCAACTGTTTCGGTAGCATGTGCATTTAGCCAAAGTATTCTTCCTAAAGCAGGTTTTGTTAAGAGTGTAGGGTTAGATCTTGCGGATTATCCTTATTATGGCAAGCCTGAGGTTTTACATATGGACAATGCCGCTGAGTTCACTAGTCCAAAATTTATGGCTGGGTGCAATACATTTGGAATACACCCTGAATACAGGCCTGTCGGAAAAAAGCATTATGGTGGGCATGTTGAGCGATTAATCGGCACATTTATGACGACCAAAGTTCATTTCTTGAAGGGCACTACAATGTCGAATTCGGTGGCACGCCGTAAACTCGACAGTGAAAAAAATGCCACCATGACTTTCTCCGAGTTTACTCGCTGGTTTGCGCGCGAAGTAGTTGTCTATCATTCGACGGTTCACAGCGAATTAAAAATTAGTCCGAGGCAAGCATGGGTTGATTATTATGCACCCAATGGTGGCATTCCCTATCCATCGAAGCTATCAGATATCGAGCAACTGAAGCTATGGTTTATGCCTCAAGAAAGCCGGAACGTAAACCCGGATGGTATTAAGTTACATGGCCAGACTTACTGGGACCCTGTGTTAAATCAGTTTGTTGGCACGAAGAGCGCTATTGTTAAATTTGATCCATTCAATATGAACGAAGTGTGGGTGAAACTAGGTGGGCATTTCTGTCCAATTCGGCTGTCTGATTTGACGGGGCAGGCACCCAGCTATGAAGAGTATCGAGCAAGTAAGTTTTATCGGCGACCAGTACGCGCCGGGTCGATCGACGACGATGGCGGACGGAGAGCATATAGAGACAAGCAAAAGATCGAGAAAGATAGCGCTGCTCTAACGCGAAATGAGCGACGTCGCATAGCTTCGGCGAAAGCCTACTCTGATGCTTACCCAGATACTGTCAGTGCTAAACCGATAATTAAATCTGATCCAGTCAAACTTGACTATTCTGCCCCGCCTAAAAGATTCAAGGCTGAGGATGGCAAATGAGTGACGAGCATGTGCGACCAGACAAACGGAAGTATTTATCTGAAGATACTGATGTGCGAATAGCTGCAATTCTTGAAGAGCTTTGGGTGGATAATAACTCCAGTGAGGCTGTTTTTCGAATGATGAATAATATTGAGGCTGTCCCTGATCGTATGAATGCGCCTGCATTACTCGTAGTTGGCCCGGGTGGGTCCGGTAAGACGGCTATAATATCCAAGATCCCCAGCCGTATTAAAAACAGCGACAGGTTGGCTTTTATCTCCATGGCCGAATCCCCCGAAATTAACGTGAAGAAAAGTCTTAAGACCGAACTCGCGCTGGCCCTCGGGTTACCTATTACCGCAGCGCAGGGGGCCAAAGGCGGTTCGCATATTCCAAACGAAATCAGGGAAGTTATCAAGCTAAGGAGAATTTGGGGTCTAGTTATCGATGAGTTTCATGATGCGCTGCTGCGTTCTAAGCAAGAGCAGCGAATGCATATGTCGATTCTAAAAAAGTTGTTGGGGGCAGAATATGGGCTGAAATTATTCTGCTTCGGCACCTTTAGGGATGGTCTGAAGTAGTCATGTATTTCTGGCTAACTTCAGCCTCCGCCGATTTTGAAAGCGGCAAATCGATCAAAAGCGATCAGATCACCCGCTTATTTCTGTGTTTTTAGCCGCCGCAAGCACCTCGCGGCAGCCATTCCCCGCATTACAGGCGCACCTCTCCCGCATTCGTCAGTAAATGTCTGCGCGCCATCCACAGATTCGACAGCGCGAACAGTGTCACCAGTTGCGCCGTGTTC
>NZ_JAYEET010000026.1:0-119580 GCF_034653255.1 Pseudomonas spirodelae | reverse complement strand
GCTCCAGCGTGGCGTGAAATAGGCTGAGTTTGTTGAAGATCGCGCGGCGTTGGTAGACCGGCGGCTTGGCCTCAGGTGCTCTGACCCACTTGCGAATCGTGTTGCGCGCCAACCCGGTGCGCTTGGCTATCTCATGCAGCGACAGCTTGTCGCGGAAATACATCCGGCGAATTTTGCCCATCATTTCCATACTGATCACCCTGTGTTCTCCTGCTCAAAAATTGAGCAGAAGCAGTTGAACACCTGGGTCAGTTTTCAGTCGGCAGAACAGCCTCTACTGGGTCAGTTTTCGGTCAGCGGCAACAGGCTGGGTAGCGCAGCTCGTGAGTGAACACCTGAACGGTGTCTTCATCGGCCTTACGCTTCTTGCCTACGTCGCTGTCGGAGCAGACGGCAAAGCTGTGGAGCGGGGTTTCGCTTTCCTGCGTCCATTCGGTGAGGGTCTGCGAAAGCAGAGACAGGCTGGGCACCAGGAACAGCACACGCTTGCCCTTGCCGGCCAGCCGTTCGGCGATCTTCAAGCTGGTAAAGGTTTTACCCGTACCGCAGGCCATGATCAGCTTGCCGCGCTCGGCGTCTTTGAGGCCGGCAGCGGTGGCATTCAATGCGGTCTGTTGGTGATCGCGCAGCTGCTTACGCGCTTTGAGGGCAACGGCTTGGTTGGGCTGGTACTTGGCCCAGTCGATCTGGCTGTCTTCCAAGGCTTGCAGGTCGATCTTGTTGATCGAGAGCTGCTGCCCTTGTAATGCGTCCTCGGCGTGCTCGCTCCAGTTGTTAGTGGTGGCCACGATGATGCGGTGCGAGAACGGTGCCTTGCCGGATGCGGTAAAGAAGCTGTCGATGTCTTTCTTCTGTACGCGGTAGTCCTCGGCGTAAAGTTTGCACTGAATGGCATGGTACTCGCCGGTGCCCTGCGTTTTTGCAACCAGATCGATACCGGTGTCGCGACCGTCTAGCCCTTGTTCCTTTGCCCAGTCGGAATATGCCCACACCTGCTCGTACAGATCACGGTACGTCGCCTCATTGCGCAGGTAGGCACAAATCAGCTCTTCGAAGTAGGTGCCTTTTTCGCGTTCGGTGACGGAAGCGTTGCGAAAGGTATTGAGCAGGGCTGCAAGCGCGGACATCAGTAAAGCTCCATTTTATGTGCCGGCGCAGATTACTTGATCTTGGTGGGGTGGTGTAGGGAAGTAAGGTGGCGGGTGGTGAGAAAAAGGCTGTAGACGAGTGGGTAGATTGCTTAGCGGATCCACATGCTTTCTGAAGAGAAAACGTGTTGCAGACACAGTATGTGTGGGGATGGATGTGGGTATAAATGTATATGCTTTAATAAACTTCAATAAAATCATTAGCTTGCATATTAAAAAACCCGCTCACTGAGCGGGTTTTTTGTTAACTGGGAAAAGCTGGTTTAAACCAGCTGCTCCAGCTCAGGTACTGCGTCGAACAGATCAGCTACCAGGCCGTAATCAGCCACCTGGAAGATCGGCGCTTCTTCGTCCTTGTTGATCGCAACGATCACTTTGGAGTCTTTCATGCCGGCCAGATGCTGGATCGCGCCGGAAATACCAACGGCGATGTACAGCTGTGGTGCAACGATCTTGCCGGTCTGACCGACCTGCATGTCGTTGGGTACGAAACCGGCGTCAACAGCGGCGCGCGAGGCACCTACAGCAGCGCCCAGCTTGTCAGCCAGGGCATAGAGGTGCTTGAAGTTGTCGCCGTTTTGCATGCCACGGCCGCCGGAAACGACGATCTTGGCAGCGGTCAGTTCCGGACGATCGGACTTGGCCAGCTCTTCACCGACAAACGTCGATTTGCCTGCATCCGCTGCACCGCTAACGGCTTCAACAGCAGCACTACCACCTTCAGCCGCAACCGGGTCGAAACCGGTAGCGCGAACGGTGATGACTTTAACGGCAGCGGACGATTGCACAGTGGCAATAGCATTACCGGCGTAGATCGGACGCTTGAAGGTATCAGCGCTTTCAACCGCGATGATTTCCGAGATCTGATCAACGTCCAGTGCAGCGGCAACGCGCGGCAGGATGTTTTTACCGTTGCTGGTGGCAGCAGCCAGGATGTGGCTGTAGCCCTTACCCAGCTCGGCAACCAGCGGCGCAACGTTTTCCGGCAGCTGGTGCGCGAAAGCGGCGCCGTCAGCAACTAGCACCTTGGCCACGCCAGCAATTTTGGCGGCGGCTTCGGCAGCTGCGCCGCAAGCGGCACCGGCAACCAGCACGTGGATGTCACCACCGATCTTCGCAGCAGCTGCAACAGTGTTCAGCGTGGCAGGCGCCAGGGCGGCATTGGTGTGTTCAGCGATAACCAGGATAGTCATTTAGATTACCTTCGCCTCGTTCTTCAATTTCTCGACCAGTTCAGCCACAGACTTGACCTTGATGCCGGCGCTGCGGGTAGCAGGCGCTTCGACTTTGATGGTCTTGACGGTGGAAGCGGTGGAAACGCCCAGATCAGCCGGGGCTACAGTTTCCAGCGGCTTCTTCTTGGCTTTCATGATGTTCGGCAGCGACGCGTAACGCGGCTCATTGAGGCGCAGGTCGGTGGTCACGATGGCCGGCAGGCTCAACGCAACAGTCTGCAGACCGCCGTCGATTTCACGGGTTACGTTGACCTTGTCGCCCGCCACTTCCACTTTCGAAGCGAAGGTGCCTTGAGCGAAACCAGTGAGAGCACCGAGCATTTGGCCGGTCTGGTTGTTGTCGCTGTCGATGGCCTGCTTGCCCATGATGACCAGCTGTGGCTGCTCTTTATCGACAACCGCTTTCAAGAGCTTGGCGACGGCCAGGGAGTTCAGCTCATCCGCCGATTCAACCAGAATGGCACGGTCAGCACCTAGCGCCAGCGCGGTACGCAGCTGCTCTTGAGCAGTGGTCGGGCCGATGGTTACAACAACGATTTCGCTCGCTACGCCCTTCTCTTTCAGGCGTACAGCTTCTTCCACGGCGATTTCGCAGAAAGGGTTCATCGACATCTTGACGTTGGCAAGATCAACGCCGCTGTTGTCCGCTTTGACGCGAACTTTGACGTTGTAGTCGACCACTCGTTTGACAGCTACAAGAACCTTCATGGATTCCTCGTTACTCTCCGGTGAATAAGAATGTCGCCAGAAGCGAACATGGCGGGAACTGCAAACCGGCCGGAACCGGGAGTCGACCAGTAACGGCAGACAAAAACCGCTCGTATCTTGAACGCACGACCTAGGCGGGTCAATACAACGAAGCGGCCAATCGCAAGCGATGTAGTAAGATTCTAACAACCCTACAGAAAATTCAAACAAACGTTTGTATTGGAGCATCGGGAGGCTGCGGATATAATGCGCCAGCATCGCTCACGGAACGAGCTCGATCACCAAATAAAATTAGAGTGCCTTGAGAAGGAGATAGCCTGTGGAACGCGAGTTTATGGAATTCGACGTCGTCATCGTCGGCGCCGGCCCTGCTGGTTTGTCCGCCGCCTGCCGACTGAAGCAGAAAGCAGCCGAAGCCGGTAAAGAAATCAGCGTCTGCGTGGTCGAAAAAGGCTCCGAAGTCGGCGCGCACATTCTGTCCGGTGCCGTATTTGAGCCCCGCGCCCTGAACGAGCTGTTCCCTGACTGGAAAGAGCTTGGTGCGCCGCTCAACACGCCCGTCAAGCGTGATGACATCTACGTACTGACCGGTGCAGATAAATCCACTCGCGTGCCTGATCTGTTCGTTCCCAAGACCATGCACAACCATGGCAACTACATTATTTCTCTCGGCAACCTGTGCCGCTGGCTGGCGCAGCAGGCAGAGAACCTCGGTGTAGAAATCTACCCAGGCTTTGCTGCCCAAGAAGCGCTGATCAACGAGAACGGCTCGGTCTACGGGATTCTAACCGGCGACCTCGGTGTTGACCGCGAAGGCAACCCGAAAGAGGGTTACTACACCCCGGGCATGGAACTGCGTGCCAAATACACTCTGTTCGCCGAAGGCTGCCGCGGCCACATTGGCAAGCAGCTGATCAAGCAATTCAACCTCGACTCCGAAGCCGATGCTCAGCACTACGGTATTGGCATCAAGGAAATCTGGGACATCGACCCAGCCAAGCACGAGCAAGGCCTTGTGGTGCACACCGCCGGCTGGCCGCTGGATATCGCTGGCACCGAAAACACCGGTGGCTCGTTCCTCTATCACCTGGAAAATAATCAGGTAGTCGTTGGCCTGATCGTTGACCTATCGTACAGCAACCCACACCTGTCGCCATTCGATGAGTTCCAGCGCTACAAGCACCACCCAGTGGTTGCACAGTACCTGGAAGGCGGTAAGCGTGTTGCTTACGGCGCTCGCGCGATCGCCAAGGGCGGCCTCAACTCCCTGCCGAAGATGGTCTTCAACGGCGGCGCGCTGATCGGTTGCGACCTCGGCACCCTCAACTTCGCCAAGATCAAGGGCAGCCACACTGCCATGAAGTCCGGCATGCTCGCAGCCGACGCAGTAGCGGACGCACTGTTTGCCGGCAGCGAAGGCGGCGATCAGCTGACCGGTTATGTTGACGGATTCAAGGCCAGCTGGCTGTATGACGAACTGTTCCGCAGCCGTAACTTCGGCCCGGCCATCCATAAGTTCGGCCCGCTGCTCGGCGGTGGTTTCAACTGGGTTGACCAGAACATCTTCGGCGGCAAGATGCCCTTCACCCTGCACGACACCAAGCCGGATTACGCTTGCCTGAAACTGGCGGCTGACTGCGAAAAAATCAGCTACCCGAAACCAGACGGTAAGCTCAGCTTCGACAAGCTCAGCTCGGTATTCCTCTCCAACACTAACCATGAAGAGGAACAACCCTGCCACCTGAAGCTCACCGACCCGAGCATTCCGTTGAGCAAAAACCTGCCGATGTATGACGAGCCCGCGCAGCGCTACTGCCCTGCTGGCGTTTATGAAATCGTCACGCAGGAAGACGGCGAGAAGAAGTTCCAGATCAACGCGCAGAACTGCGTGCACTGCAAAACCTGTGACATCAAGGACCCCGCCCAGAACATCAACTGGGTGGCCCCTGAAGGTACAGGCGGGCCTAACTACCCCAACATGTAAGGCACTAAAAAAGGCTCCCTCGGGAGCCTTTTTTTATGTGGGTTTAAAAGCACACAAACAGTCAGTCTGGTTGCGGACCAATCGGGAAAAACTCGCCACTGCTCCACACACCCAGCCACGCTTTACCCTCAATTTCCCGCACAACCGCCAGCTCGACCAATTGGTAGAACACATTGCGGTGCACCAGCGCCTCCAGATTGGTTCGCACAAGCAGGTACGGCGCAGGCTCCTCAGTCAGCGAGTCCAACTCGACCCGCAACGGGTGCTCGCGACCTGCCACCACCTCATCCTCGACATTAGTGACAAAGCGCAGCACCTGCGCCTCACCCGCACCTTCAACCTGCAGGCTGACTGCCACAAAAGGCGCGTCATCAACCTGAATGCCGACCATTTCCACCGGAGTCACCAGCACATACTTATCGCCGTCGCAACGAATAATGGTGGAGAACAGCTTCACCATCGGCTTACGACCAATCGGTGTGCCCATGTAATACCAGGTGCCATCACGGGCGATGCGCATGTCGATATCGCCGCAGAAATCCGGGTTCCACAGATGCACTGGCGGTGGCGCTTTGCCCTCACCTTTAGGTATTTGCGCCAGCAGATTGCCGGCTTTGTCTGCGTCAGTCATCGATCCTCCTCAATAGCCCAAACCCAACAAGCGCCGCGCATAGTCCTGCAGCGCCGGCCCGATCAAGTCTTCTGGTTTGGCATCATAGAGCGTCAAGAAGCCTCCGCGACTACGAATGCGCGCCGTATCAACCAAATAGCGGGTATTGGTTTCGATCAGCATCAGCTGAATCACCCCGCGATCGGTGCCCAGACGATCCAGCGCTTCCTGATCCTCCCACTCCTCCACAGTGCCGATGCGGTCATCAGCATAAGCAAAGCGGCTGTACAGCAGATAATGGGCCCCAGCCTCGCGCGCCTCGGCCATCGCCTCCTCAAGCCCACGCGGCGACTTGGCGCGACGCACCATCGGGAAATATTCAACGAAGCCTTTATAGGCCTCCTCAGCCACCACATTAGGCCGCGGATAAGCACCGCCCGGCGGCACAAAGTGGCCCTGAGCAATGTAGATGAACGAGTCCGCTTGCAAGCGCCAGGGGCTGGCACGGCGGGTCTGGCTGTGGTCGAGCACACCGACATCGCGCAGCTGATAAATCGCGCCATCGGCCAGATCACTGACCTTCATGCAACCGCCCAGCAGCAACACACCCACAATTAAGAACAGGCTACGCATCACACTTCTCCTGCAGCCGGCGACAGAAAACCAGCAGATAGGGCCTAGATGCAGGTTTCACGCCAGCCCTGCCGCTTAAAGACCGCGCTGCCACACCTGACGCAAATGGGCCTGCTGCGGCTTTTCTATGGCTTCTCGCACTTGCGCCAGCAAGCGCTGCTTATCTGCACCGAGCGCGCCCTTGAGCACCAGATAGTTAGAGGCATGGTCACTGCGAAAGACCGTATCGCGCAGTTCAAGTCCCTGCAGCAAGCGCTCCACCTCGACAAACAGCTGCTGCTGATTCAGCGCTTGGAAATCAGCAAAGTTTTCTCGGAAGCGCGCCTCACCCTGAGGGAAGCTCACCACCAGGGTCGACAGAAACTCTGGCTGAGCCTCGTTCATCAAGCGCGCCGAATTATCAGCATGCTGATCACTCAACACCGTGCCGCCCAAACCGTTGAGGATCATCACCGAGCGGGTGATACCCGCCTGGCCGAGCTTATCCAATGCACTTAGGCTGGACGCATAGGTCTCGCCTTTGTTCACCCGCGCCAGCACTTCGTCATCGCCCGACTCACAGCCGACATACGCCATACCCAGCCCGGCATCAGCCAGCTCCTTGAGCTCTTCCACCGATTTCTTGCGCAAGTTGCGCGGCAGGCAGTAGCTCGACACCCGCGAAACCTCGGGCATGTGCTCACGAATTGCCGCCAGGATGGTCAGCAAGCGGCGCGTAGGCATGACCAGCGCATCACCGTCCGCTAGGAATACCCGCCGGACGATCATTCGCTCGCCGGTCAGGCGAATTTCTTCAAGCACCTGAGCCTCGTCACGGGCGCGAAATTTCTTCTGCTCCTGGGTGTACATTTCGCAAAACGTACACTGATTCCAAGAGCAGCCATTGGTCACCGGCAAGATCAACGAATGGGCTTCGCTGGGCGGCCGGAATACCGGTTCGATGTAGCTGATGGGGAAATCTTGCATGGTCTTTACTCAATGCTGGCGGCCATTTCAGCCGCCAATAATCTTCATCACGGTGGCACCGCCGGTGAACGCGACGTCTTGTTTGTCAGCCAACGCCTTGACCAACATGCCTTGTAGCGCGGGTAACGCTTGATGGCGTGGCTTGTCGAGCAAATCCCCTACATAGTGGCGATTGCTCGATGACAGGCAACCGTGCAGCCAGCCACTCGATGACAAGCGCAGCCGCGAGCAGGTGCGACAGAACGGTACGCTTTCATTGGCGATTACGCCAAAAAAACCCAGCCCTGGGATTTCATAACGCAGTGCCGTGGCATCTAAGGGCGCGACGGCCTGACTGTAGGCATAACGCTGACCAATCATCGCCAGCAACTCAGGCATGCCGACAAACTGGCGCTGAAACGCGTTGGGGTCGCGCGCCAGATGCCCCATACGCATCAATTCGATAAAGCGCAGCTCAAAGCCATTGGCCAAGCAGTAATCGAGCATCGGTAGCACTTGGTCGAGGTTCTGCCCGCGCAGCGGCACCATGTTGATCTTGAGCTGCAACCCCGCCGCACTGGCCTGCTGCAAGCCGTCGAGCACAGTGGCCAGGTCACCACTACGGGCGATGCCGCGAAATGCCGCCGCATCCAGGGTGTCGAGGGAAATATTCAAACGGTGGATACCGCACTCAAGCAGCAACGGCAATTTACGCGTCAGCAACTGAGCGTTGCTGGTCAGGCTGATATCGGCCAAACCCAATTGGCTAACACCGCGTAAAAAGGCGTCTAGTTTGGGGCTGACCAGCGGCTCGCCACCGGTAATGCGTACACGTTCAATGCCGGCCGCCTCAATCAAATAGGCCACGCCACGCAGCATGGCATCAGCAGACAACTCGTCCTGCGCGGCCACCAAACGCTTGCCGTCGGGTACACAGTAGGTACAGGCATAGTTGCAGGCGGCGGTCAGGCTGACACGCAAATTGCGAAAACGTCTGCCCTGGCGGTCAACGATCATGCTCGACTCCAGCAAAGTGAGGCGTCGAGTATAGGGGCGCCGCCCTCGCAGCTGAGCGTTTATCGACGCGCTGAATACCTCAGCTAGCCGGCGCGTCACCCTCGCGCTTGCGCTTGTTGCCCATGCGCACGCCAATATCCATAAGGAATTGGAAGAAGCCTTCCTGATCTTCCAGCACATTGCTCCAGAACGGCGAGTGATACAGCGCCACAGCGCCATGCACCAGCGCCCAGGCGGCGCAATAATGGAAGTACGGCGGCACGTCTTCCAGCTTGCCTTCGGCGATGCGACCTTTAATCAACTGGGTCAGGCGCTCGAAGTTGGAGGCGCGAATTTTGTGCAGCTGCTCAACCATCTCTGGCACCTGATTGCCCTTGACCACCTTCTCTTCCAGGCGGTCAAACAAACGGTAGCGCTGCGGGTCACGCATGCGGAATTCAAAATAGGCACGCGAGAGGGCTTCTTTATCGCGGTCAACGTCAGCCGAATGCAGCAACTCATTCAAGTCTCGCTCGTAATCGAGCATCAGGCGCAGGTAAATTTCGGCCTTGGACTTAAAGTGCTTATAGATGGTGCCTTTACCGATACCAACCGTGTCGGCAATCATCTCCACAGTCACGCTGTCTTCGCCCTGTTCAAGGAAAAGCTTCAGTGCTGTGTCGAGAATTTCCTGTTCGCGGCGGCGAAACTCACGGACCTTGCGGGGTTCTTTATGCATAAAAGGACTAAGGGGTCAAAAAATCGAAGGCGCGTATTATGCCTAACTAACGGCAAATTGCACGGATCATCCGACCATGTACGCAGTTCATGACGAGTTTCCGCAACTTCCCGGCCTGCGCTATTTGAACCACGCAGCCGTCTCACCCTGGCCACAACGGACCGTTGATGCAGTCAGCCGTTTCGCCGTCGAGAACGCCAGAACCGGCGCCCGCGACTATGCGGCCTGGCTACAAGTTGAGCGGCGTTTGCGTGAACGCTTGCAGCGCCTGCTCAACGCACCGACCTGCGCTGATATCGCCTTGCTCAAGAACACCTCCGAGGCATTGTCCTTTGTCGCCTTCGGCATGGATTGGCGGCCAGGCGATCAGGTGGTGATCAGCGATGAAGAATTCCCCTCCAACCGGATTGTCTGGGAAGCCCTCGCCCCGCAGGGCGTCGAGGTGGTGCAGGTCAACCTGCATGCCGGTGATCCGGAGGCAGCCTTGCTGGCCGCCTGTGGCCCGCGCACCCGCCTGATGGCGATCAGCGCCGTGCAATATGCCAGCGGCTTGCGCCTAGACCTGCCACGCCTGGGTCACGGCTGCCAAATACGTGGCGTGCTGCTGTGCATCGATGCTATCCAACAACTCGGCGCCCTGCCCTTCGACGTACAGGCCAGCCAATGCGCGTTCGCCATGGCCGATGGTCACAAGTGGCTGCTTGGCCCGGAAGGGCTCGGGGTGTTCTATTGCCGCAGCGACCTGCGTACGCAGCTGAAACTGCATGAATACGGCTGGCATATGCTGGAGCATGCCGGTGACTACCAACGCCATGACTGGGAGCCGGCACGCAGCGCCCGCCGCTTTGAATGCGGCAGCCCCAACATGCTCGGTGCCATGGCACTGGAGGCCAGCCTGTCACTGCTGGAAGACGTCGGTATGGCGCAGGTCGAACAAGCTCTGCAGGAGCGCATGCAATGGTTGATCGACGACCTGCAAAAGCTCTCAGGCATACGATTTCACAGCCCATTGGCCCGCCAGCAGCGCGCCGGCATTGTGAACTTCAGTCTTGATGGTTGGCAGCAGCCAGTCTTGTTCGAGCGCTTAAAACAGCAACAGGTGATCTGCGCGCAACGCGGTGCTGGGATCCGCTTGTCGCCGCACTTCTACACCAAACCGCAAGTAATCGAGGAAACGCTGCAACTGTTACAGCAGCTGGCTACTGGTTAAGCGCTCAACAGCGCAACCTGTATTCCAAATACGTTTAAGAATGGCGGCGAACGGCCTGGACGATCGGCAATCTTCATCAATACTGATGGTTACTGGTGTGCGGCGTACCCCCCAAGCGCTCCACCAGGCAAGGTACCGTGGACCGCGTACCTTGATTTACTCCTAATGGTCTTAACCCGGCTTCCCCCCAGAGTCCGGGTTTTTTTTATTACCGCCATACATGGTTGTTACGCGACGCTAAGAATTGCTGCGGGCATTTTTACCCAGGGCTCAATTGACTCGGGCCAAAGGAAACAGGCGTTTGAAGTTTGCCGTGGTTTGTTCAGCCAGCTGCTCGAAGCTGACGCCACGCAGTACTGCCAGGTACTCGGCCACATCCCGCACATACTCAGGCAGATTCGGTTTGCCGCGGTGCGGGATGGGCGCCAGGTAAGGCGAGTCAGTTTCCACCAGCAGGCGATCAGCCGGCACCTGACGCGCCACTTCACGCAGCGCGTCAGCATTACGGAAGGTGACAATGCCAGACAGCGAGATATAGAAACCGATATCCAGCGCCGCCTTGGCCATTCCCCAATCTTCGGTAAAGCAGTGCAGCACGCCGGCTTGCGGCAGCGCCGCTTCGCGCAGCAGCGCCAGGGTGTCGGCACGCGCCTCGCGGGTATGCACAATTACCGGCTTGCCGGTAATTCGCGCCGCATCGAGGTGCAGGCGGAAAGATGTTTGCTGCAGCGCAGCGGATTCTGGCTCGTAGTGATAATCCAGTCCCGTTTCGCCAATGGCTACCACCTGCGGATGGTTCAACTCGCCGAGCAACCAGTCCAGCGCTGGCGCGGCGCCTGGCTCAAGGTCGAGCGGGTGTACACCGACCGAGCAATCGACATCGGCATAACACTCGGCCAGGCCTTTGACTGCCGCCGCATTGTCAGCACTGACGCCGATGCAGAGAAAATGACCGACACCGCGCGCACGCGCAGCATCCAGCGCCGCATCCAGTGAACCGTCATAGGCGGCCAAGTCGAGACGATCAAGGTGGCAGTGGGAATCAACTAGCATGGGGAACAATCACTTGAGCATCGGTGCCGCTAAATACGGCACAGGGAGGTACGGAGGAGAGAACACTTACATGGTGTGTGTCGGACGATCTGAGGTGAGCGCACCAGCCAGGTAGGTTTCGATTTTGTTACGCGCAGTGTTGTCACCATCATTGAACTGCACGCCCACACCGGCCGCGCGATTGCCCTGGGCGCCTTTGGGTGTGATCCAAACCACTTTGCCGGCCACCGGAATTTTCTCCGGCTCATCCATCAGGTTTAGCAGCATGAATACTTCATCGCCGAGCTTGTAGCTTTTATTGGTTGGAATAAACAGGCCGCCATTCTTGATAAAGGGCATATAAGCGGCATAAAGCACGGATTTGTCTTTGATTGTCAGCGACAAAATTCCGTTACGCGGGCCCAAGTTAGGAGGCAGACTCATGCGGCATTCCTGATTTTATTCACTTAATGGCCGATTCTAGCCCGGCCCGGGCAAGCTTGCCCACTGCACCAGCAAGGCTTCGAGAAGCAAGACACGGTTAAGGTTAGCCTTACCGATAACTTTTTGACGCTGCGCCAGCACCCAATCCTGCATATTCAGCACTTTCGGTTGCGGGGCTTTCTCCGCCAAGTATTGCACCACTTTGCGCATATCGGCCTGCCCCAGCCCGCCTTCATCGCGCGTCAGCTGGTAACGCAACATCAACTGCGACCACTGACAGAACCAATCGAACAACAACTGCAGGGATACGGTATTCCAGCTTTCGGCCAGCTGGCTGGGTGAAATCTGCTGCTTGAGTAGTTTCTTTACGCCATCCACCACCTGAGCACGCTGAGCGATGACGCCCTGCTCATGCATCTTGGCCGCCACCAGAGGTGAACCCGCAGCAAGGAACAACAACTCGTGATGCTCTTCGGCACTGCAGTCCGGCAATGCCTGCTGTAACCATGCCAAACTCATCGCCTCACTCGGCAATGGACATGCCTGCTGCACGCAGCGGCTTTTAACCGTAGGCAGAAGACGGCTGGGTTGGTGGCTGATCAGCAGCAGCACGGTGTTGCCGGAGGGTTCTTCCAGACTTTTCAGCAATGCGTTGGCGGCATTGATGTTCATCGACTCGGCCGGCTCAACCAGCACCACCTTGCGCCCAGCCAACTGTGCGGTCTGCACGACAAAGCTGACCAGCTCTCGCACCTGATCAACCTTGATCGCCTTGTCGGCTTCTTCCGGCTCAAGAATATAATTATCCGGGTGGGTACCGGCGGCTAACAGGTAACAGGACTTGCACTGACCACAGGCGTTCAACCCGCGGGGCTGCTGGCACAACAGGCTCGCCATCAAGCGCTCTGCCAGGGCGCGCTTACCAATACCGGCTGGCCCATGCAGCAAATAAGCATGGGCATGCTGACTGCGCCCAGCTAACTGCTGCCAGAGCGAGTCTTGCCAAGGATAGGCATCAGCCACGCTGCAGCTCCAACAACTGCGGCACGAGCTTATCCAACACCCGCTGAACGTCACTCAAGGATAGCCCAGCATCGAGAACGCGATAACGCTGCGGTTGCTCGGCCGCACGCCTTAGGTAGGTATGGCGTACCGCATCAAAAAACTGCCGCCCTTCCTGTTCAAAACGATCCAATCTGCCACGTGCTGCTGCGCGAGCCAGGCCCACCTCAATCGGCAAATCGAATATCAGGGTCAAATCCGGGCGTAACGAACCTTGCACAAACTCTTCCAGCAACGCGATGCGCGCTTCAGATAAGCCACGTCCACCGCCCTGGTAGGCATACGTCGCGTCGGTAAAGCGATCACACAGCACAACACAGCCACGCGCCAAGGCTGGACGAATGACCTGCGCCAGGTGCTGGGCACGCGCGGCAAACACCAATAGCAACTCGGTATCAGCGGCCATCGGCTCATCACTGGGCGCCAGCAACAACTCACGCACGCGCTCGGCCAAGGGCGTGCCACCCGGCTCACGGGTCAACAACACATCAACACCCTGCTCACGCAAGCGCTCGGCCAGGTAGTCACGATTGGTGCTTTTACCGGCACCCTCTGGGCCTTCCAAGGTGATAAACAAACCGCTCACAGGTTGTCCTTACTGATTATTGGGTGTGGCAGGCGCTGGGCTTGATCGGTAATCCGCACGGCGCTTGAGCTGATACTCGCGCACTGCGCGGTTGTGTTGCTCAAGGCTATTGGAGAACACGTGGCTGCCATCACCTCGCGCAACAAAATACAGACTTTTGCCCGCCACCGGGTTCAACGCGGCATGAATCGCCTCACGCCCGACTAGTGCGATGGGCGTCGGCGGCATGCCGTCGATGGTGTAGGTGTTGTAGGGCGTGGGCTGACGCAGATCGTTACGGGTAATGCGGCCATTGTAACGCTCACCCATACCGTAGATGACGGTCGGGTCAGTCTGCAGGCGCATACCGATACGCAAACGCCGCACGAACACCCCGGCAATTTCGCCACGCTCTTGCGGCACGCCGGTTTCCTTCTCGATCATCGAAGCCATGATCAGCGCTTCGTAGGGCTCTTTGTAAGGCAAATCCTTGGCGCGCTGCGCCCACTCTTCGGCCAGTACTTTTTCCAGCCGCGCATGCGCATGCTTGAGTAACTCAAGGTCACTCATGCCGCGAACAAAACTGTAAGTGTCAGGAAAGAAACGGCCTTCTGGATTAAGACCCGGCAAGCCAAGCTTCTTCATTAATTCGGCATCACTGAGCCCACTCAGGGTCAGCTCAAGGCGTTTCTCGCGCTCCAGCGCGGCACGCACCTGACGAAAATTCCAGCCTTCAACCAGCGTCAAGCTGTACTGCAACACCTCACCGCGACGCCAAAGGTCGAGCATATCGCTAGCAGTGCTACCCGGCACCAGGCGGTATTCACCACTGTGCAGCGGTTGATCGCGCAAGTTAAAGCGCCAGTACAGGCGCAACCAAAAGGCCTGATCGAGGACGCCATCCGCTTCAAGACGATTAAGCACGCCACCTGGCGTGGCGCCAACGGGCACATCAACCAGGTATTCATCAGTAAGTTTCAGGGGCTGGTGCAACGCGGCGTGTTGTTGCCAGGCAGCAAACGCAACCAGCAAGCCAACCAGCAGCACGCCCCCTTCTAGCAGCAGCAAAATTTTGCGTATCACAAATCAGCAGTCCAGTAGATCGCGGGTAATGGCCTGCAGTTTACGGGTGAGCGGCCCGACGGGCCAGCCGTGCGCAAGCAAAGCGCGCACAGGCCAGATGCCATAGACACTGTTACACAGCATCACTTCGTCAGCAGCCAGCAACTCGGCGTAACTGATATCACGCACCTGGCACTCGATACCCTGCGCATCAGCTTGGGCCAGCAGCTCCGCGCGCATCACCCCGGCCACACCGCAGCGCGATAGATCGGCGGTCATCAGCACACCTGCACTGACAAGCAGAAGGTTGCTGTATACCCCCTCAATCACCCGACCGCTGGTATCCAGCATCAAGCCCTCAGCATGCTCGGCGTCGTGCCACTCACTGCGCGCCAGCACTTGCTCAAGCCGATTGAGATGCTTCAAGCCCGCCAACACAGGCTGCTCGGCTAGGCGGGTAACGCAGGGAAAAAGACGCACGCCGTGCTCGGCATGAGCAGCCGGGTAAGCGGGCTTAGCGCTCGCCTGCAAAATCAACCGAGGCTTTGCAGGCTGCGGCACTGCATAGCCGCGCTGCCCGTCACCACGTGTGAGGATCAGCTTGACCACGCCCTCGCCCAGCTGCTGACTGAACGCCAGTACCTGGGCCCGCACAACAGGCAACTCGACAGGCATTCTCAGCCGCGCACAACCTTCGGCTAAACGTGCCAGATGACGCTCCAGCAAGGTCGGCTGTCCGGCCTTTACCGCGATGGTCTCAAACAGCCCATCGCCGTAGGCCAAGCCGCGATCCTTGACGGACAGCAGCTCGGCCGGCTGGCCATCGACCCAGCTCAGCATCAACCGGCGAACCGGCGGAACACCAGCGAGCCGTTGGTACCACCAAAACCAAAGGAGTTGGACAGCACGACGTCCAGGGCCATGGCCTTGGCCTGGTGCGCGACGAAGTCCAGATCACACCCTTCGTCCGGGTTATCCAGGTTGATGGTCGGCGGCGCCACCTGATCACGCAGCGCGAGGATGCTGAAGATCGCCTCCACAGCACCGGCAGCACCCAGCAGGTGACCGGTCATGGACTTGGTCGAACTGACTGCCAGCTTGTAGGCGTGGTCGCCAAACACCGATTTCACCGCCGCCACTTCGGCCTTATCGCCCGCCGAAGTCGAGGTGCCATGGGCATTGATGTATTGCACCTGCTCAGGATTCACACCCGCATCGCGTAGCGCATTGGCCATGCAACGCGCCGCGCCTGCACCGTCTTCCGGTGGCGAGGTCATGTGGTAGGCATCGCCGCTCATACCAAAGCCGATTAGCTCGGCGTGGATGGTCGCCCCACGCGCCTTAGCGTGCTCCAACTCTTCAAGCACCAACGCACCGGCACCATCGGACAACACAAAGCCATCACGGTCTTTGTCCCACGGACGACTGGCCTTGGCAGGATCATCATTTCGGGTAGACAACGCACGCGCAGCACCAAAGCCGCCCATGCCCAGGCCACAGGCGGCCATCTCGGCACCGCCGGCAACCATCACGTCGGCTTCGCCGTAGACAATATTGCGGGCCGCCATGCCGATGCAGTGAGTGCCCGTGGTACAGGCCGTGGCAATGGCGTAGTTAGGCCCCTGCAGCCCCCAGTGGATCGACAGGAAGCCGGAAATCATATTGATAATCGAGCCGGGCACGAAGAACGGCGAAATGCGCCGCGGCCCTTGCTCATGCAACGATTTACAGTTGTTCTCGATATTGGTCAGGCCGCCGATACCGGAGCCCATGGCCACACCAATGCGCTCACGGTTGGCATCGGTGACTTCCAGACCGGAGTTGCGCATCGCCTGGAAACTGGCGCCGAGGCCGTACTGGATAAACAAATCGAGTTTGCGCGCCTCTTTGGCGGACAAATACTCTTCAACATTAAAATTCTTAACCGCCCCACCAAAACGAGTGGAGTAAGCGGAAAGGTCCATATGCTCAAGCAGACCGATGCCACTGCGCCCGGCCAAAATGCCCTGCCAGCTACTCGGCACATCGTTACCCAATGGCGACAGCATGCCCATACCGGTAACCACGACGCGTCTACGCGACACAGCAATCTCCTTTTCTAGTTTTCAACGCTTGGAATGCGCTTAAAGAAAAGCCGCACGCCTGATCAAGGGCGTGCGGCTTTTCCGAGTCGGGAACCGACGATTACGTTTTACGCGTGAGCGGTAACGTAGTCGATCGCTTCCTGAACGGTGGTGATCTTCTCGGCTTGCTCGTCCGGGATCTCGGTCTCGAATTCTTCCTCGAGAGCCATCACCAGCTCAACGGTGTCAAGAGAGTCGGCACCCAGGTCTTCGACGAAGGAAGCGCTGTTGGTTACTTCCTCTTCTTTAACGCCCAGTTGCTCAGCAACGATTTTCTTGACGCGCTCTTCGATGGTGCTCATACGTTGTTCTCACTCCTAATGGGACAATCCAGGCCACTGTTCAGCAGCCAAGTGTATAGAAAGGGTTTTTAGCATTTCAAGCTGAATGCCGGGGAGCCCCACGAACACTTCAACGATCTGCCTATAAATCTATTACAGCTTTATAACGGATTTTAGACAGCATCTATGACAGTTTTCTGAAGCCATCCGTCACATTCAGCTCATGTACATTCCACCGTTCACAGGGATAGTAGCGCCTGTGACGTAAGCTGCGCCATCAGAAGCGAGGAAAGCGACCACTTTTGCGATCTCTTCAGCCTGCCCCAAACGGCCCAGCGGAATCTGAGTAAGCAGCGCATCACGCTGCGCTTCAGGCAATTCACGGGTCATATCGGTGTCGATAAAACCAGGCGCCACCGCATTCACGGTAATCGCCCGCGAGCCCACTTCACGTGCCAGCGCACGGCCAAAACCTTCAAGGCCGGCCTTGGAAGCCGCGTAGTTAACCTGCCCGCCATTGCCCATGGCACCCACCACCGAACCGATGTTGATGATGCGCCCGTAGCGTGCCTTGGTCATACCGCGCAGCACGGCCTTGGTCAGCCGATACAGGCTGCTCAAGTTCGTGTTGATCACATCAAACCATTCGTCGTCTTTCATCCGCAGCATCAGGTTATCGCGGGTGATGCCGGCGTTATTGACCAAGATCAACGGCTGACCAAGGTGTTGCTGAATATGTTCGAGGGTACTGGCAACCGACTCACTGTCACTGACATCCAGTACCAAACCGGCACCTTCAATGCCATTAGCCTTCAGGGTTTCCGCGATACGCTCAGCACCCGAGGCCGACGTAGCAGTGCCAATCACCACCGCGCCTTGACGACCCAACTCCAGGGCAATCGCCTGACCAATGCCACGGCTCGCGCCGGTGACTAATGCAACCTTACCTTGCAGGCTCATAACGTTTCTCCTTAATCAGACCAGAGCCGCAAGCGCCGCAGCGAAGGCGTCTGGGGTGTCTAGGTTGTGGGTATTGATGCCTTTAACGCAGCGCTTGTTCAAACCAGACAACACTTTGCCCGGCCCACACTCAACCAAATCAGTCACGCCCTGCGCGGACAGACAAACGATTGACTCAACCCAGCGCACTGGGCTGTAGAGCTGAGCCAGCAAATCACGCTTGAGCCCGTCCAGATCAGTCACTGCTGCAGCACTGACGTTCTGCACCAAAGCAATTTGCGGCGCCTGCCAGTCAATCGCCGCCACCGCCTCAGCAAAGCGCTCAGCCGCTGGGTGCATAAGCGCGCAGTGCGATGGCACGCTGACCGGCAATGGCATGGCGCGCTTTGCACCACGAGCCTTGCAGGCCTCAATGGCCCGCTCGACAGCAGCCTTACCGCCCGCAATCACCACCTGACCCGGCGCGTTGAAATTTACTGCGCTGACCACCTCACCCTGCGCCGCTTCGGCGCAAGCAGCCAGCACGCCAGCATCTTCCAAACCAAGAATCGCCGCCATCCCGCCCTGCCCGGCCGGAACAGCCTGCTGCATCAGCTGCCCACGATGCTCGACCAACTTGACCGCAGCGCCCAACGACAGGCTACCGGCGGCAACCAGAGCCGAATACTCACCCAGGCTATGGCCGGCGACGAACGCCGGACGCGCTGCACTCTCAGCCAGCCACGCACGCCACAACGCCACAGAGGCGGTCAGAATTGCCGGCTGGGTTTTATCGGTTTGATTGAGTTGCTCTTCAGGGCCCTGCTGAGTAAGCGCCCAGAGGTCATAGCCAAGGGCTTCGGAAGCCTCGGCGAACGTATCAAGAATCAGCGGCCGCTGTGTACCATGCTCGGCAAGCATGGACAAAGACTGGGAACCCTGACCTGGAAAGACGAATGCGAGAGATGCAGACATGGAAACCTGTTCCTAATGTTCGTGATCGTCGGTAATGCGCGCTCAGCTTAGCCAAGCGCAAGAAACTGACAGTTGGATGACAGGCTGCCCGTTGCGGTCACATTCTAAAGCAGGTGCTTGTCCAGTCGCCCCTGCAAGCGCCGCGGCAAATCTTCCTCAATCTCCCGCAAGGCTCGGCGAATGGCGCTTTTAAAGCCCTCTTGGCCGGCTGCACCATGGCTTTTCAGCACAATACCCTGCAGCCCAACCAAGCTCGCACCATTGTGTTTAGCGGGGGTCAACTCACCCCGCAAACGCCGCAACAGCGGTAACGCCAACAGCCCAACCATTCGCGCAACCAGGCTGGAGTTGAACAACGCTTCAATCCGCCCAGCAATCATCACCGCCAGGCCTTCACTCGACTTGAGCAGGACATTACCGACAAAGCCATCACACACCACCACGTCAGCCTCGCCCCGGTAAAGCCCGTCCCCCTCCACAAAGCCGATGTAATTCAAACCCTCGGCCTGCTGCAGCAAGCTGGCCGCCAACTTAACCTGCTGGTTGCCTTTGATGTCCTCGGTACCCACATTCAACAACGCCACACGCGGGCGCGCCGCACCTAACACCTCAGCCGCCACCGAACCCATCACCGCAAATTGATAGAGGTGCTCGGCACTGCAATCGACATTCGCACCCAGGTCAAGCAAATGACAAAACCCCGCCTGCGTCGGAACAGCCGCGATCATGGCCGGACGATCAATGCCGGGCAGAGTTTTCAGCACATGACGCGACAAAGCCATCAGCGCCCCGGTATTACCGGCACTGACACAGGCTTGCGCCACACCATCGCGAACCAACTCCAGACTGACACGCATCGACGAACCGGGCTTACTGCGCAAGGCCTGAGCAGGCTGATCACTCATGCCAATGATTTCATCAGCATGCTCAACACGCAGGCGCGCGCGATCCACACCAGAATGGCGTGCAATCAACGATTCAATAAGTTCAGATTGGCCGACAAGGACCAGGTGCAACGAAGGGTATTCAGCCAAGCAGGAGATGCAGGCTGGAACAATGCAGTGGGGACCGAAATCCCCACCCATTGCATCAATCGCGATGATTGGAACGGACAAGATTTACTCGTCAGCGCCCTTATCAATCACTTTGCGGCCACGGTAAACGCCTTCTGGCGATACGTGGTGACGCAGATGCATTTCACCGGTGGTTTTCTCAACCGACAAGGTGCTTGCAGTGAGAGCATCGTGCGAACGACGCATGTCACGGGCGGAACGGGATTTTTTGTTCTGCTGAACAGCCATAACTAATTAACTCCTAAACGTTTGGGTCACGCTTTAACTGCGCCAATACACTGAACGGGTTGGACCGCGTTACCTCGTCCTCGCTCGACTCGGGCTCTTCGAGGCCGGCCGGCTGCTGGCAATCTTTAGGGTCATGAGCCGGGACAATGGGCAAAGCGAGCAAGAGCTCCTCTTCAACCAGCGCCAGCAGATCCAATGGGTCTTCATCCAACTCAATAACGTCATAGCCTTGCGGCACTGACTGGGTATTCCCACCTACTTTCACCACAGCGTAATCACACTCGCTGTGGATCGGCAAAGTGACTAGTTCCAGACAACGCTGGCAAACCATCTTGACCTCAACCTCGAGCTCGCTGTGAAAAACCACAGCATTGCGCTCGTCGCGCTCGAAAGAGAACTTCGTACGCACCATGCCTTGGTTATCGGCAAGCGGGCCGCAGAGGCGCTGTAAATCTGCAAGCTGCAGCTTACCTTCAAGGGTAGCGCTGCGGTCGGCTAATTTACGCGGATCAACGTGAGGTGGAATCGGGTCATTTGACATAGGCGGCGCATTCTAGGGATGCAACCCACCCCTGTCAAAGGAAATTCGGCCTGTCCAGCATTTGAGGTGATGGATAGAATCCACCACTCACCAGACAACCCAATACAGGAAATCGCCGTGCTGCCCTTGGTGCTCGCTTCAAGCTCACCCTACCGCCGTGAACTCCTCGCCCGCCTGTGCCTGCCATTCACCTGGAGCACGCCGGATATCGACGAATCAAGGCGCGCCAATGAAGACGCAGAAGCCCTCGTACGCCGACTATCACAGGAAAAAGCTCAAGCACTGAGCGCAGCCCACCCGCAACACCTGATCATCGGATCGGACCAGGTCGCAGTACTGGGCGCACAAATCCTCGGCAAGCCTCACACCCTTGAACGCGCCTGCGAGCAGCTAATGGCCGCCAGCGGCAACAGCGTGGTTTTTCTGACCGGACTTACCCTACTTAATAGCGCAACCGGCCAGCAGCAAACCGACTGCGTACCTTTCACCGCGCACTTCCGCCCTCTCAGCGAAGCACAAATCATGCGCTACCTGACTGCCGAGCAACCCTTCGATTGCGCCGGCAGCTTCAAAGCCGAAGGCCTGGGCATCAGCCTATTTCGCAGCACAGAAGGCAGCGACAGCAACAGCCTGATCGGCCTACCACTGATCCGCCTGGTGGATATGCTGCACGCCAACGGCATCGAACTCCCCTAAAGCAAAAAGCCCGATCAATGACCGGGCTCGCTTTCATCTGACTCACGCGCTAACGCAGCACCGCACCCTGAAAGCCCATCCACAGCGCAATGCGCTCAGCCATGCTGGCGCCTATGGTTTTGGCGAAACGATCAAACGGCGACTCCTGCACAGTGAAGTCGACCAGCTCTTTCTCACCAATCACTTCGCGCGCGACATAGCTGGTATTACCCAGCGCATCAATTAAGCCCAATGGCAAAGCTTGCTCACCCGACCAAACCAGACCGGAGAACAACTCAGGGTGCTCGGCATCCTTCAAACGCTCACCACGCCCTTGCTTAACACTGGCAATAAACTGCTGATGGGTCGTTTTCAACACCCCTTGCCAAAACTCGGTTTCTTCAGCTTTTTGCGGCTGGAACGGATCCAGAAAAGCCTTGTGCTCGCCTGAGGTATAAACCCGACGATCAACCCCCAACTTCTCCATCACCCCAACAAAACCAAAGGTTGCCGCCGTTACACCAATAGACCCCACCAGACTGGCCTTATCGGCATAAATCTGATCGGCAGCACTGGCTATGTAATAGGCACCCGACGCCCCTAGATCAGTAATCACGGCATACAGTTTAATTGCCGGGTATTCGGCACGCAGGCGACGTATCTCGTCATAGATGTAACCCGACTGCACAGGGCTGCCGCCCGGGCTATTGATACGCAGAATCACGCCTTTGGTATTAGCATCCTCAAACGCTGCACGCAGACTACTGACGATATTGTCAGCGCTAGCCGCCTCTTGGTCGGCAATCATCCCGCGGACTTCAATCAGAGCAGTATGACTGCCTGTAGTCGCACCCTTTTTCATCGCCAACATCGGCGAGAAGAGCGCCAGCGCGGCAAAAATATAAATAAAGGTCAGCAACTTGAAGAAAATCCCCCAGCGCCGCGACCGGCGCTGCTCCTGCACACCGGCCAGCAGGGTTTTCTCTAACAACCTCCAGCTCTTCTCATCACCATCAGCTGCTGCCGATGCCTTCCATTCATCCGCCATGTACCACCACCTCAACTGACTGATTAGGCGCACGCTGACCCAGCCAGGTACGCAACTCGGTAAAACACTCTATAGCCAACGTCGGCTGGCACTTACGCAACGCCTGCAGCGACTGCGCACCATAACCGACCGCCACACAATCCATACCCGCGCGCTGCGCCATCAACAAATCGAAAGACGAGTCACCCACCATCAACGCTTGATCGGCCGCAACGCCACTTTGCGCAAGAATTTCGTGCAGCATAAGCGGGTCAGGCTTGCTCGCCGTCTCATCGGCGCAGCGACTGCAGTCGAAATAATCCAGCCAGCCTCGATCCGCCAACACACGCTGCAAACCATGCCGACCTTTACCAGTCGCCACAGCCAAACGATAGCCCTCTGCACGAAACGCCTCCAACCCCTCCGCCACACCATGAAACAACGGCGAAGGCTCAGACTCTAAGGCCAGATAATTTTCGCTATAGCTCTTACGCACGTGCTGCGCCAAGACCGCACTCTGCATATTGGGATAAAGGCAACGAATTGCCTCAGGCAAACCCAGACCGATAATGCCGCGCACTTGCTCATCCGTGCAGCGCGGTAACTCACAGGCATCCGCCGCCATATGCATGGCGGCAACAATGCGCCCAATGGAATCGACCAAGGTGCCATCCCAATCGAAAATCAGCAGTTGATAATCACGCACTGAGCCGCTCCAGGGTTCGCGCCCACATCTCATCAACCGGCGCCTCTAACTTGAGCTTACCCCCTTCGGGCAACGGCACGGTTAACTCATACGCATGCAAAAACAAGCGCTTACCGCCTAGGCCACGTATTTCCTTGGTGAAGTCGTCATCACCGTACTTGCTGTCACCGGCAATGCAATGCCCGGCATGCTGCGTATGTACACGGATCTGATGGGTACGCCCGGTAACAGGCTTAGCCTCGATCAACGTGGCAAACTCACCAAAGCGGCGCAGCACACGGAATACCGTCAAAGCCTCCTTACCCTCAGGATTAACCTCGACCATGCGCTCACCGGAGCGCAAATTACTTTTTAGCAGCGGCGCATTGACCTGCTTCTTGGCAGTAGCCCAATTACCGCGCACCAACGCCATGTAACGCTTATCCACACCATCACCACGCAATGCCTCGTGCAAGTGACGCAGCATGCTGCGCTTCTTGGCGATCATCAGCAGGCCCGACGTGTCGCGATCCAGGCGATGAACCAACTCAATATCCTTGGCATCCGGACGCAACTGCCGGAACGCCTCGATCACCCCGTAGTTCAATCCACTGCCGCCATGCACCGCAATGCCCGCTGGCTTATTCAGCACGATTAGCGCTTTATCTTCATAGACAATCGCCGCCTCAAGACGCTGCAGAAGCCCCTGCGCAAGCGGCTCAGGCTCATCACGTTCAGCCAAACGCAGTGGCGGCACACGAATGATATCGCCGGCTTGCAGCTTGTACTCAGGCTTGATGCGACCTTTATTTACACGCACTTCACCTTTACGCAAAATCCGGTAAATCAATGTCTTAGGGACACCCTTCAGCTGGGTGCGGAGAAAGTTATCGATACGCTGGCCGGCAAGTTCCGGCGCAACCTCGAGCAGCTGAACGCCGGAGGTTGGAGGGGAAGGATTTGTCATCGCGCAATCATAACAATTTTTATGGAATTGAAGCACTTAATCATTGCTGCTATAGTCGGGAACGCCGCCAAAAGCGGCCTAGCTTGCGGGTGCTCTTCAAAACTGCCACCTCCAACTAACGCAATTCATTTGGGACGCAAGGCCGTCCAACGGATTATTAGATTGAAAGAAAGCCGCTTAGGCTTTGAATAATCCGGAAACCAAGCCTTTAAGCCATGATGCGCAACCTGCCCCTTTGGACAGTTGCGATAATAGTTAACCCGCAGCGGATTTTCGCGAGCGGCACCCGAGTTTCAGCGATACGTGTAGGGTGGAGACGTACAACTGTTGGTCCGCGTAGCAGCTCGCTTTACCAAGACGCTTTATCTCGTCCGCTACCAACAGCTGATTCCTCCTCCTGACTTAGTGCTTTCTGTTAGTTACAGCGAGCAGGAGACGTCCGTCGCGGCCCAGCACAACAGGCTGATCGCCGCTAGACACTGGAACGCTTTACGACCGTTCCTGACGCACCCAACACCGACCCCTGAAGTCGTGTGTGCCGAACGCCGCTTCCGCCAGCACCGGAAACCGACGGTATTACATGAAAAGAATGCTGATTAACGCAACTCAACCCGAAGAGCTGCGTGTCGCCCTGGTAGATGGGCAAAAACTCTACGACCTGGACATCGAGTCCGGCGCTCGTGAGCAGAAAAAATCTAACATCTACAAAGGTAAAATCACCCGCGTAGAACCTAGCCTTGAAGCCGCTTTCGTCGATTTCGGTTCCGAGCGCCACGGTTTTCTCCCGCTCAAAGAAATCTCCCGCGAATACTTCAGCAAGGCCCCAGAAGGCCGCGTCAACATTAAAGACGTGCTTAAGGAAGGCCAGGAAGTCATCGTTCAAGTCGAGAAAGAAGAGCGTGGCAATAAGGGCGCAGCCCTGACCACCTTTATCAGCCTTGCTGGCCGCTACTTGGTATTGATGCCGAACAATCCGCGCGCCGGCGGCATCTCGCGCCGCATTGAAGGCGAAGAGCGTAACGAGCTGCGTGAAGCACTGAACGGCCTGGTCGCACCAAGCGACATGGGCCTGATCGTGCGCACCGCAGGCCTGGGTCGCTCCAGTGAAGAAATGCAGTGGGACCTCGACTACCTGCTGCAACTCTGGACCGCCATCAAGGAAGCCTCGCTCGACCGCGCCGCACCTTTCCTGATCTACCAAGAAAGCAACGTGATCATTCGCGCCATCCGCGACTACCTGCGCCAGGACATCGGCGAAGTACTGATCGACAGCATCGAAGCGCAGCAGGAAGCCCTGAGCTTTATCAATCAGGTGATGCCGCAGTACGCCAGTAAGATCAAGCTGTATGAAGACAGCGTGCCGCTATTCAACCGCTTTCAGATCGAAAGTCAGATCGAAACCGCCTTCCAGCGCGAAGTGAAACTGCCATCCGGCGGCTCATTGGTCATCGACCCGACTGAGGCCTTGGTGTCCATCGACATCAACTCGGCGCGCGCGACCAAAGGCAGCGACATCGAAGAAACCGCCCTGCAGACCAACCTGGAAGCGGCCGAAGAAATCGCCCGCCAGCTGCGCCTGCGTGATATCGGTGGCCTGATTGTTATCGACTTTATCGACATGACCCCGGCGAAGAACCAGCGCGCCGTGGAAGAAAAAGTCCGCGAAAGCCTCGAAGCTGACCGCGCCCGCGTACAAGTGGGCCGCATCTCACGCTTCGGCCTGCTGGAAATGTCGCGTCAGCGCCTGCGTCCATCACTCGGTGAAAGCAGCGGTATCGTCTGCCCACGCTGCAACGGCCAAGGCATCATCCGTGACGTCGAATCGTTGTCGCTGGCCATTTTGCGCTTGATCGAAGAAGAAGCCCTGAAAGACCGCACCGCTGAAGTGCGTGCACAGGTGCCGATTACCGTTGCGGCCTTCCTGCTCAACGAGAAACGCAATTCGATCACCAAGACCGAACTGCGCACCCGTGCGCGCATCGTGATCGTGCCAAACGACCACCTGGAAACGCCGCACTTCGAAGTTACCCGCATCCGCGACGACAGCCCGGAAGCGCAATCCACTCAATCCAGCTATGAAATGGCGACCATTGAAGTGGAAGAAGAGAAGCAGGCTGCAGCAACTCGCACCCTGGTTCGTCAAGAAGCCGCAATCAAAGCAGCCCCGCAGCGCACCGCACCAACCCCGGTTGAAGCCGTTGCCGCTCAGCCTGTTGCTGCCGCTGAACCTAGCCTATTCAAGGGTCTGGTGAAGTCGCTGGTCAGCCTGTTCGCCAGCAAGGAAGAAGAAAAGCCTGCTGTCGTCGAGAAGAAAACCAGCGAACGCCCACAGCGCGGCGATGAGCGCCGTAACGGTCGCCAGCAAAACCGCAACCGCGGTGGTCGTAACAACGAAGATCGCAAGCCGCGTGAAGAACGCGCACCACGCGAAGAACGCCAGCCCCGCGCCGCCCGTGAAGAGCGCGCGCCACGCGAAGAGCGTGCACCTCGCGAGGAACGTAGCCCACGTGATGCCGTAGAGGTTCGTGAGCCGCAGGAAGTCCGCCAATCGCGCCCGCCACGCGAAGAGCGCCAGCAGCGTGACCGCAAGCCACGTGAAGAGCGCCAGACCCGCGAACTGCGTGAACCACTAGATGCCGCAGAAAACAGCAGCACTGCCACAAGCGATGAAGCCCAGGCCGAGCGCCCACAACGTGAACCGCGCCAGCCGCGACCACCACGTGAAGAACGCAAGCCGCGTGCCGAGCAAGCGACCGCCGCAGCTGATGAAGAAGCGCTGAATACCGAAGAAGCTCTGCAAGATGACGAGCAGGACGGTAGCGAAGGTGGTGATCGTCCACGCCGCCGCTCCCGCGGCCAGCGTCGTCGCAGCAATCGTCGTGAGCGCCAGAGCGATGCCAACGGCAACCCGATTGAGGGCAGCGAAGAGGCAAGAGAAACAACCAGCGATGTAGACACTGCATTAGTTGCAACAGCGGCAGCCACTAGCGCTGTTACTGCAAGTGCAACTGCAGATGAAGCAACACCAGCGGCAGTGGAACCTGCACCGGTTGTTGTTGCCAAGCAGGAGCACGCACCTGAAGCGGCTCCAGCTGAAGCGCCAACCGCGCCAGTTGAAGCAACTGTTGAAGTAACGGCTGATGCAGTTGTTGAAGCAGCTGTTGAACAGGTCGCTGAAACTGCTGTTATTGAAGCGGTAAGCAGCCCTGTTGCAGAGACCAACGAAGCGCCAGTTGAAGCGGCTCAAACCGTTGAAGCCAGCGAAGCTGCACCAACGCCGGCTGTTGTTGAGGCACCGGCACAGGTTGTAGAAGAACCCGCCGCAGTGGTTGCTCCTGAGACAGTTGCCGAAGTGGCAGTCGCCGAGGCCGCACCTGCAGTAGTCGCCAGCAACAGCGGTCGCGCACCTAACGATCCGCGCGAAGTGCGCCGTCGTAAGCGCGAGGCTGAGCGCCTGGCCCGTGCAGCCGCAGAAGCCCCAGCTACTGCCTCGGCAGCACCTGCCGCCGAGCCGATCGCTGATGCTGCAGCTGAAGCAGAAACACCCGCCGCAGCGCCAGCAGAAGCTGAAGTAAAGCAAGAGCCGCAAAGCTCGCTATTTACTGAGGCAGATACTGAAGCACAGGATAAAGAAGCGGCCAAACCGCAAATCTAATCCGCTTCAGGCAATAAAAAAGGGGATGCTTCGGCATCCCCTTTTGCGTTGTTAGCCGCGCACATCTTCGCTCGCGACTCTATTGACCATGCCTACAGCACGTTAGGCTCAATCTCCAGCTCAACCGCAAAACGCTGCGCAACATCCACCTGAATATGCCGTGCCAACCCCAACAGCTGCGCACCGGTGGCCGCACCATAGTTGACCAGCACCAGCGCCTGCAAGCGATGCACGCCCGCATCACCCTCGCGAAAACCCTTCCAGCCCGCCCGCTCGATCAGCCAGCCAGCGGCTAATTTGACCTGCCCGTCGGCCTGCGGATAAGCCACCAGATCAGCATATTCATCGCGCAAACGCTGCGCCAATTCAGCCGATACCAAGGGGTTTTTAAAGAAGCTGCCGGCATTGCCCAGCTCAGCTGGATCAGGCAGTTTTTCACTGCGAATGGCGCATATAGCCTGACTGACATCCAGCGCCGTAGGGACACTGATGCCCTGCTCCGTCAAACGCTGGCGCACCGGGCCGTAATCCAGATGCAGTGCAGCCACGCGGCTCAAGGCAAAACGCACACGCAGGATGACCCAGCGCCCACTTTCGCGCTTGAACAGGCTATCGCGGTAGGCAAAGGCACAGTCCTGCAGAGAAAACTCGCGCAGCTCGCCAGTGTGGCGATCCAAGGCCGTTAAGCCCGCAAACAGATCCTTCAGCTCAACCCCATAAGCACCGATGTTCTGCACTGGCGCTGCACCCACAGTGCCGGGAATCAGACTGAGGTTTTCCAACCCGGCAAAGCCCTGGGCCAGGGTCCACTGCACAAAGGCATGCCACGGCTCGCCCGCCTCCGCCTCAATCAGTACGCGCTCGCCGTCATCCTCGAGCAGGCGAATACCGCGACTGGCCATACGCAACACCAACGCCTGAACATCAGCAGTGAGCAGCAAATTGCTGCCGCCGCCCAGCAACAGCAACGGCAACTGCTTCGCGTGCGCATAATTTAACGCCTCGCGCACCTGCTGATCGTTTTCAGCCTCGGCAAAATGGCTGGCCTGGGACTCGACGGCAAAGCTGTTATAGGGTTTCAGCGATACCTGAGTGCGCACCTGCAAGCTCATACACGCTCCTTAAGCTCAAGCACCAAGGCATCGCAGGCTTGCTCGATCAAGTCCAGCACTTGGGCAAAACCGGCTTCGCCACCGTAATAAGGATCAGGCACCTCATCCAGCGCCAACTGATAACGGCGCAAGAACAGATCCAACTCGGCCGAAGCGTTGCTTGGTCGGAGTTGCTGCAAGTCATGCAGATTACTGGCGTCCATCGCCAACACCAGGTCAAAGGCATGAAAATCTTCGGCCTTAACCTGCCGCCCACGCAGAGCGGACAAATCATAGCCGCGCTGCTGCGCGGCTTGACGGGTGCGCACGTCGGCAGCCTTGCCGACATGCCAATCGCCCGTGCCGGCCGAGTCGACCTCAACGCACCCAGCCAACCCGGCCTCACGCAGCTTGTGGCGCAACACGCCTTCCGCAGTCGGTGAACGGCAGATATTGCCCAGGCACACAAACAGGACGCGCATCAGGCCCCCAGCAGGCAACGAACCCGCTCCAGGTCTTCTGCGGTATCAACGCCCGCTGGCGGTGCTTCGAGTGCATCGGCAACATGAATACGCACGCCATGCCAGAGCGCGCGCAGTTGCTCCAGACACTCGGTGTCTTCCAGCCAGCAAGGGCCCCAGCTGACAAAGTCATGCAGAAACTGCGCACGATAGGCGTAAATACCGATATGCCGGCGATACGGCACACCCGCTGGCAGCTCGTCACGATTCTTGGCGAAAGCATCCCGCGCCCAGGCCAACGGCGCACGACTAAAGGTCAGGGCCAGGCCGGTTTTATCACTGACCACCTTGACCACGTTGGGATTGAACAGCGCCTGTACATCCTCAATCGGCTCGGCCAGGGTGGCGATGGCTGCTTGCGGATTAGCGGCCAGGTTGGCCGCCACCTGATCGATGATCGCCGGCGGAATCAGCGGCTCGTCGCCCTGTACATTGACCACGATTGCGTCAGCCGCCAGGCCGAGAGCCGTGGCCACCTCAGCCAAACGATCGGTACCGGAGTTGTGGTCAACGCGGGTCAGCACCACCTGCGCACCAAAACCACGGCACACCTCGACGATCCGCGCATCATCGGTCGCCACCACCACCTGCTGGGCGCTGCTTTTGCACGCCTGCTCCCAGACATGCTGAATCATCGGCTTGCCGGCAATATCCTGCAGCGGCTTGCCTGGCAGACGAGTGGAAGCGAAACGCGCCGGAATCACAACGGTAAAGGCAGTGCTCATTTACTTGTCCAGAAGTTCGTCGACGTTGAGGGTGCGCGCTTCGGTTTCCAGCATTACCGGAATGCCATCACGCACCGGAAAGGCCAGGGCGTCGGCCTTGCAGATCAGCTCGCTTTTATCAGCCGCGAGTTTCAACGGCCCCTTGCACAGTGGGCAGGCGAGAATATCGAGTAGTTTCGGGTCCATGGGAGATCCTTGAGAGGAAGCAGTTGCTGAGGCGGACGAAACCGCCGAATGATCAGAACAATCAGGTGCGCGGCACAAGACGCTGCAATTGCTGATCAAACCAGGCGACAAACGCAGCCGAGGGCTCGGCATCCACCGCCAGGTACCACCAATCGTCAGCCGCAAAGGCACGGCACTTGACCGCATCCTTTTCCGTCATCACCAGCGGCAGCACCGGACTGAAACTCAGCAGCTCGGCGCTGTACGGCGCATGGTCGGCAAAGGCGTGCGCGACAGGCCGCCAGTGTAGCCCTTCGAGGGTGTTGAAGAAACGCTGCGGGTTGCCAATACCGGCGACCGCGTGCAGGGCCTGGCCGGGTGGAAAATGGTTCAGCGGGCGTTGCTCACCATCGCACAGGTTGACCAGGGTATGCGGCCGCAACGTAAATCCATAGCCACCCTGCGGATCGCTTGAAGCGCCGTTATAGAGCAATGCATCGACGCTTTGCAGGCGTTCGGCCGGCTCGCGCAGCGGACCGGCCGGTAGGCAGTGACGGTTGCCCAGACCGCGCGCCGCATCGATCAGCACCAATTCCAGGTCACGGGCCAACCGGTAGTGTTGCAAACCGTCGTCACTGAGAATCAGGTCCAGCGGTTCCTCAGCCAGCAAGGCCGCCACTGCGCGGCTGCGGTCCGGGTCGATCATCAGTGGCACGCCACTGCGCTGCACAATCAATAGCGGCTCATCGCCAGCCACGCGGGCCGCCTGATCAGCCTGTACCCGCCAGGGTAACTGTGGCGGTTGCGCACCGTAGCCGCGGCTGACCACACCGACGCGCAGCCCCTGGCGGCGGCAATGCTCGATCAACCAGAGAATCATCGGTGTCTTGCCAGTGCCGCCAACGGTGATATTACCCACCACCACGACCGGCACCGGAGCACGGTAGATCTCACCCTCACCCGCGAGAAAGCGCGAGCGCTTGCGCTGCACGACGGTGCGATACAACCACTCCAGTGGACGCAGCAGCCCCAGCGCCGGATGACCGGCGTACCAGGCAGCCGTAATGCGGTCAGTCAGACTCATCGACGGGCAGGCCTCAAGGCGCGGCTTGCGCCTCAATGGTGGTCATGCGCAGATGGGCAAAGCCCAGCTTGCCGGCGGCATCCATGGCGGTAATCACCGCCTGATGCTGCGTCTTGGCGTCGGCACTGATGATCAACGGCAAGCTGTTATCGCCTTCCGACTCCTTCTGCAGCGCCGCCATCAGGCTGGGCAGATCACTTTTCAGCAACTGTTTGGCATTCAGCGAATAGCTGCCATCGGCGGCAATCAGGATTTCCAGCTGCTTGAGCTCGGTCTGTTCTGGCGGCGTACCCGTGGCGGCTTCCGGCAGGTCGACCTTGAGCTGGGTTTCCCGAGTGAAGGTTGTGGTCACCACGAAGAACAGCAGCAGGATAAATACCACGTCGATCAACGAGGCCAGGTTGATCTCAACGTTTTCCCGCGGTTTACGCCGGAACTTCACGCCTTGCCCTCGCCCATATCAACATCGCGGTCGCCTTGTACCACTTCAACCAGACGAATCGCTTCCTGCTCCATGCCCACCACCAGCTCATCGATCCGGCGCTGCAGGTAGCGGTGGAAGAACAGGGCCGGAATCGCCACCATCAGACCCGCGGCCGTGGTGATCAGTGCCGTGGAAATACCGCCAGCCAGCAATGCTGCATTGGCCATTCCCGAGCCCATAAACGAGCTGAAGATTTCAATCATGCCCAGCACCGTGCCCAGCAAGCCCAGTAACGGTGCGATGCCGGCGATGGTGCCCAGGGCATTTAAGTAACGCTCCAGGTCGTGAATTACCCGCGCGGCGGCTTCTTGAATACACTCTTTCATGATCTCGCGACCATGCTTGGAGTTGGCCAGCCCGGCGGCGAGGATCTGCCCGAGCGGCGAATTGGCCCGCAATTCCTTGAGCCTCTGGTTATTCAGTTTCTTTTCTTTGATCCACTTCCACACCTGACCGAGCAGATTGGGTGGGGTGATGCGGCTCGGCCGCAGTGTCCAGAGGCGCTCGGCAATGATGCCGGCCGCAGCGATAGAGCACAGAATGATCGGCAGCATCATCCAGCCGCCAGCTTTTACCAGTTCCCACACGGTGGCAGATCCCCTTCACAAAAGTGGCGCCACTCTAGCATAGGGTCGCGGCCTCGCCGACCGCTGCCGTTCTCATTTTTCCTGCCAAAAACGTGCGTAATCACGCAAACCTTGCGCCGGCTCGAATGCACCCAGGCGAATCCGTACCGCGCCATGCCGGGCGGTATCATAAGGCTGCGCCGCAATCGCCTGATAACGCGTCATAACCTCAGCATGCGGATGAGCAAAAGCATTGTGTGCACCCCGGGAAATCAACACAGCGAACGGCTTAACCTTCGCCAGTAGTGCTGCAGACGAAGAGCTGCGGCTGCCATGGTGAGGCGCCAGCAACCAGTGTGCCGGCATCGCCAAACCGCTATTGAGCAGCGCGCGCTCAGCCTGACTGTCAATATCACCGGTCAGCCATAGGCGCTCACCACTGGCCTCGATGCGCAACACACAAGACGCCTGATTACCATTGACCGCATCGACCCATTGCCAGGTGCTGAAGTGCACGCCGTCCCACTGCCAGCTCTCTGCAGCGCAGACCTGTGCTTGAAGTGAACGCGCCAACTTGTAGGGCTCACCACTGATGACGCGCCCAACCGGCAGCCCACGCTTAATGGCAACAGCACCGCCGGCATGATCGCTATCGGCATGACTGAGCAACAGCAGATCAAGGCCACGCACATCCAGCGCCCGCAGCGAGGGCAGCACTACCCGTTCGCCCGTATCGAACTCGCCAAAGCGCGGCCCGGCGTCATACAGCACCTCATGTTTCTGGGTGCGTACCAGCACCGCCAGCCCCTGCCCCACATCCAGCATCCATACCTCAGCCCGGCCGTGCTCAGGCCGCGACTGCGCGGTGAACAACAACGGCATCAGCATTAATACCCCAAGGCTGCGTACTGGCAGAGCGGCCGGCAATAACAGCACCAACGCACCCAGCGCCACCAGCAGCCAGGCCCAGAATGGCAGTGCACTGGGTAACCAGGCAGGCATCCACAGGGCCAGTTGCGCAAGCAAGCCGAATAGCCAATCCAGCAGCCAACCGGCAACGCCGAGCAACGCAGCCCCCACCCCAGGCAACGGTAGCAATAGCGTACCGAGCAGGGCCACCGGCACCACCAGCAAGCCCACTACAGGCACGGCCACCAGGTTGGCCAAGGGCCCACTGGCACTCACGGGCAAACCCAGTGCCAGCAACAAGGGCAGCAAACCAATCGCCATGGCCCACTGCGCACGCAACAGCGTGCCCCACCAAGGCCAGGCACCCAGCCTGCCGCTAAAGATCAGAATCAACAGCATCACCGCGCCAAAGGATAACCAGAATCCTGGCTGCAAGCTGACCAGCGGCTCCAACAGCAATACCGCCAGCAAAGCCAACAACACAGGCAACCCCACCCCCAGGTGGCGAAAGCGCCAACGCCACAACAGCACCAGAGCGACCATCACGCAGGCGCGCTGTACCGGCACTTCAAAACCAGTCAACGCGCCATAAGCCAGAGCGCCCGTTAAAGCCAGCACGCACGCGCAGGGCAACCAGGGCCAGCGCCGCGGCCACAACCCCAGACGCGCCAACCCAGCAACCAAGCCATACAAAAGCGTTGCTAACAGGCCTATATGCTGGCCTGAGATCACCATCAGATGCACCGTGCCGGTGGCCTGTAGCACCTGCCAATCGGCTGTCGACAGCCCTGCGCCATCACCCAGCACCAACGCGGCCAAAGCACCTGCACGGCCATGCGCTGGAGTTGCCAACAGATGTTGCCGCAAGCGATCACGCCACGCCCCGGCGCCACTGGCTGGATATATCAGCTCGCCCGTTTTCACTGTACCGGTAGCCCCAATACGCTGTGCCAACAGCCAGGCTTCATAATCAAATGCCTGCGGGTTGACCAAACCATGGGGGCGCTTAAGGCGAACCGCTAGGCGCCAGGTCTCCCCTGCATGCAGCGCAGGCCCGCCATACCAAGACAGGCGTAACCGTTCGGGCAACACCCCGCGACGCGAAACCGTTTGCTCTAACTCGAAGCGCACCACCCCGTCACTGACCTCGGGCAGGCCGACCACCCGCCCCTGCAACCACAGCGTGCGCGCATCCAATGATGGTGCCAGACGATCATCCAGCGCCCACTGCGCCGAGACGCAGGCCCACGTAAAGCCGAACAGAAACAAGGCAATGGGATAGCTACGAAACGGCAACAGCATCAACCCCACAATTGGCAAGAGAGCCAGTAACCAGAACGGCGGCAAGACTGGAAGAAAACGCAGCGTCAGTAGCCCGGCCACCAACGCTAATATGCCGCTGCGCATAGACTCACTCCTTGAGTCGGGGAGAATACTTAGCCTGAAGACCCTCGCTTGCTTATCTGCTGTCACAAAGTGTGAAAGCAGGCAGCGCGCAATGGGTGCATAATGTCGGCGCTTTTACCTGCCAGAGAGCCTTCATGCCGCGTCGTTTATTTAAGCGCTACATGCCTCACCCAGACCGCATCAAGGACAATAAATCCCTGCGTTTTCTGGGCAGCCTGATTCATGACCCCAACCTCTGGCACCTGAACCGCCATTCCGTTTCGCGCGCCATGGCTATCGGCCTGTTCTGGGCGATGATCCCCATGCCTTTGCAAATGCTGGCTGCCGCAGCAAGTGCAATAACCGGCCGGGCCAACCTGCCGATCTCGATTGGCCTGGTCTGGCTGACCAATCCTATTACCATGCCGCCGGTGTTCTACTGCAGTTATAAATTCGGCGCCTGGCTGATGAACACGCCGACCCTGCAAATGCCGGATCACATCACCATCAGCTGGGTCGGGCATGTCTTGCAAACCCACTGGCAGCCGCTTTACCTAGGTTCGCTGGTGATCGGCTTGGTGCTCGGCCTGATCGGCTATTTCGGCACCAATGCCTACTGGCGCTGGTGGGTGCAGCACAACTGGCGCAAGCGCCAAGAAAAACGCCAGCAACACTGAAACAAAAAAGCCGTTACTGAGTAACGGCTTTTTTGTTTCGATCAGCCTAGCTTATTCGTAGCGCAATGCATCGGCTGGCTGAATGCGCGCGGCACGCCAAGACGGGTAGACGGTGGCCAGGAAGCTCAGGGTAAAGGCTGCGCCACAGATCAGCAGGACATCCGACAGCAGCAGCTCTGATGGCAGGTTGCTGATGAAGTAGACATCCGAGCTCATCACCTGCTGGCCGCTCAACTGCTCGACCCAGCCCACTAACTGGCTGACATTCAGCGCAGCGAGCACACCCAGCACCGCGCCGATCACCGTACCGATCACACCAATCACCGTACCCTGGACCATAAAGATGCCCATGATCTGCCCTGGCGTCGCGCCGAGGGTACGCAGAATGGCGATGTCCGCGCCCTTATCTGCCACCACCATGATCAACGTGGCAATGATATTGAAGGCCGCCACGGCGACGATCAGCAGCAGCAACAGCCCGATCATGGTTTTTTCCATCTTCATCGCGCTGAACAGGCTGCCCTGAGTCAGGGTCCAGTCGCTGGAGGTGTAACCCTCGCCCAGGCCACGGACAATCTGCGCAGCCACCTGTGGCGCTTGATACAGATCCTGCAGTTTCAGACGCACACTTTGCACCTGGCCTGGCTGCATGCGCTGAATGTGCGCGGCATCGGCGACGTGAATCAGCGCCAGCGAGCTGTCCAGCTCGGCGCCCACCTTGAAGATACCCACCACATTCAGGCGCTGCATACGCGGGCTGATACCGCCCGGCACGCTGCTCAGCTCCGGCACAATCAGCGCCAGCTTGTCGCCCACCTGCAGCTGGAAGCGCCGCGCGGTGATCTCGCCGAGCACCACACCAAACTCACCCTCGCGTAGATCACTCAAACGCCCTTGCTGCATGTGCTTGTCGATGATCGAGACTTGTGGCTCCAGCGCTGGATCAATGCCGTGCAGCTGTATCGGCTGCATCGCCCCGCGTACTGAAAGCATGCCTTCCAACTCGGCAAAGGGCACCGCGGCTTGCACCTGCGGGTTGAGCCGCGCAGCAGCAGCCACAACGTGCCAGTCATCCAGCGGTTTAACCCCAGCAATGCTGGCGTGCGGCACCATGCCAAGGATGCGCGTACTCATTTCCTTCTGGAAACCGTTCATCACCGACAGCACCACAATCATCGCCAGCACGCCTAGCGCCAGGCCGATCATCGAGGTCATCGAGATAAAGGAAATAAAGTGATTGCGCCGCTTGGCCCCGGTATAGCGGATACCGATAAAGATACTCAGGGGACGAAACATCAGGCGGCCACCAACTTGCCGTCTTCGAGACGCAAAATACGGTCCATTTGTCGGGCCAGTTCCATGTCATGGGTGACGACCAGGAACGCGGTCTGCGAGGACGTGCTCAGTTCCTTCATCAGGTCCTGAATGCCTTGCGCGGTGTGATGGTCAAGGTTGCCGGTAGGCTCATCGAGCAATACCAGCCCAGGCTGGTTAACCAGGGCGCGGGCAATCGCCACTCGCTGACGCTCACCGCCGGAAAGCTCCGATGGCTTGTGCGCCAAGCGATGGCCCAGGCCGACTCGTTCCAGCAGCGCCGTGGCGCGCTGGCGTGCCTCGGTGATTGACGTACGGCCAATCAGCAACGGCATGCAGACGTTTTCCAACGCGGTGAATTCCGGCAGCAGATGGTGAAACTGGTACACAAAACCCAATGCGCGGTTACGCAGTAAGCCGCGCTGCTTTTCATTTAGCGCCGACAACTCCTCGCCGGCCAGCCAGACGCTGCCCGTGCTCGGTGTATCCAGGCCGCCAAGCATATTCAGCAAGGTACTCTTGCCCGAGCCGGAACTGCCAACAATCGCCACGCGCTCGCCAGGGTGCAGCTCAAGCTGCAAGTCGTGCAGCACCACCACCGATTGTGGACCCTCGTCGTAGCTTTTACCCAGGTTGCGACAACTCAACACTGCACGATCTTGCATAACCGAATCACTCATAACCTGATCATTCATAACGCAGGGCCTCCGCCGGCTGGGTACGCGCCGCACGCCAGGCCGGATACAGGGTGGCGAAAAAACTTAGAACCAGGGCCGCACCGCAGACCAGCAGCACGTCCGCCAGCATCAGCTGCGACGGTAGGTAGTCGATGAAGTACACATCGGCATTGAGGAACTTGATCCCCAACACGCCTTCCAGCGCAGCAATGGCGCTGCTGATATTCAAGGCGGCGAGACAACCCAGCACTGCACCGATGGCTGTGCCGAATACGCCGATCACCGTGCCTTGCACCATAAAGATCGCCATGATCTGCCGTGGAGTTGCGCCCAGGGTACGCAGAATGGCGATATCGCCCTTCTTGTCAGTGACCACCATCACCAGGGTGGAGATGATATTGAATGCCGCGACCGCAACGATCAGCAGCAACAGCAGGCCAATCATCGCCTTCTCCATGCGGATCGCCTGGTACAGGTTGCCGTGGGTACGCGTCCAGTCGCGGGCATAGTAATCGCCCTCGCCCAGGGTTTGCGCCAAGGCCCAGGCCGTGCGTGGGGCTTCAAACAAATCAGCGAATTTCAAGCGAATGCCTTGCACTTGATCGGGCTGCCAGCGCTGCAGACGTGCCAGATCCTGCACATGGGTCAGAGCCAGGTGGCCGTCAATTTCACCGGCACCCACATGGAAGATGCCAACCACGGTAAAACGCTTAAGCCGTGGGAACATGCCAGCCGGCGTCACGGTGACCTCAGGCGCTACGAAAGTGACCTTATCGCCCAGACCGACGCCCAGTTTGGCGGCGGCTTTGTCACCCAGCACCATGCCGAACTCGCCAGGCTGCAGCGCCTGCAAACGGCCCTGCTGAAAGAAATTGTCAATGATCGAGACCTTGGCCTCTTCAAGCGGATCAACGGCATTGATCAGCACTTTTTGCACCTTGCCGGCGTTAGTCAACAAGCCCTGCATCTGGCTGAACGGTGCCACGGCCAGCACCTGCGAGTTACTTTGCGCCTGCTCAGCCAGGCGGCGCCAATCGTTGATCGGCGTGGCACTTTCCACCGTGGCGTGCGGCACCATGCCGAGTACGCGGGTGCGCATCTCATGATCGAAACCGTTCATCACTGACAACACCAGAATCATCACCAGCACACCCAGTGCCAGCCCGATCATTGAGGTCAGGGAGATAAACGAGACGAAGTGGTTACGGCGCTTAGCCCGCGTGTAGCGCGTGCCGATAAATACGAACAGGGGTCTGTACATTTCGAGGCTGACTTGAGGGAAAAAGAAACGTCCTTGTGGCGGGGGTTGGCGAGCAGCCTTACACTCTGACCACTACTGCTGCCATGGGTTCGCCATGCCGACTCAAGATGAAAATGATCGCCGCGAATACTATCGTATCGACGATACGATCGCACTGGAATTCACCCTACTCTCGGGCGCCGAGGCCCTGGCCAGTGACGAACTTCACGACAACTCGCCGCTGTTCAACCTACTCAGCGACCTGCATTTAATGGACTTCGAGTCGCAGCATTTGCTGCGGCATATTTCCGAGCGTGATCGTACTCTGGCCAATTACCTCAAGGTCATGAACAAACGCATCGACCTGCTCGGCCAGGCCGTCGCGCAAAGTCTGCTGCGCGAAATTGGCACACCGCGCCGGGTCAGCCTCTCCGAAGGGGGCGTCAGCTTCAATAACCATCAACCAGTGGCCGAAGGGGCGCACCTGGCACTGAAGATGGTGCTGATGCCACAAGCCCTGGGTCTGCTATTACGAGCCAAGGTGGTGCATTGCCAGGCATTACCCTCGCAGCAATTTGAGATTGGTGCGGAGTTCGAAGCCCTCAGCGATGCCCAACGCCAACTCCTCGCCCGGCATATCCTGCAACGCCAGGCACTGGAACGTCGCCAGGCACGCGAGCAGCCACCACAACCCTGATAGCGAGCCAACATGCCACGCTTGTTTCTGCTTATTGCCCTGCTGTTGCCCTTTAGTGCGTTCGCCGACACCCTGCAAATCCCTCTGGGCCAGCAAGGTGCCAGCGGTCTTGCACTGCCGCAGCTGGGTGAGTCACAACGCGCCGTGCTGGAACGTTTCGGCCTGGCCGATGAAGAACACCCCAGCGTTGGCAACCCACCGATTACCCGCTGGGATTACCGCGAGTTCAGTGTCTATTTTGAGAACACGCACGTAATCAGCAGCGTCCGCCATCATCAGCCCGGCACAACCCGGCACAACAAGGAGCCACAGTGACAGTTATCTATGGACATCGCGGTGCCAAAGGCGAGGTGCCGGAAAACACCCTGGCCAGCTTCCAACAATGCCTTAAGCACGGCGTGCGCCGCTGTGAGCTGGACCTGCACCTATCGCGTGATGGCGAGCTGATGGTGATTCACGACCCCACGCTCAAGCGCACCACCGGCCGCCGCGGCAAGGTGGTCGAACATGACGCTGCTGAACTGGTGGGTTATGACGCGCGCAAAGGCGGCCCTGGCGCCGTGTCGCCCTGCCCCATCCCACGCCTGGAAGAACTGTTCCAAAAATGCGACTTCGAGCACTGGCAGCTGGAAGTCAAAAGTGCCTCTAAGGTCCGCGCCGCGCGCATGGTTGAGGCCATTAGCGAGCTGGCTGAGCGCTACAAACTGACTGACAAAGTCACTGTAACGTCCAGCTCACGCGAGGTACTCGGCGCCCTGCAACGCCTGACGCCGCATTTGCAACGCGGCTTGGTCGCCGAGTACGCCTGGCTCGACCCACTGAAAGTCGCCAAGCATTACGGCTGTCATTTACTGGCCCTTAACTGGACACTGTGCACCCCGGAGCGCCTGCTCAAAGCGCAAAAAGCTGGCCTGCATGTCTCCGTATGGACAGTCAACGAGCCGGCGCTGATGCGTCGCCTGGCCGATTTCGGGGTGGACAGCATCATCACCGACTTTCCCGGACTTGCCGTGCAGACGTTGGGTTGAGCACCTCAGTCAAACATCACGCATAAAAAAACCGGCCACTTGGGCCGGTTTTTTATTAAGCCTAATCAGAAACTTTCGCGATTTGGCCAACGCCAGTCGCAGGAGTCACTGAACGGGTTCTCCCCGGCCGGCTCAGGCCACCGGCCGGAGCCGCTCAAAAAAGCCGGTTGAGGCCGTCGAACGCCGCCACCCGGTAGGCCTCGGCCATGGTCGGGTAGTTGAACGTGGTGTTGACGAAGTACTTGATGCTGTTCGCCTCGCCCTTCTGGTTCATGATCGCCTGACCGATATGCACAATCTCCGAGGCCTGGTAACCGAAGCAGTGCACACCCAGCACTTCCAGCGTTTCGCGATGGAACAGAATTTTCAGCATGCCCACCGGCTCTTGTGAAATCTGTGCCCGCGCCATGCCCTTGAAGAATGCCTTACCGACTTCGTAAGGAATCTTGGCCTGAGTCAATTCACGCTCGTTCTTACCGATCGAACTAATCTCAGGGATGGTGTAAATGCCCGTCGGCACATCATCAACGAAACGCCAGCTGCCATTGTCAACGATGCTACCGGCAGCCGAGCGGCCTTGGTCAGCAGCGGCGCTGGCCAAGCTTGGCCAGCCGATCACATCGCCCGCCGCGTAAACATTCGGCACCTGCGTGCAGTAGGCCTGGTCGACTTCAATCTGGCCCCGGCTGTTGACCTTGATGCCAATATTCTCCAGCCCCAGCTGATCGGTGTTGCCGGTACGACCGTTGCACCAGAGAAAAGCGTCGGCCTTGATTTTCTTGCCGGACTTGAGGTGCAACACCACGCCGTTTTCTACACCCTCGACACGCTCATACTCTTCGTTATGACGGATCAGCACATTGTTATTGCGCAGGTGATAACTCAGCGCATCAGAGATTTCCGCATCGAGGAAGCTCAACAACTGATCACGGTTGTCGATCAGGTCGACCAGCACACCCAGGCCACTGAAGATCGAAGCGTACTCGGAACCGATCACTCCGGCGCCGTAGATGATGATCCGCCGTGGGGTATGGCCGAGGCTGAGGATGGTGTCACTGTCATAAATACGCGGGTGGTGGAAGTCCACGTCCACCGGACGGTAAGGCCGCGAGCCGGTGGCGATTACAATCTGCTTGGCCACAAGCTTTTCGACGACCCCATTGGAGCAGACCACTTCGACAGTGTGCTCGTCGGCGAAGCTGCCGGTGCCGAAAAACAAGTCGATGCGGTTACGCGCGTAAAAACCGGTGCGCGAAGTGACCTGCTTGGCGATCACCCGCTCAGCGCTTTTCAGCACATCAGGAAAGGAGAACCAACGCGGCTCGCCGATCTGGCGGAAAATTGGGTTGGTATTAAATTGCATGATCTGTCGCACCGAGTGGCGCAACGCTTTGGAAGGAATGGTGCCTAAGTGGGTGCAGTTACCGCCGACTTCGCGGCGACTATCCACCACTGCCACTTTGCGCCCGGCTTTGGCCGCGTTCATTGCCGCGCCCTCACCCGCAGGGCCAGAACCCAACACCACTACGTCGTAGTTGTAGACCGCCATGTTTACTCCTTCAGATCACGCCGGAGCACTTGTTCAATACTCTCGGCCGGGTCAGCGCCGCGTTGTACACAGCCTGACAATCAATACATCAGCTGCGGACCATGCCCTTGGGCGGCCGCATTGCGATTAGCGCTTTGTCGCGTCGTAGGCCAGCGCGTCAGCATCTACTGGCGAATCACTGTTGATCTCTTCACACTTCTCGCGGCTACCCCCACAGATCGAGCATTCTTTCTCGATCCCCAGGTTAGCGATGCCCCCGCAAGAACCTGCAATGGGCTTACGGCCCATGATCACCCCTACAGCCATCATGCCCACTACCAGCAGCATGACCAAAAAAACCACTACAAAAGTCATTGCTCGTCTCCTGCAGCAAATAGCTGCTCGAAAGCCTGAGTTGTCTGTGTGACGAAGGCGTCACCTTCACGGGTCACGAAAAACGCGGCGATGCCCATACGCTCAGCAAATGCCAAGCCGGGCTCAGTGCCCATTACCATCAGCACTGTAGACAAACCATCGGCGCGCAAGGTCGATTTATCGACAACGGTCACTGCTGCCAGCTTGTGCGTGATCGGCGCACCGGTCAACGGATCTAAGGTGTGCGAATAACGCTGCCCGTTTTCCTCAAAGTAATTGCGGTAATCACCCGAGGTAGAAACGCCGTAACCATCAAGCGCCAATACACGCTGAGCAACACGCTCGCCCTCTTGTGGCGCCTCAAGGCCAATGCGCCAGTGCTGGCCATCCGGCTTTCGACCCGCCGCTTTTAGCTCACCGGTTATTTCCACCAGGTAGCTGTCGACGCCCAGCTCGACGAGGCGTTGCACCACCCGATCCACCGCATAGCCGGCCGCAATGCTGTTGAAATCCACTTGAACATCGACGTCCTTGCACAACTGCTCACCGACCTGCCGCACATGCTGCATACCAATGCGCTCACGTGCGGCTGACAGTTGCTCAGGCGTAGGCACTTTCTCCGCGCGCGCCTTGGGGCCAAAGCCCCACAGGTTGAGCAATGGTTCAAGGGTCAGATCAAAAGCCCCCTGGCTTTGCGCATTGAGCACGCGCCCTTCTTCAATCAACGCCAACACAGGGCCCGGCATGCTCTGACAGCTACCGGCAGGCGCCTGGTTGAATTGTTCGATAAAGGAGTCGTCACGGTAGGTCGACATCTGCTTGTCGATCTCAGCCAGGATCGCGTCCGCCTCACGCTTGAGCAGATCCGGGCTGGGTGAATTCTGCTTGCGCACGTATTTGATGGAGTAGGTGCTGCCCATCGTCGGGCCACCGAACTCTTCTACATGCGCTGAAAACCAGCAGCCCGTTAGAGCGGCCAGCAAGCTGGCTGCAATAACGGGCCGAAGTACCGCATAGACCATGATCAGCCGCCGAAGTCGTCGAGCAGGATGTTCTCCTCCTCCACACCCAAATCGACCAGCATCTTGATCACCGCTGCGTTCATCATGGGCGGACCGCACATGTAGAACTCGCACTCTTCCGGAGCCGGGTGATCCTTCAGGTAGTTTTCATAGAGCACGTTATGGATAAAGCCCTTGAGGCCCGTCCAATTGTCTTCCGGTTGCGGGTCAGACAGTGCCAGATGCCACTTGAAGTTCGGGTTCTCGGCCTGCAGTTGATCGTATTCCTCAACGTAGAAGGCTTCACGCATGGAGCGTGCGCCGTACCAGAAGCTGATCTTGCGGGTCGACTTCAAGCGCTTGAGCTGGTCGAAGATGTGCGAACGCATTGGCGCCATACCCGCACCACCGCCAATAAACACCATCTCGGCATCGGTGTCCTTGGCGAAGAACTCACCAAATGGACCGTACACGGTAACCTTGTCGCCCGGCTTAAGGCTGAACACCCAGGAACTCATCTTGCCTGGTGGCAGATCGTCCTTGTCGGGTGGCGGCGAAGCAATACGGATATTGAACTTCACCAAGCCCACTTCTTCCGGGTAGTTAGCCATGGAGTAGGCACGGATCACGGTCTCTTCAACTTTGGACACGTACTTCCACTGGTTGAACTTGTCCCAGTCGCCACGATACTCAGGCTGAATATCGAAGTCTTTGTAATGCACTTCGTGCGGCGGGCACTCAAGCTGAACATAACCGCCTGCGCGGAAGTCAACGCTCTCGCCTTCAGGCAGTTTCAACGTCAACTCTTTAATGAAGGTCGCCACATTGGGGTTGGACTCAACGGTGCATTCCCACTTCTTCACGCCGAAGACTTCTTCCGGCACTTCGATCTTCATATCCTGCTTGACCGGAGTCTGGCAGGACAAGCGCCAGCCAGCCTTGGCTTCGCGACGGGTGAAGGCAGCCTCTTCGGTCGGCAGCATTTCACCGCCGCCGTGCTCAACCACGCACTTGCACTGGGCGCAGGTACCGCCGCCGCCGCAAGCCGAAGACAAGAAGATATTGTTGGCCGCCAAGGTCTGCAGCAACTTGCCACCCGCGGGCACCACAATGGTTTTTTCGCCGTTGATCTCGATGCTCACGTCACCGCTGGAAACCAGCTTGGCGCGCGCTGCGAGAATGATCAGCACCAACGCCAGCACGATGCCGGTGAACATGCCGATAGCGATGAAAATCTCTAAATTGATCATCTATTCATCCCTTCCTTACAACTGCACGCCGGAGAAGGACATGAAGCCCAGCGACATCAGACCGATGGTAATAAAGGTGATGCCCAGCCCCTGCAAGCCTGCCGGTACGTCGCTGTACTTGAGCTTCTCGCGAATCCCTGCCAGCGCGGCAATCGCCAAGGCCCACGACAGACCGGAACCGAAGCCATACACAGTACTTTCCGCCAGGTTGTAGTCGCGCTCGACCATAAACAGGGTGCCGCCCATGATGGCGCAGTTCACCGTGATCAGTGGCAGGAACACGCCAAGGGCGTTGTACAGGCTCGGTACGTACTTATCCAAGAGCATTTCGAGGATCTGTACGATGGCCGCGATCACCCCGATGTAGCTGAGCAAGCCCAGGAAGCTCAGGTCCACTTCTGGCAAACCGGCCCAGGCCAGCGCGCCATCTTTCAGCAGGTAGGTGTAGATCAGGTTGTTCGCCGGCACGGTGATGACCTGCACCACGATGACCGCGATACCCAGGCCAATCGCCGTCTCGACTTTCTTCGAGATGGCAATAAAGGTGCACATACCGAGGAAGAAGGCCAATGCCATGTTCTCAACGAACACCGCCTTGGCCAGCAAGCTGAGGTAATGCTCCATTAGTAAGCCTCCTTATTCGACACTTGCGAGGCCATCTTGAAGCTTGGCTTCTCCAGCTGATCTTTTTTCCAGCTGCGGATCGCCCAGATGAACAGACCAATCAGGAAGAACGCCGAAGGCGGCAGCAACAGCATGCCGTTAGGCTGGTACCAGCCACCGTCGTTGATCACCGGGATGATCTCGTAGCCCATCAGTTTGCCCGCACCGAACAGCTCACGAATGATGCCCAGCGCGACGAGGAATGCACTGTAACCAAGGCCGTTACCAATACCGTCAAAGAACGACAGCACCGGCGGGTTCTGCATGGCAAAGGCTTCAGCACGGCCCATCACGATGCAGTTGGTGATGATCAGCCCGACGAACACCGACAGCTGCTTGGACAGGCTAAAGGCATACGCCTTAAGCACCTGATCCACCACGATCACCAGGGAGGCGATGATCACCATCTGCACGATCATGCGAATCGAGCTGGGAATCTGGCTGCGGATCATCGAGATAAACAGGTTGGAAAACCCGGTTACCAGGGTCAGCGCGATGGACATCACCAGCGCGGTTTTCAGGTTCGAGGTCACTGCCAGAGCAGAGCAAATACCCAGAATCTGCAAACCAATCGGGTTGTTGTTGAAGATGGGGTTGAGCAGGACTTCTTTAATAGTCGGCTGCGACATGATTAAGCCTCCCCTGCGCGCAGGTTAGCGATAAACGGACCAAAACCGTTCTGACCCAGCCAGAAATTCAGCAGGTTATCGACGCCTTTGCTGGTCAGTGTGGCCCCAGCCAATGCATCGACCTGATGGACAGCGCTGGGGCTCTGCGGATCGACACCACCCTTGACCACCGCAACTGACAGCTTGCCGTTTTCATCAAACAGGGTTTTGCCCAGCCACTGCGCTTTCCATTTTGGATTATCGACCTCACCGCCCAAGCCCGGAGTCTCGGCGTGCTGGTAAAAGCCCATGCCCGCGACCGTATTGAGATCGCCCTTGATGGCGATAAAGCCATACAGGGTGGACCACAAGCCGTAGCCGCGCACCGGCATGATCAAGGTATCCATCTGACCGTCTTTCTCCACGACATAAACCGTGGTGTAACGCTCAAGACGCTTGATCGAGGCAATATCGTCATCACCGCTAAGCACGCTCGACAGCTTCGGATCTTTTGCAGCCTTCAACGGATCGAAGGTCATCGGGTCCTTGGCATCGGAGAACGTGCCCGTTTGCAGATCAACCAGCTTGGCAGTAATGGTGCCGTTGAACATGTCTTTAACTTGCGCGGCAGACATATTCGGCTCACCAAGCCCGGCAATTGCCAGAATGCTGCGCTGCTTATCCAGCTGACGGTTTTCAACCTGAGTCGGCTTCAACGCAATGGCCGCTCCGGCCACAAAAACCGAGCACACCAGGCACACCAACAGGGCCACCACCAAGGTGCGGACGGTGGATTCTTTTTGACTAGACATTGCGTGCCAGCCTCCGCTTGATATTGGCTTGAACGACGAAGTGGTCGATCAGCGGTGCGAACAGGTTGGCGAACAGGATCGCCAGCATCATGCCTTCCGGGAACGCCGGGTTGACCACACGGATCAACACCACCATCACACCGATCAGCGCACCGAAAATCCACTTGCCCGTGTTGGTCATGGACGAGGACACCGGGTCGGTGGCCATAAAGAACATACCAAAGGCAAAACCGCCCACCACCAAGTGCCAATACCACGGCATGGCGAACATCGGATTGGTGTCAGAGCCCAACATATTCAACAGCAGGCTGAAACCGATCATGCCCAGCATCACGCCCGACACAATGCGCCACGCCGCAATCTTGGTAATCAGCAACACACCGCCACCGATCAGGATCGCCAGGGTGCTGGTCTCACCAATTGAACCCTGGATGGTGCCAACAAACGCGCTGGACCAGGTAATACCGTTACCGATGATGTTTTCCACACCACCGGCAGCGGCCAAGCTCAATGAGGTTGCGCCGGCAAAACCGTCAACTGCCGTCCACACCGCATCACCGGACATCTGCGCCGGGTAGGCGAAGAACAGGAAAGCGCGACCGGCCAACGCTGGGTTGAGGAAGTTCTTGCCGGTACCGCCAAACACTTCCTTGCCGATTACCACGCCGAAGCTGATACCCAGCGCTACCTGCCACAGTGGGATGCTGGGCGGCAGAATCAGGGCAAACAGCACCGAGGTCACGAAGAAACCTTCGTTAACTTCGTGCTTGCGGATCGAGGCAAAGAGTACTTCCCAGAAGCCGCCGACGATAAAGGCTGTCGCATACACCGGCAGGAAATACGCCGCGCCCTGGATGAAGTTATCCCACAGGCTGCTTGGGTCAAACCCGGCCAGTGAGCCAATCAAGGCGAAGCGCCAGCCTTCCTGAGCTGCCAGTAGTTCAGGGCTGTTAGCAAAGATCAGGTTGGCCTGGTAACCGGTGTTCCACATGCCGAAAAACATCATCGGGAAGGTACACAACCACACGGTGATCATCATGCGTTTGAGGTCAATGCCGTCACGCACGTGAGCAGTGGTCTTGGTTACGCTACCGGGGCGGTAAAAGAACGTGTCGATGGCCTCATAGAGGGCATACCAGTTCTCGTACTTGCCGCCTTTTTCAAAGTTGTGCTCGATTTTATCGAGGAATGCACGGATACCCATGACTTAACCCTCCTTCTCAATGCGCGCGAGGTTGTCGCGCAGGATCGGGCCGTATTCGTACTTGCCAGCACACACGTAGGTGCACAGCGCCAGGTCTTCTTCGTCGAGTTCCAGGCAGCCCAATTTCTGCGCCATCTCGGTGTCACCAACGATCAGGTAGCGCAGCAGTTGCGTCGGCAGGATATCCAGCGGCATCACGGCTTCGTAGTTACCGACCGGCACCATGGCGCGCGGGCTGCCATTGGTGGAGGTGGAGAAGGCAAACTTCTTCGCCGCCATTAACTTGGAAACGAAGATATTCATCACCGAATGCTTGTTTACCCCAGCACGCAGGTAATGCATCAGCTCACGCTCGTTACCCTCAGTCAGGCAAGACACCTGCAGGTGGTAACGGCCGAGGAAAGCAAAAGCGCCCTGCGCAGTACGGCCACCCAACACCGAACCAGAAACAACCCGATTGGTACCCGGCTGCAGTTCACCAGCGGTCAGCTCGCTGAGGCTTGCGCCCAAACGGGTGCGCACCAGACGCGGCTGCTCAACCACAGGGCCAGCCAGCGCCACAACGCGCTCGGTCCACAGTTGGCCAGTGGTGAACAGTTTGCCGACGGCAATCACGTCCTGATAGTTGATCGACCAAACGCTCTTGGTGGCATTGACCGGATCGAGGAAGTGGATATGCGTACCTGGCAAGCCTGCAGGGTGCGGACCGGCAAAGGCCTCAGTCTGCACGTTGCTCAGCTGCTCACCGGGTAGCGACGCGCCCTCGGCTTTACAGAGGAACACCTTGGCCAGATTGCCCAACACCTGCAGACCGTTTTCAAAGTCGGCGGCGTACTCGGCAATTACCACAGTCGGGTCGGCTGCGAGCGGCTGCGTATCCATTGCGGTGACGAAAATCGAGCTAGGCTGCGCATCTGCCGCCGGTACCTTACTGAACGGACGGGCGCGCAATGCGGTCCACAGGCCCGATTGCAGCAGGACCTCACGCACTTTCGCGTCGCCGACAGTCGCCAGCTGGTTCACTGCTACCTGATCAAAGGTAACCTGCTCATCGCCTTCAACATCGATCACCACGGACTGCAGCACACGCTTTTCACCACGGTGAATCGCGCTGATTACGCCTGCGGCCGGAGCGGTGAATTGCACGCCTGGGGACTTTTTGTCCGAGAACAGTACCTGGCCAAGCTTGACCCGATCACCGACCTGAACCTCCATCGAAGGCTTCATACCGTGATAATCGAAGCCTATGACAGCGACGCTACGCACGGGCCTTGCAGCCTCAATGCGCTGCGCCGGCACGCCTGCTATGGGCAAATCAAGCCCATGTTTTATTTTGATCATAGGTTTGTCTAACCACTGATTTATAAGCTTTTTAGAATACGGGCGACACCAACGCAGAAAGATGCGGCGCAGCACCAAAACAAATCAGGCACTGGGCGGGATGTCGGTCGCGGGAAAAAATCTGGCTGATTATAAAGCGCCCGCTCCGCCACTGACCACCCAAGCGCTTGCTTTTATCCGGTTAAACGTAACAGAAGGCAACAGATCGCGACTTGACTGCACGCGCTCGGCGCGAGACATAGCATTAACTCGACCAACTGGAGCCTTGCCATGCGCTTATTCCTGCTGCTTACCACCCTACTGCTGATAAGCGGCGAGCTATTGGCCAATGATCGCGAACGCCTGCAAGAAGCCAGATTCACCACCAGCCACGAGCTTGCGCAGAGCAATCTCGCGCGCAAGAGCCAGAGCGTGCTGACGTACCTCTGGATCGATGTCTACGCTGCCGCCTTCTACGCCCCAGTCGAGGCTAGCGCTCGCCAGGCGGTCACCACACCACTCACGCAACGCCTGGAGCTTTATTACTTCCGCGATATCGACAGGCAAGACGTAATCAAAGCGGCCTGGGTAGCCTTAGAACGCCAGCACGATGCCGCCGCCCTAGCGCGCCTGCGCCCGGGTATAGACGCCCTACACGCAACCTTTCGCGACATCACCCCCGGGGACCGCTACGCCCTGAATTTCATCGCAGGCAGCGGCCTGACCTTAGAGCTGAATGGCAAGACCACCTTCACCAGCCAAGACCCAGAACTGGCCAAGGCTTACTTGGGGATCTGGCTCGCGCCCAACGGCCTGTCGGACAAGCTACGCAGCAACCTGCTGACGGATGAATGAGGGCAGAACAACGCCTGGCAAACCACCTAATCCGCACAATAAAAAACGGGAGCCGAAGCTCCCGTTTTCATTGCAACCCGACGCTTAGCGCGGGAAAGCAGGCGGGTTAACCCCGGCCATGTCTTCCATCACGCGGATCACCTGGCAGCTGTAACCAAACTCGTTGTCGTACCAGACGTAAAGGATCACGCGGTTTTCGTTGCAGATAGTGGCTTCAGCATCGACCACACCGGCATGGCGCGAGCCTACGAAGTCCGTCGATACCACTTCCTGCGACTGCACGAAGTCGATCTGCTTCTGCAGGTCGGAGTGCATGGCCATCTGGCGCAGGTACTCGTTGACTTCATCACGGCTGGTGGCTTTCTCAAGGTTTAGGTTGAGAATGGCCATCGACACGTTAGGCGTCGGTACGCGAATGGCGTTACCCGTCAGCTTGCCTTTCAACACGGGCAATGCTTTGGCCGCTGCAGTGGCTGCACCGGTTTCACTGATCACCATGTTCAACGGCGCCGAACGACCACGGCGATCGCCCTTGTGGAAGTTATCGATCAGGTTCTGGTCGTTGGTGTACGAGTGCACAGTCTCAACGTGACCGTTGGCAATGCCGTACTGATCATTGATTGCCTTGAGAATCGGCACGATGGCGTTGGTGGTGCAGGACGCTGCCGAGATGATCTGGTCATCAGCGGTGATCTCGCCATGGTTAACACCATGCACGATGTTCTTCAGCGCACCTTTGCCCGGCGCGGTCAGAACAACGCGATCAATACCAGGGCACGCCAGGTGCTGACCCAAGCCTTCAGCGTCACGCCATACACCGGTGTTATCCACCAGCAGCGCGTTCTTGATGCCGTATTGGGTGTAGTCGACTTCTTTCGGGTCTTTGGCGTAAATCACCTGAATCAGGTTGCCATTGGCGGTGATGGTATTGCTGGCCTCATCAATAGTGATGGTGCCGTCGAACGAACCATGTACCGAGTCGCGACGCAGCAGGCTGGCGCGCTTGGACAGGTCATTGGTCGCACCCTTGCGCACAACAATGGCGCGCAGACGCAGGCCATCACCACCGCCGGTTTTCTCGATCAGGATGCGCGCCAACAGGCGGCCAATACGACCAAAACCATACAGCACTACATCGGTGCCCTCGCGGGCTTCGCCGTTCTGCTTGCCAGCCACTTCAACCAGCTCGTCTTTGACGAACTGCTCGATGCTACGGCCCTGACCGTCAGCCTTAAACTTGCTGACCATCTTGCCCAGGTCCACCGAGGCGGCGCCCAGTTTCAGCTCGCTCATGACCTTGAGAATTGGGAAGGTCTCGTGCACCGACAATTCGCAGCCGTCAGCCAGACGGTGACGCGCGAAGCGGTGGGCTTTGAGAATGTCGATAACCGAACGGTTGATCAAACCACGGCCGTAGATCGAGGTGACCACGTTGTTGTTACGGTAGAGTTGGCCAATCATCGGAATCATCGCTTCCGCAAGGGCTTCTCGATCGATCCACTCACCGAGACACTGGTCGGGCTTCTGAGTCACGGGCAGTACCTTCCACATGTAGGGGCTAAAAAAAGGGGCTACATTATGACGGTGCACGCTAGCATGAGCAATGCACGACTGTCTTAACTGACACCACAGGTAAACGCCCGTTACAATCGACGACCTTGTGATTTGACCGTGAGCTGCCTGTGCCGACTGCGTCCGTACTTCGCCTACCGTCCCTGCCGGCCACTGCTGGCAAACAACACTGGGGCAACCTGCCCGGTGCCGCGCTGAGCTTGGCAATTGCCGAAGCCGCCAGCAATGCTAAACGTTTCACCCTGCTACTGACCGCCGACAGTCAGAGCGCTGAACGCCTGCAGGAGGAGCTGAGTTTCTTTACGCCGGACTTGCCGGTGCTGCATTTCCCCGACTGGGAAACCCTGCCCTACGACCTGTTTTCGCCGCACCAGGACATCATCTCCCAGCGTATTGCCGCACTTTATCGCCTGCCTGAGCTGAAACATGGGGTATTGGTAGTCCCGATCACCACCGCCCTACACCGCCTGGCACCCAAGCGCTTTCTGCTGGGCAGCAGCCTGGTCATGCAAGTGGGCCAGCAGCTCGACGTCAATCAGCTGCGCGGCAACCTGGAAGCCGCCGGCTACCGCTGCGTTGACACGGTGTATGAACATGGCGAGTTCGCCGTGCGCGGCGCATTGATCGACCTGTTTCCGATGGGCAGCAGCCAGCCGTATCGCATCGACTTGTTCGATGACGAGATCGAAACCCTGCGTACCTTCGACCCGGAAACTCAGCGCTCCATCGACAAAGTCGAGTCGATCAAGCTACTACCGGCCCGTGAATTTCCGCTGGAAAAGAAAGCCGTTACTGATTTCCGCGGGCGCTTTCGCGAACGTTTCGACGTGGATTTCCGCCGCTGCCCGATTTATCAGGACCTCAGCACGGGTATCACACCAGCGGGGATTGAGTACTACCTGCCGCTGTTCTTTGAAGAAACCGCCACCCTCTTCGACTACCTGCCCGCCGACACCCAGGTATTTTCCCTGCCGGGCATCGAAAAAGCCGCTGAGCAATTTTGGGTGGATGCACGCAGCCGCTACGAAGATCGCCGTGTTGACCCGGAACGCCCACTGCTACCACCCGCCGATATCTTCCTGCCGGTAGAAGACTGCTTCGCCCGCCTGAAAAACTGGCCGCGCGTGGTGGTCAGCCAGGACGACATCGAGGAAGGCGTCGGCCGCCTGCGCTTTAACGCCAAACCCCTGCCCGACTTGGCGATCCAGGCCAAAGCTGGCGAGCCGCTGGCGGCACTGCGACGCTTTCTTGAGGAATACCCCGGCCGCGTGCTGTTCTGCGCGGAATCCGCCGGGCGCCGCGAAGTGCTACTGGAGCTGCTCGCCCGCCTCAAGCTCAAACCTAAGGAGTTCGACAGCTGGCCGGCCTTTACCGCCAGCAAGCAACGCTTGGGCATCTGCATCGCCCCACTGGATGACGGCCTGCTGCTCGAAGACCTCGCCCTAGTGGCGGAAAGCCCGCTGTTCGGCCAGCGCGTCATGCAGCGTCGACGCCGTGAGAAATCCCGCGACGGTGGCGACAATGCCATCAAGAACCTTACCGAGCTACGCGAAGGCGCGCCGGTGGTGCACATCGACCATGGCGTGGGCCGCTACCTGGGCCTGGTGACCATGGAGTTCGACGGCCAGGCCGCTGAATTCCTCGCCCTGATGTACGCCGAAGAAGCCAAGCTCTATGTGCCGGTGGCCAGCCTGCACCTGATCGCCCGCTACACCGGCAGCGACGATGCCCTGGCGCCGCTGCACCGCCTCGGCTCCGAGGTCTGGCAGAAGGCTAAACGCAAGGCCGCCGAACAGGTGCGCGATGTCGCCGCCGAACTGCTCGACGTCTACGCACGGCGCGCCGCTCGCGAAGGCTATGCGTTTGCCGATCCCAAGGCGGACTACGCCACCTTCAGCGCCGGCTTCCCGTTCGAGGAAACCCCGGACCAGCAAGCCGCCATCGAAGCGGTGTACAGCGACATGCTCTCCGCCAAACCGATGGACCGCCTGGTCTGTGGCGATGTCGGCTTCGGCAAGACCGAAGTGGCCATGCGCGCCGCCTTTATCGCCGTGCATGGCGGCAAGCAGGTGGCGGTATTGGTGCCCACCACCCTGCTCGCCCAACAGCACTACAACAGCTTCCGCGACCGCTTCGCCGATTGGCCGGTAAAGGTCGAGGTGATGAGCCGCTTCAAGAGCAACAAGGAAGTCAGCGAGGCCATGCAACAACTGGCCGAAGGCAAGGTGGATATCGTCATCGGTACTCACAAGCTGCTGCAGGACGACGTTAAATTCAACAACCTGGGCCTGGTGATCATCGACGAAGAACACCGCTTCGGTGTGCGTCAGAAAGAACAGCTAAAGACCCTGCGCAGCGAAGTCGACATCCTTACCCTGACCGCCACACCGATCCCGCGCACCCTGAATATGGCCGTTGCTGGCATGCGCGATTTGTCGATCATCGCCACGCCACCGGCGCGGCGCTTGTCGGTGCGCACCTTTGTGATGGAGCAAAACAATCCAACCATCAAGGAAGCCCTGCTGCGCGAACTGCTGCGCGGCGGCCAGGTGTATTACCTGCACAACGATGTGAAAACCATCGAGAAGTGCGCCGCCGACCTCGCTGAACTGGTGCCGGAAGCGCGTATCGGCATCGGTCACGGGCAAATGCACGAGCGCGAACTGGAACAGGTGATGGGCGATTTCTATCACAAGCGCTTCAACGTGCTGATTGCCTCGACCATCATCGAAACCGGTATCGACGTACCGAGCGCCAACACCATCATCATCGAACGCGCCGACAAGTTCGGCCTGGCGCAATTGCACCAGCTACGTGGCCGAGTCGGCCGCAGCCACCACCAAGCCTACGCCTACCTGCTGACGCCACCGCGCAAGCAGATGACCGACGATGCACAAAAGCGCCTCGAAGCCATCTCCAATGCCCAGGACTTGGGGGCCGGCTTTTTGCTCGCCACCCACGACCTGGAAATCCGTGGCGCCGGAGAGTTGCTTGGCGACGGCCAGAGCGGGCAAATTCAGGCAGTCGGCTTCACCTTGTACATGGAGATGCTCGAACGCGCGGTGAAATCGATTCGCAAGGGCGAGCAACCCAACCTCGACCAGCCGTTGGGTGGCGGCCCGGAGATCAATCTGCGCGTGCCGGCACTGATCCCCGACGATTACCTGCCAGACGTGCACGCACGCCTGATCATGTACAAACGCATCGCCAACGCCAGCGACGAGGAAGGCCTAAAAGACCTACAAGTAGAAATGATCGACCGCTTCGGACTGCTCCCTGAGCCAAGCAAGAATCTGGTGCGCATCACCCTACTGAAACTGCAGGCAGAAAAGCTCGGGATCAAAAAAGTCGACGCTGGCCCGCAAGGTGGCCGCATCGAGTTTGCTGCCGACACCTGCGTCGACCCACTAACCCTGATCAAGCTAATCCAAGGCGCACCCAACCGTTACAAGTTCGAAGGTGCAACGCTGTTTAAATTCCAGGTGCCCATGGAGCGCCCGGAAGAGCGATTCAACACCTTGGAAGCTCTGTTTGAGCGCCTGACTCCCTCTACTTAAAGGACCGACCCATGCGCACCCTCCACACCCTCGCCCTGCTGCCGCTCGTACTGCTGTGCATACTCAGCAGCACGAGCGCCTTAGCCGAAAGTCTTTACCAGGTTGAGGTGATCGTATTCCGCCAAGCAGGCGAAGCGATCTCTGCCGGCCAACTGCCGCCCGACAACTGGGCGCAGAACGCGCTGCCGGTGGATGGCAGCAACAGCCGCAACACCGCACTGAATGCCGAAGCAGCCAAGCTCAACCCATCCAGCGGTTATCAGGTATTGCTGCACCAAGCCTGGTCGATGAGCCTGGGCGACTCAAGCAGCCGCGTAGCCATCAGCACTGGCAACGAGCAGTTCGGCCACTACCCCGTCGAAGGCATCCTCGAGCTTAAGGCCGGTCGCCTGATTGAATTGCAGAGCGACATCTGGATCAACCAGCTCGATGCCAACGGCAGCCTCATCGACAGCGAGCGCATCAAACAAAACAGCCGCCTAAAAAGTGGTGAACTGACATTTGTCGATAACGGCAGCACGGGCCTGCTGATTCGTGTCAGCTCGCTGTAAAAACCCAACATAAAAAAGGGCCGCATTGCGCGACCCTTTTCTGCCTATCAACACGGACTCAACTGCTCAGCACGCGCGCCAATACGGCCTTAACCGTATCCATGCCTTCGTCCAGCGCACGCTCAATTTCAGCCATAGTGATCAGGGCGCGAGACTTGCCAGCAGCCGGGTTCACCACCAGCGCCAAACAGGCATAGGGCAACGCCAACTCACGCGCCAATACGGCTTCTGGCATCCCAGTCATACCGACAATATCGCAGCCATCACGCTCCATCCGTGCAATTTCAGCTACCGTTTCCAGACGCGGCCCCTGAGTACAGCCGTAAACACCATGACTGCTGAATGCGCAGTGCTCGGCGGTCAACGCATTGCTCAGCTTACTGCGCAGCCCTGCATCGTAGGGATGGCTGAAATCGACGTGGGTAACATGCTCCAGTTCACCCTCAAAATAGGTGTGCTCACGGCCGTAGCTGTAATCGATGATTTGATGCGGCAAGCAGAAGTGCCCGGTCCCCATGGCCGTATGAATCCCCCCCACCGCGTTCACTGCAATCACCGCCTTGGCACCCGCCTCACGCAACGCCCAGAGGTTGGCGCGGTAATTCACCTGATGCGGCGGGATACGATGCGGGTGCCCGTGACGCGCCAGGAATAACACCTCACGCCCAGCATAATCGCCCCTCAGCACCGCAGCAGAAGGCGCGCCATAAGGCGTATCAATGTGCAGCGCGGCCTTGATGGTCAAACCGCCCAACTTGGTCAGGCCGGTGCCACCGATAATCGCGTAAACCGTCATCCATTCGTCCTCAGTCGATTAATTGCGCATCACGCAAACTGCCAAGCGCAGCAAGCCAACGCGGATCCTGCCGATATTCAACACCTGGGAAAGCCCTACGACGCATGCGCGCAAGCCCCATGGGCGGTAGAACATTGAGCCGCTGCAAGGCAGCCAAAGCCAGCTCTGCTGCTGCCCGGTCATTGCACACCAAACCCATGTCACATCCCGCCGACAGCGCTGCCTCGATACGGCACGCCGCGTCACCCACTACATGGGCGCCGGCCATGGAAAGATCGTCACTGAAGATCACGCCCTCAAAACCTAACTCACCGCGCAGAATGTCCTGCAACCAGCGCCGCGAGAAACCAGCCGGGCTGTCATCCACCTGCGGGTAGATGACATGAGCGGGCATTACCGCTGCCAACTGCTGACTTAACTGACGAAACGGCAGCAGGTCCTTGGCTCGAATGTCATCCAGGCTGCGCTCATCGACCGGAATGGCCACGTGAGAATCCGCCTCAGCCCAACCATGCCCCGGGAAATGCTTACCGCAAGCAGCCATACCGGCAGCATTCATGCCGCGGATAAAGGCGCCGGCCAGCTGGGTTGCGCGCTGCGCATCGCCTTCAAAAGCACGACTACCAACCACCGCACTGCGCTGATGATCGAGATCCAGCACCGGCGCAAAACTCAGGTCCAAGCCAGCAGCCAGCACTTCAGTGGCCATCACCCAGCCACACTGCTCAGCCAAATGTTCGGCATTGGCGTTATCGGCCAGCGCACGCATGGCCGGCAGACGCAAAAAACCCTGACGCAGACGCTGCACACGGCCGCCTTCTTGATCGACCGCCAACAGCAAATCGGGCCGCACAGCGCGAATGGCCGCAGACAGTTCGCGTACCTGGCGCGGGTCTTCGATATTGCGTGCAAACAGAATCAACCCGGCTACCTGCGGCTGGCGCAGAAGCTGTCGATCCTCCGCCGTCAGCCAGGTACCGGCGATATCCAGCATTAATGAACCGTGCATGGGTGAACTCACAAGTCATCCTTAAATAAGAGGCGCGGCCGCCCAATCGGGACAGGCGGCCTCGTCAATCTGAACCGCACAGCGGGCCGGCACCCGCGCAAACAGCGTCAGCAAATCACTGTTGCGCATGCGCACACAGCCATGGGACAACGCTACGCCCATGGGCTCGCTGTCCGGCGTACCGTGTATGTAGATATAGCGGCGAAAGGTATCGACAGCGCCCAAACGATTGCGCCCTAGCTCACAACCGCTGAGCCAGAGAATACGCGTAAGAATCCAGTCACGACCGGGGAATTGAGCATGCAACGCTGACGACCAGACCTCGCCCGTCCAACGTCGCCCGCGCAACACGGCACCACTGGGCAAGCCAGCACCAATCTTCGCCCGCACCTGGTGCAAGCCGCGCGGCGTACAGCCGGAGCCATTGCGCTCACCTGCACCATTGAGCGCGGTGGAAACACGCAGGCGAAGGTGCAGCTGCCCATTGGCAAAGCCATACAGGCACTGATCGGCGAGGGAAATATGCAGAAAATCGAGAGCAATCATGGGCGGCTAGCTTAGCGGATAGCATCCACCAAGCCCACCCGCCGAGGTCAAACTTTGCTGGGGACCGCGGGAGTCTTGGTGCGCGGTTTAAGCTGGGCGCTGGCCAGGGCTTCATCGGTCAGGCCGGTTTCCGAACGCATGCCGGCAGCCAGAAATGGCACCATCAAACGCATCACCTGCTCAATCGAGGTATTAACCCCAAAATCAGTTTCCGACATAGCCCGTAGGGCCTTGATCCCGGACATGCTGAACGCTGCAGCGCCGAGCATAAAGTGCACCCGCCAAAACAGCTCCAATGGCGGAATGCGTGGAGCGGCTTCATGCACCAACTGCATGTAGCGACGGAAGACCTTGCCGTACACCTCTTCCAGATATTTACGCAAATGCCCCTGGCTTTGACTAAACGCCAAACCAAGCAAACGCATGAATATTGAAAGATCGTTACCGCTGCGCGGCTTTACTGCCAGCGCCTGCTCGACCAACAGCTCAAGCAGCTCTTCTAGACTGACCTTGGCATCGGGCTTAGCCTGACGACGATCCAGCTCGCGCTCCAGGCTTGCGCAGAAAGGCCCAAGGAAGCGTGAAAAAACCGCCTGAATCAGGGCTTTCTTCGAGCCAAAGTGATAGTTCACCGCGGCCAAGTTCACCCCAGCCTTACTGGTGATCAAACGCAGAGACGTTTCTGCGAAACCCTTCTCCGCAAAAAGCTGCTCTGCCGCATCGAGAATGCGTTCAACGGTTTCCGACTGCGCCATGACTTTTTTCATCTGAACAAACACTTGTTTGAAACATACGTTTCAGCTACCTGCCTTGTCAAGCGGGGCCGACCATCTTGTGGCCGACTGGTCACACATCGCCCAGCAACCCCGAATCCCGACCCTGGCTAGCCACCCTGCAACACCTGAATAGTAGCGCCACGCGAGTGACTATATAGAGATGAATAAAGTACAGATCAGAACGTAAGGATTGCCAACCTGCAATCACTGTATATAATCCCAGTCACTGTACAAAAAGACAGAGTCGATCATGCTTAAACTGACGCCGCGCCAAGCTGAAATTCTCGCCTTCATCAAGCAATGTCTTGAAGACAACGGCTATCCGCCTACCCGCGCAGAAATTGCCTTAAAACTGGGTTTCAAATCACCCAATGCAGCGGAAGAACACCTCAAGGCGCTTGCCCGCAAAGGCGCCATCGAAATGACCCCCGGAGCTTCGCGCGGCATTCGCATCCCAGGCTTTGAGCCCAATGCCGAGGAAGAGCCAGGCTTGCCGGTAATCGGCCGTGTAGCCGCCGGCGCACCCATCCTCGCGCAGCAACACATTGAAGAATCGTGCCGCATTAACCCAGAATTTTTCCATCCCAAAGCCGATTATCTGCTGCGCGTACGCGGCATGAGCATGAAGGATATCGGCATCCTCGATGGTGACCTACTGGCCGTACACACGACCCGTGAAGTGCGTAATGGCCAGGTAGTCGTGGCACGCCTCGATGATGAAGTTACGGTCAAACGCTTCAAGCGTGAAGGCAACAAAGTCTGGCTGATTGCCGAAAACCCGGAGTTCGCGCCAATCGAAGTGGATCTGGCAGAACAGGATCTGATTATTGAAGGCCTGAGCGTCGGCGTTATCCGCCGGTGAAGCGACAAGTGAGGCCTTTCTAACGCAGTACCGACAATGCAGGCAATTTGCTAACACCTGCGAGTGGAGGATCTATGCAGTTCCCACAATCACTGAACCGTACACAACTACCGCTGTTCGATGCTTTTCTAGCCTCAACCACGCCACCCTTGTTTGCCGAGAGCGGCGAACTGCCTTGGCAGGATGATGAGGGCGAAGCATTCAGTGAACTGTCGTTGCGCGGCGCAGCAGGACACTGCCTAAATTTACTCGCACCGGTATTGCGCCAACTCAGCGAGAACCATGACGAACGCTGGTTGACCCTGATCGCCCCACCATCAAGCTTGACCCAAGCGTGGCTACGCGAGGCAGGCCTTAACCGCGAACGTATCCTGCTGCTCCACCCACGCGGAGAGCAAAGTCCATTAGAGCTGGCCCAACAGGCCTTGAAGCTAGGCCGGAGCCATACCGTCGTCAGTTGGCTTCACCCTCTTGAGCGCCAGGCACGCCAACGCCTTGTTCAAGCGGCCCACCAAGGTAAGGCACAAAGCCTAAATATCAGCCTGGGATGATCGACCAGTGCAACGCACAAGGAATGTGCATTTTTAGCCACTAGGTCCTTGCTAAAAGGGCCACCTGCAACTAACAGAGCACGCTAAGCCAGCGCTGAAAAAGCCCTACTTTCAATGCAGTACACGCGGCCCTTCTTCATGCTGAAAGTTATTTTCAGCTAAGCGCCCAGCCATTTGCACACCGACATTGAGCATGGCTTTGGCCACTTCAACATGCTGCCCCTGCAGAAACGCTTTGGCGTCGGCAGAAAAATCCAGCACGACCAACGACTCTTCATCCTCTGCACGGCGCAGGGCAATGCGTCCGTCAGGCAGTTCGACAATTTCCAGGAAGGATGTAGGCATTGCGTTAGCTCTCCACGAAAGACCGGCATTGTAACAGCCGACCTGAGCCCGCCCTAGCCCACCGGTCAAATCAGCCTGTCACCATTCGCTCAATGTTTCGCGAAAGCGCTGCGCCAGAGCCTTCAATTGTTGCCGCCACGCCTCCAGCGCCTGATGAGTCAGGGGCTCGACTTCATCATCCAAGCTAACCGCAGTTATCAGCGGCGTACTAGGGTCAACTTTGACCTTCTTACCCGCTTGAGGCGGCTGAAATAGCGCGGCATACGCTTTCAGCAACTCAGCAACCCAGCTATCAGCTGATTGCGCCAACTCAACCAACTCGCCCAGCTCCTGGCTCGGCGCGGCTTGCAACACAGCCGGAGTGAGAAAGCGCTCAGCCTGCGGAGCGGAACTATCAGGCAAGCGGTAATAGCCAGCAATCTCATGGCACAGCCCTAGCAGGGCCCCATAAAGATGAAACAGCGCCGCCTCACGCTCAGCCTGAATCAAAGCCAGCGCATTCATGTTCTGTGCTTTCTCGGCGTTACGCCAGGAGTCTAGCGCCAGGCCTGCATAGAAGATTTTCTGATTAGTACGGGTATAGAGCTCATTGGCCATTGCGGCGCCCTCCATTACGGATTGGATAAGCATACGCGCACTCGCCCACGGCAAGCGCGCGTACAGCTAGATCAGCTCTTATCTTCGACTTTCCACTTACCGCCATCGAAGAATGCACGCCAGCCGGTCGGCTTGCCATCGACCTCAGTCTGCACGTACTGCTCCTTGGTTTTGCGACTGAAACGAATCACCGCAGCACGACCTTGAGGGTCCTTCTTCGGCGCATCACAAAGGAAGTGATACTTGGGATCGATTTCATCGCGGTGTGGAATCAACTCCAACACCAGCGGAGCGCGGGTTTCACGGTTCTTCGGAAACTGGCTAGCGGCCAAGAATAAACCCGAGGCACCGTCACGCAAGATGTAAGTGTCGTTGACCTTCTCGCACTTGAGCTCCGGCATTTTCACCGGGTCCATTTTCGGCGGTGCCGCTTCACCGCTTTTCAGCAGTTTGCGGGTGTTCTTACATTCGCTGTTGGTACAGCCGAAGAACTTGCCAAAGCGCCCGGTCTTGAGCTGCATCTGGCTGCCACACTTGTCGCAGTCCAGGCTCGGACCTTCATAGCCCTTAATACGGTACTGGCCCTGTTCAACCTCATAACCCACGCAATCTGGGTTATTACCGCAGATATGCAGTTTGCGGGTTTCATCGAGCAGATAGGCATCCATAGCCGTCGAACAGATCGGACAACGGTGCTTACCGAGCAACACGCGCGACTCAGACTCACCTTCATCGTCAGCGGCGATTTCATCACCCGGTACCAGATTGACGGTGGCCTTGCAACGCTCTTTAGGCGGCAACGCATAGCCCGAACAACCAAGGAACACACCGGTAGACGCCGTGCGAATGGTCATTGGTCGCGCACAGTCGCGGCAGGCGATATCCGTCAGCGTAGGTGTGTTGGCACGCATGCCGTTAACGCTGTCGCTTGCAACTTCAAGCTTCTTCTTGAAGTCACCGTAGAACTCGTCTAGTACATTTTTCCACTCGCGCTCGCCGTGAGCCACATCGTCCAGATTTTCTTCCATACCGGCTGTAAAGCCGTAATCCATCAAATTGGAGAAGCTTTCGGACAAACGCTCGGTGACGATGTCACCCATTTTTTCAGAGTAGAAACGGCGGTTGTGTAATGCCACATAACCACGATCCTGGATGGTGCCGATGATCGCTGCATAGGTCGAAGGACGGCCAATGCCGCGCTTTTCCATCTCTTTAACCAGGCTCGCTTCCGAGTAGCGCGCCGGCGGCTTAGTGAAGTGCTGGCTCGGGTCGAGCTTGACCAGCTTGAGCACTTCGCCCTGATCCATTTCCGGCAGTACATCATCGTCGCCCGGCTTACTCAGCTGCGGCAGCGCACGGGTATAACCGTCGAACTTGAGAATACGCCCCTTGGCGCGTAGTTCGAACTGCGCAGCCGTCACCGTCACAGTGGTCGACAGGTATTCAGCCGGTGGCATCTGACAGGCCACGAACTGGCGCCAGATCAGCTCATACAGGCGCTCGGCGTCACGCTCCATGCCTGACAACTGGGTCGGCTTGAGGTTGACGTCGGAAGGACGAATCGCTTCGTGCGCTTCCTGTGCACCTTCTTTACTGCTGTAGGCAATCGGGTTGGCTGGCAGGTACTTCTTGCCAAACTCGCCTTCAATAAAGTCACGCACCATGCTCACAGCGTCAGCCGAGAGGTTGGTCGAGTCAGTACGCATATAGGTGATGTAGCCAGCCTCATAAAGACGCTGGGCCATCATCATGGTCTTCTTCACCCCAAAGCCCAGGCGGTTACTGGCAGCCTGTTGCAGGGTGGAGGTAATAAACGGCGCGGAAGGCTTGCTGCTGGTCGGCTTGTCTTCACGCTTGCTGACGGTGTAGCTAGACGCTTTTAGCGTAGCCAAGGCCGCCATGGCCTGGGCCTCGCTCAGCGGCTTGAAGGCAGCGCCGTTCTCGCGCGCCACTTCGAAGCGCACATTCGCGCCTTTGGCCGTGCCTAGATCGGCATGCACTTCCCAATATTCTTCGGGGACGAACGCGCGAATCTCTTTTTCACGTTCGACCACCAGCTTTACCGCTACCGATTGCACGCGGCCGGCAGACAGACCACGGGCAATCTTGGCCCACAGCAATGGCGAGACCATGTAGCCCACCACGCGATCGAGAAAGCGCCGCGCTTGCTGGGCGTTAACCCGGTTGATATCCAGCTCACCGGGCTTGGAAAACGCGTCCTGGATGGCCTTCTTGGTAATTTCGTTGAACACCACGCGCTTATAGCGGCTGTCATCACCGCCGATGGATTCGCGCAAGTGCCAGGCAATGGCTTCCCCCTCGCGGTCCAAGTCGGTTGCGAGATAGATGGTGTCGGCATCCTTGGCCAAACGGCGCAATTCCTCGACCACCTTCTCTTTGCCTGGAAGGATCTCGTACTTGGCTTTCCAGCCATGCTCGGGATCAACCCCCATGCGCGCGATCAGCTGGCGCTTGGCTTTTTCCTTGGGCGACAGCGCAGGTACTTCACCTGCAGCGGCTTTGCCACGCTTGGCCGGCTCTTTGGCGGTGCTCGCCGAACCACTGGTGGGTAGGTCACGGATGTGGCCGATGCTCGACTTCACCACGTACTCGTTGCCCAAGTACTTGTTGATGGTCTTGGCCTTGGCCGGGGATTCCACGATGACCAGCGATTTGCCCATGGATTGGAAATTTCCTGAATTCGGTAAATAAATGCGGGAGGCGCGGTGACTGCCTGTTAGCGCGGCACCGCTATATATAGTGGCGGTCCGGCTAAGGTCAAGCGCAGCGGTGGCCCGATGTCAGCTCAAGGCCGAGTAAACAATGCTGTTTCAGCCTGAATCAAAGCAAAGCGTGGAACCGTCTCGCCGTCCACCTGAACGCTCTCACAGAACATCTCAAGCGGCCTCACCCAAAGGCCAAACTCGCCGTACAGCGCCTGATAGACCACCTCCAGCTGCTGCGTTTCAGAATGCTGCGCCACGCCAAATACCCGGTATTCCGGGCCTTTGTAGTGACGATAGAGGCCAGGCTGTAACTGCATGGATGAATTCCTTAAAGATTTTCTACTAAAAACAAAAACCGGGGCACTTGGCCCCGGTTTTCCACCTTCTACATCGACTACAACTTAGATGCGTTCGAAGACGGTGGTGATGCCTTGGCCGAGACCTACGCACATGGTCGACACACCGAAGGTGCCACCATTCTGCTTCATCACGTTGAGCAGGGTACCGGAGATACGCGCACCGGAACAACCGAACGGGTGACCCAGAGCGATTGCGCCGCCGTGCAGGTTGACCTTCTCTTCCATCTTATCGAGCACTTTCAAGTCCTTCAGCACAGGCAGAGCCTGAGCAGCGAAGGCTTCGTTGAGCTCGAAGAAGTCGATGTCATTGATGGTCAGACCCGCACGCTTAAGGGCTTTATGAGTCGACGGTACTGGACCGTAACCCATGATCGCCGGGTCAACACCGGCAACAGCCATGGCACGAACCACTGCCATTGGCTGGATGCCGAGGTCCTGAGCGCGCTGAGCACTCATGACGATCATGCAGGAAGCGCCGTCAGTGATCTGCGAGGACGTACCTGCAGTCACGGTGCCGCCCTTCGGGTTGAACGCTGGCTTCAGTGCAGCCAGGCTCGCCAGGGTGGTTTCCGGACGAATGGTTTCGTCGTAGTCGAAGACCTTCAGGAAGCCATTCTCGTCGTAGCCTTGCATCGGGATGATTTCATCCTTGAACTTGCCTTCAACGGTAGCTTTCTGAGCCAGACGGTGCGAACGCTCACCGAATGCATCTTGCTGCTCACGGCTAATGCCATGCATTTTGCCGAGCATTTCAGCCGTCAGACCCATCATGCCCGAGGCTTTGGCCGCATACAGCGACAAGTGCGGGTTTGGATCAACGCCGTGCATCATGCCAACGTGGCCCATGTGCTCCACACCGCCGACAACGAACACATCGCCGTTACCGGTCTGGATCGCCTGCACAGCAGTGTGCAGCGCGCTCATGGACGAACCGCACAGGCGGCTCACAGTCTGGCCAGCAGCGGTGTGAGGGATCTGGGTCATCAGCGACGCCATGCGTGCGATGTTCCAGCCCTGCTCCAGGGTCTGGTTAACGCAGCCCCAGATTACGTCTTCCACTTCAGACGGATCGACCTTGGTGTTACGTGCCAGCACGCCACTGATCAGGTTGGCCGACATGGTCTCGGCACGGGTATTGCGATGCATGCCGCCCTTGGAACGACCCATTGGGGTACGACCGAAGTCGACAATGACTGCATCTCTAGGATTCAGGCTCATAAATTTACTCTCGCTCTAGTCTGTCCGCGATTAACCGAAAAACTTCTGGCCCTTAGCGGCCATTTCGCGAAGCTTGGCAGTCGGGGTGTACAGCGCGCCCAGCTCGGCATATTTGTCGGCCAGGGCAACGAACTCAGCCACACCGACGGTATCGATGTAACGCAGCGCACCACCGCGGAAGGGCGGGAAGCCGATGCCGTAAACAAGACCCATATCGGCCTCGGCAGCGGTCTCGACGATGCCATCTTCCAAGCAACGAACAGTTTCCATGCACAACGGGATCATCATCCAGTTGATGATGTCTTCGTCGGTGACTTCACGCTGCTCAAAGATGATGGGCTTGAGCACTTCGAGAACAGCAGGGTCAGCAACTTTCTTCTGCTTGCCGCGCTTATCCAGCTCGTAGGCGTAGAAGCCTTTACCGTTCTTCTGACCCAGGCGATCAGCTTCGTACAGTGCATCGACTGCCGAGCGACGATCGTCTTTCATGCGGTCTGGGAAGCCTTCGGCCATTACGTCGCGACCGTGATGACCGGTGTCGATGCCGACCACGTCCATCAGGTACGCCGGGCCCATTGGCCAGCCGAACTTCTCCATCACCTTATCGATGCGCACAAAGTCGACGCCCGCGCTGACCAGCTTGGCGAAACCACCGAAGTAGGGGAACAGCACGCGGTTGACCAGGAAGCCTGGGCAGTCATTGACCACAACCGGGGTCTTGCCCATTTTTTTGGCGTAAGCGACGGTTGTAGCCACAGCTACGTCGCTGGATTTCTCGCCACGAATAACTTCAACCAGCGGCATCATGTGCACAGGGTTGAAGAAGTGCATGCCAACGAAGTTTTCCGGACGCTTGAGCGCCTTGGCCAGCAAGCTGATGGAGATAGTCGAGGTGTTCGACGCCAGGATTGCATCCTCACGTACCATGCCTTCCACTTCAGCCAGCACGATCTGCTTGACCTTAGGGTTTTCGACGACCGCTTCGACAACGATGTCGACAGCGCCGAAATCGCCATAGGACATGGTCGGACGAATGGCGGTGAGGGCTTCTGCCATCTTCGCCGGGGTCATACGACCTTTAGCAACACGGCCACCGAGCAGCTTGGACGCCTCGGCCAAGCCCATCTGGATACCCTCTTCACGGATATCCTTCATCAGGATCGGGGTGCCCTTGGACGCGGACTGGTAGGCAATACCGCCACCCATGATGCCAGCACCGAGAACGGCAGCCAGCTTCACGTCTTTAGCGATTTCGTCGTGCTGTTTGGCTTTTTTCTTAAGATCCTGATCATTCAGGAACAGGCCGATCAAGCTGGCAGCCACTGGCGTTTTAGCCAGTTTAACGAAGCCGGCAGCTTCAACTTCCAAGGCCTTATCGCGCCCCATGTTGGCCGCTTTCTGGATGGTCTTGATGGCTTCAACCGGCGCTGGGTAGTTCGGGCCAGCCTGTCCGGCCACGAAACCTTTGGCGGTTTCAAAGCACATCATTTGCTCGATCGCGTTGAGCTTGAGCTTTTCCAGCTTCGGCTGACGCTTGGCCTTGTAGTCCAACTCGCCAGAGATGGCGCGCGAAATCAGGTCAAGTGCAGCAGCTTGCAGCTTGTCAGCAGCAACCACGGCATCCACTGCACCCATTTTCAGGGCATCAGCGGCTTTGTTCTCTTTACCGCTGGCAATCCACTCCACAGCGTTATCAGCACCGATAACACGTGGCAGACGCACAGTGCCGCCGAAGCCTGGGTAGATGCCCAGTTTGACTTCCGGCAGGCCCACTTTGGCGCTTTCGGCCATGACGCGATAATCCGCAGCTAGGCACATTTCAAAACCACCGCCCAAGGCGATGCCATTGATCGCGACTACAGTCGGAACATTGAGGTCTTCAAAATCACTGAAGATCTTGTTGGCTTCGAGGTTGCCAGCCACCAGCTCTTCGTCCGGCAACTTGAAGTTGTCGACGAACTCGGTGATGTCGGCGCCGACGATAAATACGTCTTTGCCACTGGTGACAATCACGCCTTTGATCGAACCATCAGCCTTAATTGCATCAACGGATTGACGCAGTTCATTGAGGGTAAGACGGTTGAATTTGTTGACGGATTCACCCTTGAGGTCGAATTTCAATTCGACGATGCCACTCTCAAGAGCCTTAACCGTGATGGCTTTACCTTCGTAAATCATCAACTGATCTCCACGGTATGGAAGCTGAACAGTACACATCGGAGCCAACCAGCAAGTTACTCAACGGCATGGCCGCATCAGAGTAACCCCAATCAGCCTGGCACACCCACCGACGCGATATTCGGGTTGTAAAGGCGATGGATTAAGTAAGCAAACGCTCAATTCATACGCCCGTTTGATTTGGGTGTGCACACCTTCAAGGAAAAGCCATGACTTGTCAATTGGCCCGTAACGGCGGCAATAACGTACAAAAAGTTACGCTCAAACGCGCACTGGCGCCCCGATAGCTTCGCCTCGAAAAAGCAGCCATTCGCTGCGATATAGCGCTACTTATCGAGAAAACCACGCAAAAAAGCGCACCCGCGACGACCTAGCAAAATATTTTAGCTACAGGTACAGTCGTCTCAATACGGCCGTGTTTATGACACCCGTAACTAAAACAAAAACAATTAAAGCCCAACCAAGGGCGCACGGAGTTTCCTTATGTCGAGGCGCACGCTTGCCATTGCTTTGAGCACCCTACTGGCAATCACACTCCCCCTGTTCAGCGCCGCAAGCCAAGCCGCTGAAACCGCCACCAGCCTACGTAACCTGCACCAGCTACGTCTTGCCGCGCAAAAAACGCTGGGCGATTTTTATATGTTTAACGGTATGGAAGGCGATCAACGCTATGCGCGGATGATCAATGAGTCGCTCAGCGAGGTGAACACCCAGCTAAGCGCGCTGAGAGACATGCCTGGCGAGGGCTCAAACGCCCTGCGCTCGCAGCTTGACCAGCAATGGAAAGGCTACCAGAGCGATCTCAATAACCTGATTAACGCACTAAAAACCCAGGGTTATACAGACCTACAGCCGGTGGCCGACCTGGCCGCGCGCAACCAACAGCTGATGAGCCTAAGCCAGGAGCTTTACAGCAAGATTCAGCAAGAAGGCAGCTACAGCGTGCCCACACTGACCCAGCATAGCCGCGAGCAAAGCCTGTTGATGCAAGGCATCGCTGTGGATTACGCCTCACGTAGCACTTCAGTGGGCGCCACTTTTATGGGCGGCGGCGATGCACGGCCGATTGAGGACATGGTCAGCGAGTTCGCCAGCAAGATGGCGACACTGCAGAAAGCCCCGCAAAACACCCCGCAACTTAAGCAGTCCTGGGGCGAGGTCGCGACCAAATGGCGCTACATTGAAAAATCGTTGATTAACTACAACGAAAACAGCGTGCCCTTTCTGGTCAGCAAGTATTCCAACACCATTATTCAGGGCATCGAACAGATTTCCACCCAGTACGCAGCCACCGATCTCTGATCGCCTCGGGCGCACTCAGCACTCGCTCCAGCGGCTTGCCTGGGCACAGGCAAGCGCGGTGCTTGCAAAGGCCTTTGTTAGCCTCAGGCTCTGGCCTTGAGAAAGCCGACAACTTTTTCCAGTGCCGCGCCAGCGCCCCGCTCGCCCCAGCATATCGAGAGCATCTGATCAGTCGCTTCAACCTTGAACGCATCCGCCGGCAATGCCTGCAACTCGGTCAACAAGGTCTCATCGGCGCAGGGCTCGCGCCATTTATTGACCCACTGCCCCGGCTCCAACTGCCAGTAGCACCAGCGATCGACCTGACCGCGCCGGCGCGCCTGGTGATATTGCGGGCACGACCCCGGTGGCTCACGCAACAACCAGTGCGGCCACTCTTGCGGCGACAATTGCATGGCCACGCCCATACGCCGAGCCTGCAGGCGCACATCCATCTGCCCACGCTGACGGCGTGACGGTGCCAGCCATGCCAAAGGGCTTAACATGACCGCCAGCAGTAAAACCAGAAACCAAGGACTCATATCGTTCTCTCACAGGCAAAAGCCTGTTATATGCATTCAAGAAGGCCATACTTAAACCATCGAACCACATGTAAGGAGCTATCCATGCCCTATCTGCACATTCTGGTCGCTGTCGACCTTACCGAGGAATGCGACCCGGTTATGCACCGAGCGCAGAAATTAGCAGCCAGCAGCGGCGCCAAATTATCCGTGGTGCATATCGTCGAGCCCATGGCCATGGCCTTTGGCGGCGACGTGCCGATGGACTTGTCGATGCTGCAACAACAGCAGTTCGACCAAGCACGCGAGCGCCTGGATAAATTTGCCGACAAGTACCCCGCTCTTAGCGACGAACATCGCCACCTGGCTTATGGCCAGCCGCGCCAGGAAATTCATCGCCTCGCCGAAGAACAGCAATGCGACCTGATAATTGTCGGCAGCCACGGCCGCCATGGCCTAGCCCTGCTACTGGGCTCGACCGCTAACGACGTCCTGCACGGCGCTCCCTGTGACGTCCTGGCTGTGCGGCTAAAGAAGGCCGAATAACGTCGGCGCACGAATAACGCAACGCCAACCGCGCTTGCGTTATTCGTTACTGTCGCGCGTTCCCATGACCAATGGGCGGATCTTCTGCAGTTGCGTCTCCAGCGAATAGGTCATGCTTGAGGCCATCGAAAAGAACGTCAAAAACGCCTTGAGGTTCGAGTCACCATCACAGGTTGCATGAATACGCTGCCAGAATGCCTGATTCACCAGCTGCAACTGCTGGAAAACCTCAACCAACCCCTTTAATTGCCAGTCAGCTGTATGCCCCTCGCGCAGGTTGAAATACTGCTGAGTGAGGTAGAGCGACACAGCCCGCAGAATGAATTCCTGGTTATTGGCGAACGGCAGATGGTGCTGCGCCATGGGCTTTAGCTTGCCCAGCAACGGGCACGCACTGGTTGCCATGATCACCCCAAGCAGCGCGCGCAACCCTTCGTCCAAGCCAACCTGTTTGTTGTACTCACGCTCCGGCGTACGCACCCAAACAGCAGCCTTCTTGAACGCCGGAAGGCCGTGGAAATCCTCAATCACCCGGTGCAAATCAACCGCTGCGGGGCAATGGCTGAAATTGTCCTTGCTCAGCGGACAATTACTGCACTGCTGATATTCCAGACGCGTCCAGGCTGGCGCACTTTGCGCAGCCTCTGCTGCATACACCCGGTCCAGCTCAATCCTATAACTGAACTGGTGATCGTCGTCGAGAGTAATGCTGTACTCGATGGCCATCGACTGTCTCCGCCAGAAGCCCGAATGCTATTTGAGCGCGCTACTTATTTACTAGGGCGCGGGATTAGCCTTCCAGCTCGGCCCAACGCTCAACCAATTGTTCCAACTCGTGCTGCACAGCCTGCAACTTAGCCAGTACTTCAGCGGCTTTTTCCGCTGGTTGCTGATAGAAAGCCGGCGAGCCGATCTGCTCCTGCAAGCTGGCAACCTGCGCTTCAAGCACATCGATCTGCCCAGGAATGGCTTCCAGTTCACGCTGTAATTTGTAGCTGAGCTTTTTCTTGCTCGCATCTGTAGCCACAGGCGCGGCCTCAACCGGCGCCGGAACCACCGCGGTGGCCAGTTCAGGTTTACCGGCTTTGCTTTCGCCAACGCCGAGCAAACGCGGTGAACCACCCTGGCGCAGCCAGTCCTGGTAACCACCGACGTATTCACGCACTTTGCCTTCACCCTCGAAGACCAGGGTGCTGGTCACGACGTTGTCGAGGAAGGCCCGGTCGTGACTGACCATCAACACGGTCCCCGGGAAGGTCAGTAGCACCTCCTCGAGCAGCTCAAGGGTTTCCACATCGAGGTCGTTGGTCGGTTCGTCCAGCACCAGCAGGTTGGCCGGTTTGCTGAATAGCTTGGCCAGCAACAGGCGAGCACGCTCACCGCCGGACAACGCCTTAACCGGCGTGCGCGCACGCTGCGGGCTGAACAGGAAGTCGCCCAGGTAGCTCAGCACATGGCGGTTCTGCCCGTCGATTTCGATAAAGTCGCGGCCTTCAGCAACGTTGTCGATCACGGTCTTTTCCAGGTCGAGCTGGTGCCGCAACTGGTCGAAATACGCAACATCGATGCGCGTACCTTCGGCCACCTCGCCGCTGGTGGGCTGTAAGCCACCCAACATCAGCTTGAGCAATGTGGTCTTGCCAGTACCGTTCGCACCGAGCAGGCCAATACGGTCGCCACGCTGCAGCACCATGGAAAAATCTTTGATCAGGAACGGGCCGCCTGGGTGGGCGAAGCTGACGTTTTCCAGGACCATCACCTGCTTGCCGGATTTCTCTGCAGTTTCCAGCATGATATTGGCCTTGCCGGTACGCTCACGGCGCTCGCTACGCTCCACGCGCAGGGCCTTGAGAGCACGCACACGGCCTTCGTTACGGGTACGGCGAGCCTTGATGCCCTGACGAATCCACACTTCTTCCTGGGCCAGTTTTTTGTCAAATAACGCGTTGGCAGTTTCTTCAGCGGCCAGCGTGGCCTCTTTGTGCACCAGGAAGCTAGCGTAGTCGCCGTTCCAGTCGATCAGGCCGCCACGGTCCAGTTCGAGGATGCGCGTAGCCAGATTCTGCAAGAAGGAACGGTCGTGGGTAATAAACAGCACCGCGCCCTGGAAATCGGTCAAGGCTTCTTCCAGCCAGGCAATCGCACCGATATCCAAGTGGTTGGTCGGCTCGTCGAGCAGCAGCAAATCGGGCTCGGAGACCAGCGCTTGGGCCAGCAGCACGCGACGGCGCCAGCCGCCCGAGAGCTCAGCCAGAGTCTTGTCAGCCGGCAACTGCAAGCGGCTCAGGGTGCTGTCGACCAGTTGCTGCAAGCGCCAGCCGTCACGGGCCTCAAGGTCCTGCTGCACGTGCATCAGCTTATTCAGGTCGTCTTCGGTGACGCAGTTCTGCGCCAGGTGATGGTACTGCGCAAGCAGTTCGCCTACACCGTCCAAACCCTGGGCGACCACATCAAACACCGTACGGTCATCGGCTACCGGCAGCTCTTGCGGCAACTCACCGATCTTCAACCCTGGCGCGCGCCAAACGGCACCGTCATCGGCTTTTTGGTCGCCCTTGACCAGCTTCATCATGCTCGACTTGCCGGTGCCGTTGCGGCCGATGATGCACACCCGCTCGCCACGGGCGATCTGCCAAGACACCTTGTCCAAGAGCGGCATTGCGCCGTAGGCCAGGGAAATATCGGTGAACTTGAGCAGGGTCATGGCACGCCTCAACAAAAAACGACGGGTGAAAGCCGGTCAACCGGGGCTGAGCAACGCACTTCGTTGCATCAAACGTACAGCGGTAACCTGAAACACCCAGAAAATCATCTGCAGATGCCCAAAGCAGCCGCAAAACAGGGCGCGCATTCTAACCGAGAAGCGCGTAGGCCGAGCAGGCAATTTCGCCAGCGGCCGAGGTAACCCCAGCCTCCGCACCACACAACCCTGACGGCAAGCGCTCTAGCACGCCTAATCGACCATTAAGCGAAGCCCCATCGCAGCAATTACGCGCTGCAACGCTTTGAGCCTTCACCCTCCCCAGGCAAAGGACTAAGCTAGGGTCATACGCACTATTTGCCTGGAAGTATCATGCGCGGTCCCCTGCTCAACCTATTGTCCTGCCTATTGCTGTCCTCCTTCGGGTTATCTGCGGCGCAGGCCGCCACCCTGGCGCAACAACGCCAGTATTACGACCAGGCCAAAGCGGCACTGGCCAAAGGTGACAAAGAGCCTTACCAGCGTTATGCCAACGCTCTGCGCGACTACCCGCTGGAGCCTTACCTGGCCTATGACGAGCTGACGGCGCGGCTGAAATGGGCAAGCAATGACGAGATCGAGAAGTTCCTCGCTGAACATGGTGACCTGCCGCAAATCAACTGGATGAAGCTGCGTTGGCTGCGTTGGCTGGCCGAGCGCGGTGAATGGCAGACTTTTATCAACCACTACGACCCGGCGCTGAACTTCACCGAACTCGATTGCCTGTATGGCCAGTACCAACTGAGCCATGGCATGCGCGCTGAAGGTAATGCCACCGCCGAAAAACTCTGGCTGGTGGGCAAATCGCAGCCCAATGCCTGCGACCCGCTATTCGAGCGCTGGGCGGCGGAAGGCCAGCTCACTGAACAGAAACGCTGGCAGCGCGCCAAACTGGCAGCCGAGTCGCGTAACTATGGCCTGCTCAGCCACCTGATCAAGAGCCTGCCGCCGCTGGGCAACCAGGGCAAAAACCTGCTGGAGGTCGCGCAAAAGCCTGAGCTGCTGAAACAAACCAGTCGCTTCACACAAACTGACCCAGCCAGCGCTGACATCGTCGGCCTTGGCCTGCGCCGCCTGGCCCGTCAGGACCCGGAAAGCGCGCTCAAACTGCTCGACAGCTATGCCCAGCGCATGAAGTTCTCCAGCACGGAACAAGTCGCCATCGCCCGCGAAATCGGCCTGACCTTGGCCAAGCGGTTCGATGCTCGTGCCTTGCAAGTAATGGCCAAGTATGACCCCGAGCTGCGTGACAACACTGTAAGCGAGTGGCGCGCGCGCTTGCTGCTGCGCCTGGGCCGCTGGGAGGAAGCCAACCAGCTAACCCACCAAATGCCCGCCGAACTCGGCAACACCAACCGCTGGCGTTACTGGCAGGCGCGCACATTGCAACTCGCGCAGCCCAACAGCCAGGCGCCAAAAGCCCTGTACCAGTCGCTGGCCAAGGAACGTGACTTCTATGGCTTTATGGCCGCCGACCAAGTACAGGCGCCCTATCAGCTGAGAAACAAGCCGCTGGCCCTGAGCCCGCAAACCATCAACAAAGTGCGTAACTCGGCGGCCATTCGTCGCGCCCTGGAGTTCCACGCCCGTGGCCAGGTCGCCGATGGGCGGCGCGAGTGGTACAACGTCACGCGTTTGTTTAGCCGCGATGAAATGGTCGCCCAGGCGCGCCTGGCCTACGAGATGGGCTGGTACTTCCCCGCCATTCGCACCATCAGCCAAGCGCAGTATTGGGACGACCTGGATGTGCGCTTCCCAATGGCCCACCGTGAGCAACTGGTGCGCGAGGCACGCAACCGCGACATTCACTCCAGTTGGGTATTTGCCATCACCCGTCAGGAAAGTGGCTTTATGTCCGACGCCAAGTCCGGGGTTGGGGCGATGGGTTTGATGCAGCTGATGCCCGCCACGGCCAAGGAAACCGCCAAACGCTTCGGTATTCCGCTGTCATCGCCGCAGCTGGCTTACCGACCGGAGGTCAATATTCAACTGGGCGCGGCCTATCTGAGCCAGATATACGGCCAGTTCAACGGTAACCGCGTGCTCGCCTCCGCGGCCTACAACGCTGGCCCAGGCCGTGTTCGTCAGTGGCTGCGCGGGGCGGATCACCTGTCATATGACGTGTGGATCGAGAACATCCCGTTTGATGAAACCCGCCAATATGTGCAGAACGTGCTGTCCTACTCAGTGATCTATGGCGACAAACTCAACGCGCCGCAGCCCTTGGTGGCGTGGCACGAGCGTTACTTCGACCAGTAAAGGCTCATCCTGCACGCTCAACAGCACCTGTTGAGCGTGCATTGCCGCCCTACTCCAACACCTGAACCGGCATATCCAACCGCAAATAGCCCTCGCCGCAGGCGATCAGGTTCTGTCCGAAAAACACCTCACCATTACGCTCACGGTAAGTTTTCAGCGTGGTCAGCGGCTCACGGTCTGCGCTGCGCTTGCCGGTTTGTGGGTCGAGGGTGGTCATGATGCAGCGTGAGCAGCCCTTGACCACGCGAAACTCCAACTCGCCAATACGAATCCGCTTCCAGCTGTCCTCGGCATAAGCCGCGCTGCCACTGACCACCAGGTTGGGACGAAAACGCAGCATCGGTAACGGCCGGCCAACCCTCGCCGAGAGGTCATCCAGCGACGCTTGGCCGATCAGCAGCAAAGGAAAGCCATCGGCAAACGCCACCTTGTCACCCGCCTCGGCATAAGCCGTATCAACCTGCCGTGCACGCGGCTCTGATACTTGCACCAGCCGGCAGGCACGCCCCAACCACTCGCTCAGCCACTGTGCAGCCGCATCACCGGCATCTGGCACCTGCAGGCTGTCACGCCAGATCGTCACAGCGCGCAGCGACGCCTGCTCATCCGGCACCACCACCTGTAGATCGCTCATACCTGGCGCACTTAGCTGCAGCTGCGTGCTCCCCAGCCAACGCGCCTGCAGCTGCGTCATCTGCGCCAGCAAACGCTGGGTAAGGAAGCGCCCCGTTTGCGTATCGACTACCATCCAGCGTCGGTCACCCTGCACGCCCAAGGTGTCCAGCTCCGTTTCGCGCAGGGCTTCACCCATCGCTGATTTCAGTGGATAGCGGTACAACCCGGAGAGATGCAACATGAACCCAACTTCCTTTTGGCAAAATGCACTTATACGAGTAAGCCGCCGCACCTACAAGCCTGCCCTGGCGCTGTCATTTGCCACGTTGCTAAGCGCCTGCAGCGGCAGCCCGCCGGACAACCTAGGCATCCAAAATGGTCGTTTGGCCGCCTGCCCAGATTCACCAAACTGCGTAAACAGCCAGGCCAGCGATGCCCAACACGCCATCAAACCACTGCCCCTGCAGGGCTCACCCGAGCAAACCCAAGCACGCCTTAAAGCCCTGATCAGCAATGAACCGCGGGCGCTTCTGGTGGATGAAGCACCGGGGTATTTGCGCGCAGAATTCAGCAGCAAGCTGATGCGCTTTGTGGATGATGTGGAGTTTATGGTCGGCGCAACTGCGGTGGATGTGCGCTCGGCGTCACGCCTGGGCTATGCGGACTTTGACGTTAACCGCGAGCGCATTGAGCAACTGCGCCAGCGCCTGAGCGAATAGCCCAGACCTGACGCAAACGCAGGGCCTAGCTAGTCAGCCGAGTGCAGAAGTGCCAAGCGGTCGCACACGACATCCACCAACTTGTCCGGCTGGAATTTAGACAGGAAGTTGTCGCAGCCGACCTTCTTCACCATGGCCTCGTTGAAGCTGCCGGACAACGATGTGTGCAACGCCACGTACAAATTCTTGAGGCGCGGGTCGTTGCGGATTTCCGTGGTCAGGCGGTAGCCATCCATCTCTGGCATTTCCGCATCGGTAATCACCATCAGCAGCTTTTCGTGCACATCAATGCCCGCATCCGCCCAACTCTTCAGCAAGTTCAAGGCGCGCAGACCATCACTGGCGCAATGGCAGCGAATATCCAGCTGCGCCATGGTGCCTTTGAGTTGGGTAATTGCGACGTTCGAGTCGTCCACCAACAACACTTCGCGACCACGCGCATGCTCAAGCAGCGGAGAGGCAAGCTTCTCCGGCGAAACCTTGGTGCTCATAGGGGTAATTTCTGACAGTACTTTTTCCACGTCGATAACTTCAACAATCTGGTCTTCGACTTTGGTGATCGCCGTCAGATAATGCTGTCGTCCTGCACCACCTGGTGGCGGCAAGATGGACTCCCAGTTGAGGTTGAGGATGCGCTCGACACCGCCGACCAAGAAAGCCTGCACCGAGCGGTTGTATTCCGTAACGATAATGGTGCTGCGCTCATCCGGCACAATGGGGCGCATGCCGATGGCCTGGGACAAATCGATCACCGGCAGGGTCTGCCCACGCAAGTTGACCACCCCGCAGACAAATCGATGACGCTGCGGCATCAACGTCAGTTTGGGCATCTGCAGCACTTCCTGCACCTTGAACACGTTGATTGCAAACAGTTGCCGGCCAACCAGGCGGAACATCAGAATTTCCAGGCGATTCTCGCCCACCAGCTGGGTACGTTGGTTCACTGAGTCGAGAATACCGGCCATCATGCGCTCCTGTTCACTGATCGATTTAGCCTAGTTCAAATGGCCATGCCCTAGTGTATCGGCTATAGGCCGCCCATCTAAAGGCAGATAACGAAGCGCATCGTGCAACAAGGGCCTCGCAAAGGCCCATCAGGGACAAGCTAGGCCTGCAACAGCGGCGAACCTGCCGGTAAATGCACCCGTAAAGCGGCCGGCAGGGCAACAAAGCGTAATTGACGACTTCCCATCGGCTCCCCGTCCAGATTGAGATCAAGGCCTTGCGGGGCATCCACCTCTAACCAAGCCAGCCGCGCACTGAGGGCCACACTCTGCAAGCCATTGATGCCGCCCGACAATAGCGTGCCCAGGGTGCCGACCACATCAGCTGCTGCCGGCACAATGCACACATCCAGCAGGCCATCATTAACCCGCGCCTGCGGACACAACACATGCCCACCGCCAGCCTGCCGACCATTGCCAATACCGAGGGCGATAAACTCACCTTCCCACTGAAAATCTGGCCCGGAAAAGCGACCAAACGACGACTCTACCTCGGCAAAGCGGCTCAACCCTGTCAGCAAGTAAGCGGCCCCACCCAAGACACGCTTAAGCTCTTCCGAGGTGTTGGCGGTGACGCTGGAACCAAAACCGCCCGTGGCCATGTTGAGGAACACCTGGCCGTCGACTTCACCCAAGTCAATCGGCTGCGCCGGCTCATCCAGCAAGGCCAGCGCTGCCATGGGCGCCAGCGGCACCCCGGCGGCATGAGCAAAATCATTGGCGGTGCCCAATGGCAGTAACACCAGGCTGGCGTTGGTTTTAGCGTGCGCCATGGCTTCGGCCACATCACGCAGGGTGCCGTCACCACCACCGGCGACCAGCGTTGGGTAACCCGCCTGCAACGCTTCGCGCACCATGCGCTGCGCATCACCGGCCTCCCAGGTGACGCGCACGTCCAGCTGCCAACCCTCTTTACGGCGTGCCTGCACGGCCGCTCTCACTTCGGTATTGAGCGCTTGCTTGCCATGCAGAATTAACAGTGCTTTACGTTCCTGCATTAGCGGCTTCCTTTTCACGCCTTAGACAAATACTCAGCACAGCCATTTGATACTGGATCCGCCAGGATGTGGCAAACCGAAGCTTATAAAAACATCAAAAATAACGATTATTAAGCTCAATATTTAAGCATTTTTAATCGTATTGATTTATTGGATCATCTATCCATTGCCCACGAACACCGCAGCAAGCGCCGGTGCTCATTCATGAGGATATGCAGATGATCGAAGTACGCCCCTTCGCCAAACTCGGTGGTGCCCATCACGGCTGGCTTAATGCCCGTCATCACTTTTCCTTTGCCGAATACTATGACCCGACGCGCATGAGCTGGGGCCCGCTGCGGGTGTGGAACGATGATGAAATCGCGCCGCAGACGGGTTTTCCAACCCATCCGCACCGCGATATGGAAATCATCACCTATGTACGCCAAGGCGCCATCACCCACAAAGACAACCTGGGTAACCATGGCCGCACCGAAGCCGGTGATGTCCAGGTGATGAGCGCCGGCACCGGGATTGCCCACAGCGAATACAACCTGGAAGACACCACCACCAAAATCTTCCAGATCTGGATTCAGCCCAACCAGTCCGGCTTGCCGCCATCTTGGGGGGCCAAGCCATTCCCTAAAGGTGAGCGCGCCGGTGCCTTCGTCACGCTGGCCAGCGGCTTTGCCGAAGATCAGGACGCGCTGTCGATCCGCACCAATGCACGGATGGCGGCCGCCACCCTGCAAGCAGGCCAGAGCACCGAGTACCCGATTGGTGCAGCGCGTCGGGCTTACTTGGTAGCCGCCAGCGGCAGTATCGAGGTCAACGGCATAAGCGCCCAGGCTCGCGATGGTGTGGCAGTCAGCGATGTCGAAGTGATCCGGGTAACGGCTATCGAAGATAGCGAAATAATCTTGGTGGATGTGGCCTAAGAAACTGCCTGCGATCTGCTGCGCGTCGGTCCTGCTGCGTTAAAAACAGGCTTGGAATGCTCATGTACAAAAGTACACTCCGCTTCCTCGCCTGTTTTTGCCTTGCATGACTCTAGCTCGCGAGATCGCAACTAGGTTCTACGCAATCTTGCGGGCAGCGTAGCGCAGCAGCCTTTTACGCTGGGTAGCCGGTGATTTTGCGGATGGTCTGGTACAGCGGCTTAAGCTGCTTGTACATGCGTTGATAAACCTGGGTGTAGAGCTGCTGGTAGGTGCGCTGCGCCTCAGGATTAGGTTCAAACACCTGGCCAACTCGAGTCATGGCGGCGATCGCCGTGGGGTAATCCGGGTACAGGCCTAGCCCTACCGCACAGTTGATCGCCGCGCCCAAACCACTGGTTTCATACAGATGTGGCCGCTCGGCCGGCAGGCCGAAGATATCGGCGGTCAGTTGCATGGCTGCATCGCTCTGCGAACCGCCGCCAGAGACGCGCAAACGGGTGATACGGGTGCCCGAACGCTTCTCGATCTTCTCCTTGCCCTGACGCAGGGCATACGCCAGCCCTTCGAGAATCGCCCGGTAGATATGGGCACGGGTGTGCACGTCACCAAATCCGATGATCGAACCCTTGGCCTCCAGCCCCGGCTCACGGATACCAGGCGACCAATACGGCTGCAGCATCAGGCCCATGGAGCCGGCTGGTACGCTGTTGACCAGCTCATCGAACAACGCCTCAGGCTCGACGCCCAGCTCCTTGGCGCGCTGCATCTCGCGTAGGCCGAACTCCTGCTTGAACCAGCTGACCATCCAGAAACCGCGATAGATCATCACCTCGGTATTGAAGTGATCGGGAATCGCCGAGGGATATGGCGGAATCAGCGGAATGGTTTCCAGGTACTTGCGGCGCGTGGTGTTGATCGTTGCCGTGGTGCCATAGGACAGGCAGGCGGTGCTCGCCTCCACACCGCCTGCACCGAGTACCTCACAAGCCTTGTCGGCGCCGGCAGCGATCAGCGGCAGGCCTTCGGGAATCCCGGTATGGCGGCTGGCCGCTGCGCTGATATGGCCGAGCCGTTCACCGGGCTTGCACAGCTCCGGCAACTGCTCACGGCGCACCGGCATGGCCTGCCATTTCCAGTCGCCGGCTTTGGCCCACTGCAGACGCTTGTAGTCGAACGGCAGGTAGGCCACGCAACTGGTCAGCGAATCGACAAACTGGCCGCACAGCCGGTGAGTGAGAAAGCCTGAGAGCAGCAGCACCTTGTGGGTATTGGCCCAGATTTCTGGCTGGTTCTGCGCGATCCAGTTGACCTCGGCCTGGGCGCGAAAATAATCAACCGTAGCCTGCAGACCCGCCAGTTTGAACAGCCAACCCCAGGGCCCGCTGATCCGCCCCTCGACCTTGGCCTGGCGTTGATCCAGCCAGAGCATCGCCGGACGCAGCGACTGGCCTTGCTCATCAACATTGATCAGGGTGCCGCGCTGGGTGGTCAGCGATACGCCACGGATGTGACTGCGGTCGATATCCACCTGCTGCCACAGCTGCGCGCATGCCTGGCCCAGGCTGGCCCAGTAATACTCGGGGTCCTGCTCGGCCCAGCCAGGCTGCTTGGAGTAATAGGCCTCCAGCTCTACCTTGCCCTTGGCGAGCAGGTTGCCCTGAAGATCGAACAGCAGCGCCCGGATGCTCTGGGTGCCGTTATCGATGGCCAGTAGGTAGTTTTTATCGCTCAAGGCACAACCCTTTCTGTAAATACACGCTAGTAGCCCGGATTGCATTCGGGCTACTGGCTGTTAATCAGTCGCCGATGCGCAAGCTGTAGCAGCGCTGCCAGAGCGCCAGATAATCCTGCTCTTCCTGCTGCCAACGCGCGTCATCCCAGCCCAACCGCGCCTGGCACAATGCACGGATACGCGGCAGTTCGGCGGCAGCACCCTGAGCCAACAACAAACCTAGGCGGGTACGGCGTAGCAGCAGATCATCCAGATGCAGCACCAACTCCTGCTCGGCGGCCCACGCCAGTTCGGCCCATAACGTGTCCGTACCGACTACCCGCTCAACACCTAGCTCGTCGATCAGCGCCAGCAATTGCGGCAGCGCCCGACCATAACGACCGATTAGGCGCTTCTGCTGAGCCGGGCTTAGCGTTGGCATCGGCTGGCTGGACAGCGCGGCAAAGGTCGCCGCGCCATGGTCGTCGACCGTGCGGCCAACCATCGGCGCGCAAGCCTGCAGCACCTCCAGCGCCAGCAGGCGGAAAGTGGTCAGCTTGCCGCCGGCCAGGGTCACGCAGCCGGGCTCAACCCAGAGTGCGTGTTCGCGCTTTTCATCCGAGGGTTTGCGTCCCGACTCACCATCGCTGACCACCGGGCGCACGCCGGCCCAGGTCGACAGCACATCGGCCGCACCTATCCCGGCTGCGGGAAACTGCTGAGCGCAGGCATCGAGCAGATAAGTGACTTCGTCCGGGCTGATCCGTGCTTCTTCAGCCAACGGTGCCGGGTGATCCAGATCAGTGGTGCCAATCACCGTTGCGCCTTCCCAAGGGAAGACAAACACCGGGCGCTTATCAGACGCGTGCATGAAGCTAAAGGCATGCGCCACCGGCAGACGCCAAGCCGCCAGCAGCAGGTGGCTGCCGCGCAGCGGGCGGATATGTTCCAGCCCTGTTTTGCGCCGCAGCTGATCGGCCCATGCCCCGGTGGCCTGGGCCACCGCACGGGTCTTAAAGCTGTAGCGCAAGCCTGTTTCGCTGTCTTCGGCGCGCAGGCCGGTGACCCGCCCATTCTCACGCAGCAGCTCAACCACACGCATGCCGTTGAGCGCTTCCGCCCCTTCGGCGCGGGCCTCACCGAGCACTCGCTGCACCAGGCGTGCATCGTCGGTCACGGCATCGAAAAATCGTGTACCGCCGAGCAAGCCGCCTTCCTTGATGCCAGGTGCCAGGTAGCGCAGTTGCTGCAGCGGGTAATACAGGTGGTTGCGCTTGCCAGCCAGGGCGTCATACACAGCCAGCAGGCCACCAAATACCTTGGGCCCGGGAAAGCCGCCCTGGTAGTGAGCCATGATAAAGCTCAGCGGATCGACCAGCCCCGGCGCTTCCTGCAGCAGACGCTCGCGCTCGCGTACCGAATCACGGGTTAGGCCAAACTGGCCCTTGGCGATATAACGCAGGCCGCCGTGGACCATCTTCGAGGAGCGACTGGAGGTGCCCCAGGCGAAATCGCGCTGCTCCAGCAGCAGACACTTCCAGCCACGCCGCGCCGCTTCACGGAGGATACCGGCACCGCTGATACCGCCGCCCACGACGATCAAATCCCAGTCGCGTGCAGCCAGTTCAGGCAGCGCCTGCTCGCGCCAGGGGGCGTTCCACTGAGTCATCATCAATCCTGAATCAGCACGCCAGGGGCCAGGCGCTGCTCAGGGTCGAAGTGCCCGGCCAGCGCCTTGAGCGTGGCCATGCCCAGCTCGCCCTTCTCTACCGGCAGGTAAGGCGCGTGATCACGACCCACACCGTGCTGATGGCTGATGGTGCCGCGGTTCTCGGCGATGGTCAGGCAAGCGGCATGCTTGAGCTTTTGCCAGCGCGCCATGGCCTCGCTGTAATCACTGCCAGGGCGGAACACGTAAGTGGTGTAGATACTCGAGCCTTCGTTGTAGACGTGGGACAGGTGAGTAAACACGTGTACCTGCTCATCCTCTTCACCCAGGCCGTTGCGCAAACTGGCTTCGAGCTTGTTCAGCAGGCTGTCGACATTACTCCAATCGGTGGCGGTTTCCAGGGTGTCCACCGCGTAACCGGCGGCCCACAAACCATGGCGCAGGTAGGGAAAACGAAAACGGTTCTCTGCCCACTTCTTGCCCAGCAGAGTGCCGGTAAAGATGCCGCCAAAACCCTTAAGCAGTTGCTTCGCCTGTTTTAGCGACGCGGCGTTCTGTGTACGGCTACCGGTGACGCCGAAGGTCAGTATGCACTTGCCCCCACGAGCGCCGCGCAGGGCCAAGTATTTCTCCAGCCAGGCAATCTGCTGCGGATGACCGGCCAGAGCCAGCTGGGTTTTGGTTTCGATGGCGTTGGACAGACGCAGCATCGACAGCGGCACCCGTGCCTGAGCCAGGCCGCGAATAGCGCTCAACGCCTGCTGCCAATTAGGCAGGAACACCGCGTAGAAGCTCTCCTGCTCGGCCAGGCGAGTAATACGCACCTTGACCTCAGAAATGATGCCGAAGCGCCCTTCCGAGCCCATCAGGATTTCCCTCAGGTCCGGCCCGGCCGCAGATGCCGGAAAGGTCGGAATCTCCAGGGTGCCGGCGAAGGTTTCGACCTTGCCGCCAGCAAACAGCTGCTCAATGCGCCCGTAGCGCAACGACTGCTGACCACTGGAACGGCTGGCGACCCAGCCACCCAAAGTCGACAACTCCCAGGACTGCGGGAAATGGCCAAGGGTGTAGCCCTGGGCGCGCAACTGGCTTTCCACTTGCGGGCCATTGGCGCCGGGGCCGAAGGTAGCGATCAGGCTGTCGTGATCGATTTCAATCAGTTTGCCCATGCGCTCAAGCGACAGGGTCAGCACCGGTTTGCTGCCAGCCTGCGGGTTGATATGCCCTGCCACCGAGGTGCCGCCGCCATAGGGAATCACGATCAGGTCCTGCTGACTGGCCCAGGCAAGCAACTCGCGGATCTGCGGGGCGCTCTCCGGATAGGCCACGCCATCGGGGAACACGCCAAAATCACCCGAGCGCATCGCCAGCCAGTCCGGCAGGCTCTGGCCGCGGGCATGGCGCACACGGTCTTCGGCATTCAGGCAGATCAGCGGATGGGCCTGCAGACGTGAGGCCGGCACCTGCGCCAGCACCTGCTCCAGACTGGCATCGGCAAGCAATTGGCCAGGGCCGACCAGTTCGGCAAGAAAAGCCTCGCCATGGCTCGGCAGCTCCACCACTGTTGCTTCATCACCCCAGCCGTTCCAACGTCGCATCTGTGTCTCCCGGATATTTCAGTCACCCTTGATGGCTGCCTATACTAGCGGGCCGTTACAAAGCGTCACTGTCGTATCGAGCCAGGCGTTATCGCCAATCAAGACAATCAGAATATGCACTCATAAGTAAGAGCAGGCTCATGGAAAACCTCGGCTATACCTCCGTTCCCTCGCTGCTCAAGTACCTGCGCCATGCTGAACAATTGACTCTGGATATCGACCAGGCACTGACGGCGGCCGGCATCAAGGCCGAGGACCTGGCCGACAACGGCAAGCGCATCCCCAGCGAAACCCACGAACGCCTGCTTGCGCACCTGCTACGGGTGTCTGGCGATCCGTTATTCGGCCTGCACTGCGCGCGCTTTGTGCAGCCTGGCTCCTGGAGCGTGCTCGGCTATATCACCATGAACTGCGCGACCCTCGGCGAGGCCATGAGCCGCATCGTGCCCTATGAAAAACTGGTGGGCGATATGGGCGTTAGCCGGGTCGAGGCGTCCAGCGACCACGTTCGCCTGATCTGGACCTGCCGCCATCAGGCCGAACCGATCCGCCGCCATATGGTGGAAAACGTGCTGGCCTCCTGGCTGCTGTATGCACGCTGGATCTCCGATTCGGACAGCTCGCCGCGGGAGGTGTGGTTCGAGCATGCCCTGCCTGAGGGCGTCGATATTGCTGAGTACCAGGCGATTTTCGGCTGCCCGATTCGCTTCCAGCAAAGCTGCAACGCGCTTATCGTGCCACTGGAGTACCTGGCGGTACCGCTGCGCCAAGCCGACGCCAACCTGCTACGGACCTTGGAAGAGCATGCCCTGACCCTGATGGCCGGACTGGACGACAACGAGCCGCTGCCGCAACGGGTAAAGAACGCCCTGCGCCTGCTGCTCAAGGATGGCTTGCCACGCAAGGAGCGCGTGGCAGAGAAATTCAATATGACGGTGCGCACCCTGCAGCGTCATTTGCAACTGGCCGGTACCAGCTACCAGCAGATTCTCGATGAGTTGCGCCAGGAACTGGCCGAGCACTACCTGCTGCGCAGCGACCTGGCGATACAGGATATCGCCAGCTATCTGGGCTTTACCGAATCACGCTCATTTCACCGCAGCTTCAAGAGCTGGACCGGGCAGACCCCGGGCGAATTTCGCGAAAGCCAACGCAACAATTGACGCCCTGGGTGGATGGGTGAAGCGCAATCCAACCTACTCCCGGAGACTCGCCATGCCCTCAACCGTAGGGTGGATGACGCTGTTTTCATCCACCACAAGGAGACAGCAGGTGCACTGCCCTACCCGAGGATTTCGCTCAGCGGAATAAACCGCAGGCTATCGCCCACGCTCAAGGTGGTGTTCTCCAGCACCTCAGCAAAACCCTCGGCCCAAGCCGCGCTGCGCAGCACCCCGGAACTCTGGTTCGGGTAAGGCACCACTCGACCATTTTCCAGACGCGCACGCAGGTATTCGCGGCGCTTACCTGGCTTGTTCCAGGTAAAGCCAGCCGGCATCGGAAAGCCCAGCGGCTCGACCCGCTGCACACCCAAGCGGCGCAGCAGATAAGGCCGTGCAAGCAGGCCAAAGGTCACCAGAGTCGACGCCGGATTACCCGGCAGACCAATCACCGGCACACCCCGGAACTGCCCGCAGGTCAGCGGTTTGCCCGGTTTGATCGCCAGTTTCCACAGCGCCTGCTCGCCTTCCTCACGTAGGGCCATGCCGAGGAAATCCGCCTCGCCCACCGACACACCGCCGGTGGAAAGAATCAGGTCAACATCGCGCAAGGCGCCCAGCGCTGCGCGGGTCAACTCCAAGTCATCGAGCAGAATTCCGCCGTCCACCACCTCGCAGCCCAGACGCTGCAGCCAGGCGATCAGTAAACGTCGATTGCTGTTGTAGATCTGCCCAGGCCCCAGCGGCTGACCCGGTTCGATCAGCTCATCACCGGTGGACAACACAGCCACGCGCGGCCGCCGGCGCACGGTCAATTCGGCGCAGCCTAAGGATGCAGCCAGACCCAGCTCGATGGGCCCCAGACGGGTACCAGCCGGCAGCACGGAATCGCCAATACGGGTTTCCTGCCCCTGGGCGCGCACGTTTTGCCCCAGCTTCAGCGGTTCGCAAAAAGCGACGCGGCCGTCCTCGCTAAGCACAGCATTTTCTTGCATTTCCACCGTATCGGCGCCGGCTGGCAGAGGCGCGCCGGTAAAAATCCGCGCGCAGGTGCCGGACTGCAAAGGCACCGGCGCGCTGCCGGCCTGGATACGTTGGCTGACGACCAGAGGCTCGCCATTCCAGTCGGCCAGGCGCAGGGCGTAGCCGTCCATGGCGCTGTTGTCCCAAGGCGGCAGATCAAGCGGAGCAAGCAACGGTTCGGCCAATACCCGGCCAGCGGCGTCGCTCAGATTGACCCGCTCGCATTCAACAATCGCGCTGGCCTCGGCCTGCGCCAGCAAACGCGCCAGCGCCGCCTCAACGGGCATCAATCCCGGCTTGTCACAGCAGCTCATCCACGGCTCTCGCAGGCGGCCACCGACTTGAGGTGCGGGACGAAATTGCACGGGCGGTGGCGGTTATCCAGCTGCTCAGCGAGGATACCGTCCCAGGCGGTGCGGCAGGCATTGGTCGAGCCTGGCAGGCAGCACACCAGGGTGCCATTGGCCAGGCCAGCGAGAGCGCGGGACTGCACGGTCGAGGTACCGATATCCGCCACGGAAATCTGCCGGAACAGCTCGCCAAAACCATCGACCTGTTTGTCCAGCAGACAGCTCACCGCTTCCGGGGTGCTGTCGCGGCCAGTGAAGCCGGTACCGCCAGTAATCAGCACCACCTGCACCTGATCTTCGGCAATCCAGGTGGCGACCTGGGCACGAATCTTGTACAGATCGTCCTTCAGCAAAAACCGGGCGGCGAGCTGGTGACCCGCGGTTTGCAGGCGGTCAACAAACAGCTGGCCGGAGGTGTCGGTATCCAGGCTGCGGGTGTCACTGACGGTCAACACCGCAATATTCAAGGGCACGAAATGTGCCTCGGCCTTGTGGTTCATGGCAGGCTTCCAGTTATGAGCGATAATGCCCGCCGTTATATCACAGGCCCGCTTTCGGAGACGCCATATGCCCACTGCCAAGACCCTACCTGCCTGCTCCGTGCTGCTGCTCTCGGGCGGGCGCGGGCAACGTATGGGCGGCCAGGACAAGGGGCTGCTCGACTGGCATGGCCGCCCGCTGATTGCCTGGCTGCACGAACTGGTTCGCCCCCTGACCGACGACCTGATCATTTCCTGCAATCGCAACAGCGAGCAATACGCGCATTTCGCAGATCGGCTGGTGGCTGATGACCAGGCTGACTTCCAGGGCCCCTTGGCAGGCATCAGAGCCGGCCTGCGCGCAGCCCTGCATCCGCACCTGCTGATCCTGCCGTGCGATGCCCCACAACTCGACAGGCCACTGCTCGTTAAGCTCTTGAGCCAGGCTGGCGAGCGCGCTGTAGTGATCCGCCAGGGTGATTTTCTTGAACCGCTATTCAGCGTCATTCCCACCGCACTGCATCCAAGCCTGGAGTTGGCTTGGCAAGCCGGTGAGCGCAGCCCTCAGCGCTGGCTGCGCAGCCTTGATCCACTGACCTTAGAACTCCCGCAGGGCGACCCGCGTCTGGCCAACTTCAATACACCAGAGTTACTCGGCGCGGCGCGCCCTTAACCGGAAGAAGGGAACTTGCCTGGCAAAGTTTCGTCACAAGCTGGGTAAAACATCTATCAATTAAGGAGATCTCCATGACCCAGCGGATTATTCCAGCAATGCTGCTTACCTTGGGCCTGGTCGCGCTGACAGGCTGCGCATCCCCCACCGTGATTACCCTCAACGATGGCCGTGAAATCCAGACCATCGACGAGCCGAGTTTTGACGAGGATTCGGGCTTCTATGAGTTCGAACAACTCGACGGCAAACGCGCCAAGGTCAACAAAGATCAAGTGCGCACCGTCAAAGAGCTGTAAGCCAATAACCCAGGCGTCGCCAAGGATTCATTACCCGACGCCTGGGTTGTTTCATGCGCAGCTAAAGAACGCTGAACGATAGAAAAAATTAAAACCTAACCCCTTGTGCGGTAAAACTTTTTCAGTAAAATTTTGCCCATTCGGAGTGTAGCGCAGCTTGGTAGCGCGTCTCGTTCGGGACGAGAAGGTCGCAGGTTCGAATCCTGTCTCTCCGACCAAACTCTGGCTTTATCTGCCGTTACTAGCGCAGATAAAACACATAAAAAAGCTCGCTCAATGCGGGCTTTTTTATGTGTATCGAAAAGCCTATTGCAGGCTTTCGAACGCGCGCACCAATGCCTTACTCAGGTCGACGATGGAGAACTTGGTCAACACGTCATTGGCACCGACTGCCTTGGCTTTCTCAGTATTCATGGTGCTGTCGAGCGAGGTGTGCAGGAGCACATAAATTTGCCCGATGCCTGGTTTTTTACGCAGGGTACGAACCAAGTCGTAACCGTCCATTTCCGGCATTTCGATATCCGAGACCAACACCTCGATGGGCTCCCCAGCATCGAACTGCTTCTGCAGCAATTCAAGCGCGTCGGCAGCGCTGCGGACCATCTGGCAATCCAGTTCCAGCTTGCGCAGTGTAATCATGGTCTGGTGCAACGCGACGTGGGAGTCATCCACGACCAGCACGCGACGGCCCTTGAGCAGTGCACGCTCGCGCTCTGACAACAGCTGTTCGTCCAATTCCTCGACAATCACCGGCGCAAGCTCGTGCAGCACTTTCTCGATATCGAGAATCTGCACAATCTTGCCGTCGATCTGCGTCACACCAGTGATAAACGCCTTGCTGCCGGAACCTGCCGGCGGCGGACGCACATCGCGGGTGGAACACTGGACAATGCGCTCCACGCTCTGCACATGCAGGCCCTGCCGCGAACGGCTGAGTTCGGTCACGATCAGGCAACCGTCATTATTCCCAGGAACCCCTTGCTCGCCGATGGCCTTAGCCAGGTCGATTACCGTCAACGCCGAACCGCGTAGGGTGGTAACACCACGCACATGCGGGTGGCGACTGGGGAGTTTGGTCAGCGCGGGGCATGGAATAATTTCCTGAACCTTGAGCAGGTTGATCCCCAGCAAACGGCCGCTGTGCAATCGGAACAGCAGCAGCGACAAGGCGTCGCCATGCACCATGCTCATCAATATTTTTCCTTGAATAAATCAGTGACCAGCACGCAGCGCACAGATATCAGACGCTGCGTAGAAGTTCGACAATGTGTTCAGCTTCGAATGGCCAGTTCAACTCGGCCCCGGTATCGCAGCGACGTAACACCGGGATACGCAGGGCATAATCCTCGACCAAGTATTCATGCTCAGCAATATCGACCAACTCGACCAACAGACCATGCTCGACAAATGGCATCAATAAGGCTTCTGCCACCTCACAAAGGTGGCAGCCGAGCGTTCCAAACAGTTGGCATTCCGGGAGCATCTACGCACCTCCGACGACTGGACGTGCAGTTTAGCACTGCCTATCACTCAGGCGTCGGTGCCCTTGGCGCTGTCCAGGCCCAGGTTACCTAGGTTTTGCAAACCATCGAGCAAGCGGCTATTGAGCTGCGCGGCCTTGTCCAGCCGACCGCTGTCAAAACGCTCGTCCAGCGAGAAGCCGCCGTTGAGCAGATCCAGCAGGCTGCTCTTGCCGGTGCCCGCTTCAACCACCTGATTGACGTTGCGCAATGCTTCGAGCAGACCCTGGGCATAGTCGATTAGCGAATTATTAACCGCGCTGGCGGCCTGCCCTGCGTCTTGCGCCACGGCGCTGTAGGCATCAGTCGCTTGCCGCACAGTGGTTTGCGTCAGACGCAGAGACATCGACGCCAACTGCTCACCGTCCATCTCTAGCGCCATGGCGCGATCGAAAGCACCGCTCAGGTCACCGGAATAGAACTTGTTGGACAGCTCCTGCACTTGGCCGAAGAGTTTTTCCAGTGCGGCACGCTCCTGATCATCCAGCTCGCCTTCAACACTGACCTGCCAGCCCCCCATCTGCAGGCTGCCCGATTGGCTGCTGGCGACCACAGAGCTGCCATTACCATTGCTGCTGGCGACAACGCCACTTTGCGACCAGTTGGCCGATGCCTGAGCGATAGATATACGTAGGCGATCACCATCACGGGTGGTCACCGACATCTCGAACGTTTCTGCCTGGGCGGCAAAGCGCTCGCTATAGGCCGCAATGCTGCTTGAGCCCTCAGCTAATGCGGCATTGGGGCTGAAACGCTTGCTCAGGTCACTGAAGCCGTCCTGAATCTTTTGGTAAGTGTCGTCAATATCGCTCGCCACCTTGCCTTGCAGCACGCCCATGCCGTCGAGAATCTTGCGCGCTTCGCCAAAGCCTTTCTCAACACCCTCACGGGCTTGGTCGAGAAGCTTTTGCAGTTTGCCGGTATCAGCGCCGGCCTCTTGCTCGCTTTGCAAGCGCTGCTCGATAAACCCAAGAATGCGCCCGGCGACTTTTTCCGGGCTGTAGTCATTGCCCTTGCCGGCCAGAGCACCAGGCTCAAGGCCAAGGCGTTCGGCCAGACGATTGGCCAGCGTTGCCTGCGCGTCAGCAGCATTGCGTGCACCTGACTGAGCAGTGGCGAAAGAGGGAGGCGAGGCAGAGGATAAGTTTGCGGCCAAAGGATTCATGGCAAAGTACCTGGGCGGTGTATTAACAGGTTGGCGGCCAAATACGGTGAAACTTTAACCTGACCCCGGGCTATCCGATCAACGGCGCCATACTCGCGCTAGAGCGCCTGCAACGACCGCACACCACTCCTCAACCCTATTCAATGGTGCACAACCGACCAAAGTCTAAAGGCCAAGGACAGACGTCCATGTTTTATTGCGCCTCGCTGGAATAGATCGGGCACACGCCGACCCGCATACACGAGGAGCTAATAATAATGACTACAACCCCCCTAGCCCGCGCTGTGGCACTCGCCGCACTGGGCACCTGCCTCACCCTGCCGTCGCTGGCTCAGGCAGAATTTATCAAGGACAGCAAAGCGAGCATTGAAGCGCGCAATTTTTATATGAACCGCGACCTGCGCAACAGCACCGCTATTCAGCAATCCAAGCGCGAAGAATGGGCGCAGGGTTTTCTGTTCAAGGCTGAGTCTGGCTTCACCGAAGGCACAGTGGGTTTTGGCTTGGATGCCTATGCTGGCGTGGGGCTGAAGCTCGACTCATCTGATGCGCGCGCCGGCACCAACCTACTGCCCAACAGTTTTGGTAATGAGGGGCCCGATAGCTACGGCGAAGCCACTGCGGCCGTCAAAGTCAAACTGTCCAATACCGTACTCAAAGTAGGCGGCTTGATGCCCAAGCTGCCGATCGTCTCTTCCGGTGATTCACGCCTGCTGCCTCAGGTATTCGAAGGCGCCATGATCACCTCGCAGGAAATCGCAGGCTTGACCCTCAATGGCGGTCAGTTGCGCAAGACCAACTTCCGTAACTCGACCAACAGCGAAGATATCAGCGCCACTAACTACACGGGTGTCGTCAGTGACCGTTACAATTTTGGGGGTGGCACCTACCTGTTCAACTCAGGTAACACCACGGCGGGGCTGTGGTACGGCGAACTGCAAGATGTCTATGACCAAAAAATGTACAACCTGATCCACACCCAGCCCATTGGCGACTGGAAGCTGGGTGCCAACCTGGCGTACTTCGACTCTTCAGAAAACGGTCGCAACCTGGCCGGTACGATTGATAACGACCTCACCTCGTTGATGCTTTCCGCAGGTATCGGTGCGCATACCTTCCGCTTGGGCTACCAGGACAGCAACGGCGATAACCCCTTCCCGTTCCTGAACGAAACCGACCCAGCCATTGCCAGCTACCTGCAAATTCTCGACTTCACCCGCGCGGATGAAACTTCCTGGCAGGCACGCTATGACGTCAACTTCGCCACCTATGGCTTGCCTGGCCTGACCGCGTTTGTGCGTTACGTCACCGGTGATGGCTTCGATGCTGCGGGTGGCCAAAATGGCAAGGAATGGGAACGCGACCTAGACGTCAGCTACACCGTTCAGGCAGGGACATTCAAAAATCTAGCGTTCCGCTGGCGTAATGCGATGGTGCGCTCCAATGCCAGCATCGGCGACCTCGATGAAAACCGCTTGATTGTCAGCTACACCTTGCCGCTGCTGTAAAACCCTTTAAGCGGCTGAACTAGAAAGGCCCGGACAGTGTCCGGGCCTTTTGCATTTCCGCGTAACTATTAGTCTTGGCTAACTGCGCCAATCTTATGCACTGAGAGGTCGGCACCGTAATACTCCTGCTCCTGGCTCAGGCGAATGCCTACAGTGGCTTTCAGCACGCCGTACACCAGCACGCCACCGATCAAGGCCACCACCACACCCAGCGCGGTGCCGACAAACTGACTGGCCAGGCTAACGCCGCCCAAACCACCCAGCGCCTGCTGGCCGAAGATGCCACAGGCAATACCGCCCCACACACCGCACAGACCATGCAGCGGCCAAACGCCAAGCACATCGTCGATCTTCCATTTCACCTGGGTCGCGGTAAACGCCCAGACGAACAACGCACCGGCAATCGCCCCGGTAATCAAGGCGCCTACCGGGTGCATCAAATCTGAGCCGGCACACACCGCCACAAGGCCGGCCAATGGACCGTTGTGCAGGAAGCCTGGGTCATTACGGCCGACCAATAACGCCGCCACGGTGCCACCGACCATCGCCATCAAGGTATTGACCGCCACCAGGCCGCTGACGCTACCGAGGGTTTGCGCACTCATGACGTTGAAGCCGAACCAGCCGATGATCAGAATCCACGAACCCAGCGCAAGAAAGGGAATATTCGACGGCGCGAAGGCCACCAGACGCCCTTCGCGGTAACGGCCATTACGCCGCCCCAGCAAAATCACCGCGCCGAAGGCCAGCCAGCCGCCCATCGCGTGTACCACCACCGAGCCGGCAAAGTCATGGAACGCCGCGCCAAACCGCGCCTCCAGCCAGGCCTGCACACCATAGTTACCGTTCCAGATCATGCCCTCGAAAAAAGGGTAGATGAACGCCACGATCAACACCGTGGCGCACAGCTGTGGACCGAACTTGGCACGCTCAGCAATGCCACCGGAAATAATCGCCGGGATGGCCGCAGCAAAGGTCAGTAGAAAAAAGAACTTCACCAACGCATAACCGTTACCTTCAGTCAGCACACTGGCCGGCTCAAGGAAGGTCACGCCGTAGGCGATCCAATAACCGACGAAGAAATAGGCCAGAGCCGACACGGCAAAGTCAGAAATGATCTTCGACAAGGCGTTGACCTGATTTTTCTGCCTGACTGTACCCACCTCAAGAAAGGCAAAACCGGCGTGCATGGCCAACACCATCACGGCACCGAGCAGGATAAATAAGGTATTGGAGCCGTGAATCAGGGTTTCTACAGCACTGTTGATGTTTTCCATCTGCAAAGAAAACTCCGTCGTGGGAAAAGCACCAAAGCGGATCATCAGCCGACAAATGCGCACCAGATAGCAGCATTTGCCTCCTTCCACTTTGTCGACGCCGGGTTGATACAGCACCAAGCGGGTGCTTTACCAACTCGACTCCTAAGCACTTATTCCATAGTTATTAGTCAGTTATAGATGCACCACGGCGTCCCAGCCAATCCCCCTGCAGCCCTATAAAAGGGCGCTCTCGCAAGAGTACGCACCAGCGCAATGCAAACGTTGTACCAGCCATTAGCGCATTCCGACGTCCTCACCGAAGAAAAAAGGAACCCCTGCTACGCTCAGTACTCGAACCCCTACACTGTTCGTCAAAAGGAGAGACATTTATGGCCCGTAAGACCCCCACAGCGTCCAGCCAGGATCAGTTACTCGAAGAGTTCCAGGCACTGGTACGCGACACCGAAAGCCTGTTGCAACACTCCGCCAGCCTCGCAGGCGAGCAGGCCGAGGAACTGCGCGAGCAAATCCGTAGTAGCCTAGGTCGCGCGCGCGGCACCCTGCACAACGCCGAAGACGCACTGCATGCACGCGGCAAAGCGGCCCTTGATGCCACTGAGGGCTATGTGCAAACTCACCCTTGGCAAACCCTCGGCGTTGCAGCCGCTATCGGCTTATTACTGGGTATGCTGATCTCCCGCCGCTAAAGAGAATCTCAATGGATGCAACACCGCCTACCCCGACAAGTCGCGGCACTTCGCCACAGCGATTTGGCCGTGCCTTGCTGGGGTTATTGCAGGGCCACATCGCGTTGTTTGCGGAAGAGTTCAAAGAGCAGCAAAACCATACGCTGAACCTGCTGGTGCTAACCTGCCTGAGCCTGTTCTTTGGCCTACTGCTGCTGATTGGCCTGTCTGCCGCGCTGTTGATCGCTTTCTGGGAAAGTCATCGCCTACTGGTTATCAGTGGCCTGTGTGCGTTCTATGCGCTAGGGCTACTGAGCGCGTTGATCACACTGCTGCAGCGAGTCCGCAATGCGCCTGCGCCCTTCAGCGCCAGCCTTGAAGAGCTGGCCCGCGACCGGGAGCAACTGCTGCCATGAATATGCCCGAGCCACCTGCCAAGGCCTCACGCAGTGAACTGCGTAAAACCCTGCTGCGCATGCGCCTGGAAATGCATCGACAGGAACTGCGCCACGAAAGCCTGGTCATGCTCCAGCCGCTGCGCCAAGCACAGTATTTACGCAAGCACTGGCGCGAAGAGTTGGGCAACAGCAATGCACCTTTCTGGGTCGCAGGCAGTGCGCTGCTGATGGCCACCGTAGGCATTCGCCGAGGCCATTGGCGACGCTGGCTGCGCATCGCCCTGATTGCCTTCCCGCTGCTCAGGCGTAACCCGCCACGCCACGCTGACAAGACGGCGAACGCGACTAAAGATAGCTGCACAGAGGATTAATCTGGCCACAATCTTGCTTAGTCACCCAGCTATAACGCCCACAAGGGCGTCTTGCCTGGCTAAGGAACTGCGCAGTGTTCAACGGTCAACCGCTTGCTGTTTTCCAACCTTTTATCGATACCGCCACCGGGCGGATCGCCGGCGTCGAAGCCTTGGCGCGCCTGCGCGCTGACGATGGTCAACTGCACTCCGCTGGCCCGTTGTTTAGCGACCCGAAAACCCCGCCTGCTGCTCTGCGCCGCCTCGACCGCGAGGTGCGCCAACAAGCACTCACACGCTTCCACGAAGCCCCGCAGGACTGGTTCCTCAGCCTGAATATTTCGCCACGCTGGATCAGCCGGCTGCGCCCCGAACAAGCCTTGCCCAGCCTGAAACAACTGCAGCGCAGCGGTATCGACCCCGCGCGCATCGTCTTCGAGATTACTGAGTTAGGCGGCGCCAGCGCACGCCTACCCGGCGTGGTCGAGCGCTACCGGCAAGCCGGGGCACGGATCGCCATTGACGACTTCGGCGCCGGCTACTCGCAGCTCGACCGCGTGCTGGCCTTGCAACCCGATATTCTCAAGTTAGACATGCGCCTGTTCCAACAGGCTGCCCGTGGTGGCCCGAGCAGCGAAGTGGTTAAAGCACTGGCGCAGATGGCGGAAAAAACCGGTTGCTGGATTATTGCCGAAGGCGTGGAAACCGAAGCCGAGCTGGACTTTGCCCTAGAGTGCGGCGCGCGCTATGTGCAGGGTTATCTGTTTGCCAAACCCGAAGAGGCTTTTTTCAGCAGCAATGCCTTCATCAAACGCTTTGCCCACTTGCGCGACCATTATGTGCAGCAAAAACTCGCCGAGCGTGCGCGCTTGATGAGCCTGCGCCAGCAGCTCGGCGAACTGATGGACAGTTTCAAACGCTGGATCGAAGGCGGCTCATCCCCCGATCAGCTACCGCAACCGCATGCCTCCCCTTGGCTGTTGCGCATCTTCCAATGCGACCGCCACGGCACCCAGCTTACGGCCAACCTAGAGTGGCACGCACCGCACTGGCTCAGCGACGCGCGCTATGTCGGGCATAACTGGTCATGGCGACCGTATTTCTATCAGCTGCTGGCCGAAGGCTGGGATGAGCGCCGGCTGATTCTCTCCAGCACCTACCGCGATGCCACGACCAACCAGTACTGCCTGACCGCCGGGCAATTTATCGACAACGGCAAACGCCTGCTGCTGATTGATATTGATGCTGCGGGCTTTTAACGCTGAAACCGCGCCATGTATTTGAGCCGATAGCGGTCTCACTGGCTCTGCCGCAGCAACTAGGCTTAACAGGCTGAAGCCCAAATGGGAGGCAGGCCAAATGCCCACTGCGCTGTTGCCACGTTGCTCGCTGTGTTGGCTGATGTTGCTAGCGATCAATCAGAGCCATGGGCAAACGCCTGTGACCTATCAGGATATTGCGCCGATTTTGCAAAGCCGCTGCGTGCTCTGTCATGCCGGCGCACAACCGCCGCTGGACTTAGCCCTGGACAGTCTGGAACACCTGCTGAGGGGCAGCCGTAATGGCCCTATCGTGAAAAAAGGCGACGCAACTGGCAGTGAACTGATCAAGCGACTAAGAGGCAGCCGCCTGCCCCGCATGCCCCTGACCGGCCCGCCGTTTCTCAGTGACACACAAATCAGCCTGTTCGAGCGCTGGATAAACGACGGCCTGCAGCCGAGCCCAGCAAACCTGCCAGCCGCCCTAGCGCAGCGCCCTGGAGCCGATGAGCCAGTCAACTACAGCCATGTTGAAGCCATCTTTATCTTGCGTTGCGCTAAGTGCCATTCACCGTCTGGGCTGCTCGGCCCGGCCCCTGAAGGTTACGTGCTGACGTCTTACACCGAGGTTCTCAACACGGCTGACCGCGCCCGCGTGGTTCCTGGCGCAGCAGATGCCAGCGAACTGGTACGGCGAATTCGTGGCCAAGCGCGGCCGCGCATGCCCTATGACGGCCCACCGTTTCTTGATGACGAAGAAATTGCCTTGATCGTGGCCTGGGTTCAACAAGGTGCCAGGGACGCTAAGGGCATTCCCGCCGAATTACCCGTCGGCAGCAAAGTGCGCCTGCATGGCAAACTCGGGCCGAACTGGGCCTTGGATGGCCTGCCGCTGCAGGTCACCCCTACCACACGTATAGATGATGCTCCGCAGCCGGGTGACTACGTGCAAGTACGTGGTCGAATTCAACGCGACGGCGCACTGCGCATTGAGCGCATTCGACCACGCTAACATTGGCAATTAAGGCGACCTAAGCCCTCACGCCCAACAAATAACCGCGATGCCACAACAACCTAAACCAATGAGGGCCCAGGGTATGCCGTGTGCGCCATGGCCATGTCCACATGGTTGATGGTGCTCATAATTTGCTCAGGCTCAGTCAAGGTCGGGGCCATCGTCCAGCGGTCCAGCGCATCATTGCCCACGCGCAGCATGCCGGTGTGATTAGCGTCGTTGAAGTCCACCAACGGGTCGGGGTCGTAGAACCCCAGCCGGTAGCGCACCAGGTCGATATCCGCGCGAGCACCCGTCAAAAACAGCCAACCCGGCTCGATATGATGACGCGCAACGTACTCGCGTAAGCGCTCCGGGGTGTCCATCTCCGGCTGCAGCGAAATCGAGTACATAAACACATCACGCCCTACCCGCTCACCGAGCATTTTTTGCACCAGACGCAAATTAGCCGTACTCACCGGACAACTGCGCTCACACTGGGCGTACATCATGTTGAAGGTCACCACCTTGCCGCGGATCAGGTCGTCATAGAACTTCACCGCCTGCCCCTCGTGGGTGTACAGGGTTACATTGGGGAAGTTCTGCGTACCTGCCGAGCCCCGCACGACTGCCGGCGGCGGCCCACTGCCGCGCTGCCATGCAGCAGCGCCCAGCGCAGCCACACCCAAGCCCATACCTGCCAGCAACTTTCTTCGCGTATTCATCAAACATCCTCCTGAATCTTTTCACCAACCTGCCCAGCAGCCATCAGACAATGTCCCAGCGCAGCATCATCGCGTGGTCCTCATGGATGAGGTTGTGGCAATGCATGACGTACTTGCCTTTGTAATCGCGAAAACGCAGCAATACGCGAATGGTGGTACGGCCGTTGACCACATACACATCTTTGCGTCCGCGTTCATGCGCGGGGATCACCACGTTTCGACCATTGGTGGTCTTGCTTAAAATCCGCCCTTCTTCGAGGTGAATATGAATCGGGTGATCCCAACCATTATCGATGCTCGACAACTCCCAGATTTCCATGCTGCCGAGGGGAACCTCCGCGCGCGGTAGGTTGATGTTGAGGAACTGACCATTAATCGCCCACATGTTTTGCCTGCGCTCAAACACAAAGCGCCTTACCGGCAGCGCCGCCAATTGCGCGGTAGTCGGTAACGGCCGCAGTGGGCGCAGAAAGCTTGGCACCTGGCTAAGGTCCTGTTCGGGTGGCTCGCGATCGACCACTATCTTCAGCACGCGTACGCCCGGTGCCACTACCCGATCAGGCCGCCGAGTGTCATCGGCAACATGAGTCAGGCGGTTGACCACGTACAGTTCGGTGCCCAAGGGGTAGCGGGAAAAATCCACCACAATGTCGCCACGCTCAGCCACGCCTAAACGCACAAAGGTTTGATTGAGCAGCGGTCTTTCCAGCAGATTGCCGTCATTGGCAATGTAGGTGAATGGCTGAATTACATTGTTCGGCCGCACCAGGTAAAACTGGTAGAAACGACTCGGCCCCTCATTAAGCAGGCGCAAACGATACTTGCGCCGCGCCACTCGTAACACCGGCTCAATCTTGCCGTTGACGAGCACCTTGTCACCGAGCACACCGTCAGGGTTGACTTGGTCGTAATAGAGCATGCCGCCTGCATCAAAGCGGCGGTCGGCAAAGCCCAGCGGGTAATCGTACGGATGGCTAGGTAAGCGCAGCGCTCCAGGGGTGGGATCACGTTCATTACCCGAATCCAGCGCATCAAACAGGCAGTAGAACCCCACCAACCCACGGACAATATTCGGTGCAGTGAAGTCGGTGGTGTGGTCGTGGTAGAACAGCGTGCCCAGAGCTTCGCGGTAGTCGCCAATACCGTTCTGCATCTCGTCGTAACCGGCATAGATATTTGAGTAGAGGTGATCCTTAAAGCCGCCAGGCGAGGTCAGGGTTGGTCCGGCCTTGGTGGCGCTGTAATAGTCGCCGGGAAAGCCATCGCTCTCCGAACCAATGTGCAGGTTATGCAAATGAGTGGAAATTTCCGGGGTGCCAAAGCCGACATGGTTGGCCGGTAAATCGTTGTAGATTCGGCAAAGAACCGGGTGCCCGTAATGGGCAAATACCACCGGACTTAGGATGCTCAAGTCCGGATCTTTAGCCTGATAGGTCCACACGCTTTGTGCCGGATACGATGGGCTGAACACCCAGTTATCCCGTTGCGCGGCGTGCAATTCATAGGGCTCCGCCCTCGCGGCAAACTCGCTCCAGCGTTGATGCGCTGGACGCCCTGCTTCACCGCCGGCCACATTCGCGGTTTCGGTGGGCGGTGGGTCTAAGGTTTCAGCGCCCAGCACACCGATGACATCCGGAAGAAACTCCTGCCACGGCACTGTTGGCGGGCTGGCCGCAACCGCTGCCACACTTTCTCCCGAGCGCAACAGTAGCGGCGCAGCTATCACGGCGGCGCTGCCCTTGAGGAAGTTACGCCGCGACGGCTGCTCTACTGCATCGCTAACCAATGGGGCCGTGACTGACTCACCCGGCTGTTCTGTGGGTGTTGCCAAGAGTGAAGATTTCATAAACATCCACCTCCCCGGCTACCGGCTCTCCACCCACTCAGGATCTCCATATCTGCCAAATGACAGGGCGAAAGACGTGCGCCGTATGCTGAAGCAAAACATCAATAGCGAACGCTCGGAGGCAAGCTTCACAACCCGTTGTAAGCCAACCATCGGTTATCGATTACAGCCAGCGTGATAGGCCGGACTCCCAAGCGAGAGTGCCGTGCGCTGGTCTCAGCCAGCAGGAGGGGGGGGCCATGCGATTGCAGCAAAGCACTGAGCACAGGAAACAACAGAGATGCTCGGCATCTCAGCGAGTCAGTAGACATAATATTCTCCCTAGCAATAACGCTTACACCGAACCCAGAGCGCTCCCCCACGCACTGAGCCCATCTTTTCAAGCACTCACTTAACTAACTAAAGTACCGAGCCCCGCGAATGTCAAATAACAGTCAAAACCCCTGACAAGTGGATTTAACAACTGCAAACCACTGTTTTAATTATTTATTTATAAATAATAATCACAGCACTTATAACCCCGTCGGCACCCACCGCCCTCGCCAGCGCATGAACGGGCGCGCCAACCCGTTATTGCCGCACACAGGCGACTCGCACAAGGCTTGCAGCCGACCGCACGAACACCGAAGCTAGCCCCTTATTCAGTGATGTCATGGTGAGGATTAGCTTTGGATTGGCAAACCCTGCTCAACCGCGAACGACTCGGCAAACCCACGCACAGCGCCGATGAATTGGGCCGCACGCCCTTCCATAAAGACCATGACCGCATCATCTTTTCCGGCGCGTTCCGTCGCCTGGGCCGCAAGACTCAGGTGCACCCGGTCTCCAGTAATGACCACATCCACACCCGCCTGACCCATTCACTGGAGGTCAGCTGCGTCGGCCGTTCGCTGGGTATGCGCGTCGGTGAAATGATCCGCGATGCATTGCCCGGTTGGTGCGAGCCGAGTGATTTGGGCATGGTTGTGCAGTCCGCCTGCCTGGCCCACGACATCGGTAATCCGCCTTTCGGCCACTCCGGCGAGGACGCCATTCGCCACTGGTTCCAGCAGGCCGCCGGGCGCGGCTGGCTGGACGATATGACGGCCAGCCAACGCGGCGACTTTCTCAGCTTCGAGGGCAATGCTCAGGGTTTCCGTGTACTCACCCAACTGGAATACCACCAGTTCGACGGCGGCACCCGGCTGACCTACGCAACCCTGGGCACTTACCTGAAATACCCCTGGACTGCACGCCACGCCGAAGCCATGGGCTACAAAAAGCATAAGTTCGGCTGCTACCAGAGCGAGTTGCCACTGCTGGAGCAAATCGCCGGCAAGCTAGGCCTGCCGCAATTGGACGAACAACGCTGGGCACGTCATCCGCTGGTGTACCTGATGGAGGCGGCGGACGACATCTGCTATGGCCTGATCGATCTGGAAGATGGCCTGGAAATGGAGTTGCTTGAGTACAGCGAAGTTGAAGCGCTGCTGCTCGATCTGGTGGGCGATGACCTGCCGGAAACCTACCGTCAGCTCGGCCCCGATGACTCCAAGCGGCGCAAGCTGGCGATTTTGCGCGGTAAAGCGATTGAGCACCTGACCAACGCCGCCGCCGAAGCCTTTGTCGAGCAGCAGGACGCGCTACTTTCCGGCACGCTGCAAGGCGACCTGGTTGAGCACATGCACGGCACCGCTAAACGGTGCGTGCAAAGTGCCAAAGACATGGCACGGCAAAAAATCTTTCAGGACAAGCGCAAGACCCTGCACGAAATCGGTGCTTACACCACGCTGGAAATCCTCTTGAACGCCTTCTGTGGCGCGGCCCTTGAACAGCATGGCGGACGCACGCCGTCGTTCAAAAACCGCCGTATTCTCGACCTGCTGGGTAATAACGCACCTGACCCGCACTGGCCGTTGTACACCTCATTTCTGCGCATGATCGACTTTATTGCGGGCATGACTGACAGCTACGCTACAGAAATGGCCCGCGAGATGACGGGCCGCTCTAGTCCGGTATAAGCCATGAATAGCCTATTACGACAAACCTTTAGCTGGCATGCCGGTCCGCCGGCCTGGGGCCCGGCGATGGTGGCGGGCTTTGGCTGCGCGCTGCCGTTGCTTCTCGGGCTGTTCAGCGCGCACCCGGGGTTTCTCTGGGCCTCGGCAGGCGCGTTTCAGGCCGCCCAGGCTAACCCTCTGCATCGCCTCGGGATGCTGCGCATGCTGATGCTCTGCGGCCTGGGTGCGGCCAGTGCTGGCTTGGGCTTTTGGTCGGCCGATCATCCTCACACCAGCTTTCTGATCTTCGCGTTGTTCGGTTTTCTCCTGGCCTGGCTGCAACGCTTTGGCAGTGAAGCCGGCAAGCTGGGCATCGGCCTGGCCATCTGCTTGTGTCTGGGGCAAGGTCAACAGGGCCTCGGTACGCTGAATAATCCCTACGCCATCGCCATGCTGTTTATCCTCGGCGGCCTCTGGGTGATGCTCCTGGCCTTTGGCCTGCGCGGCATGCATGGCTTGCGCATGTGGCCGTACATGCCGCGTTTTATCAGCATTTTCAAAGTGCTCAAACGTCACGCCAAACGCCTGCCGAAACAGAAGTGGCGGCTGCATGCGCTGGGCTGCACCCTGGCATTCGCGCTGTCCGGGCTGATCGTCAACCTGGCACACCTGCACCGTGGCTACTGGCTGACACTCACAGTGGTGAGCACCTTGCAGCTGAGCTTCCAGGGCAGCCTGGTGCGCGCCGTGCAATCCATTCTGGCCAGCCTGGGTGCGGCGGCACTGCTGATACTGCTCGGCCATAGCCTGCAAGATCCGGCATTGATGGTGGCCACCCTACTGCCGCTAATTGCTCTCAGCCGTGCGTTGCAAGCCAACCATTACGGGCTGTTTGTGCTGCAGACCAGCGTGTGCTTTGTGCTGCTGGCAGAAAGCCTGGCGCACGACTGGCAACTGCCGCAGGTGCGTTTATTCAACAGCCTGATCGGCGTGGTGCTGGCGTTGTTAGTGGCGTTAATGGTGTACGGCCTGGAGCGCTGGCTGGAACATCGACAACTGCTTAAGAAAGCCCACACCGAAGGCCCTAGCGCACCAATATAGGGCCGCCAATGGGCCAAGCAAAGCCCGCCTGCGTTCACTATGCTTTGCCCCTTGGTTATGCATTTAAGGACGTGTGACATGCAGCCGACGCCACGCCTCAAAGAACGCCGCTTTCCGCTGCATTTCCATATCAGCGTGCTGTTCAGCCTGCTGCTGCTGAGCTCAGGGGCCGTGCTGGGGGTTTTCAACTACCAGCAAACCAGCAACATCATTCTCAGCAGCAGTGACCAGCTGTTCAGCCAGATGCGCAAAGAAGTACAAGCGGATTTGCGCAATACCTACCAACCGATTCAATTCATGATCAACCTGCTGGCGCGTAATGAGCAGGTCAACGGTCGTGATCGTCATGAACGCATGATCGTGCTGCCGATCTTCGCCCAGGCGCTGCGTGATAACCCGAAACTGGCATCGATCTATGTGGGCTATGGCGATGGTGCTTATTTCATGGTGCGGCCGCTGCGCAGTGAACAGCTGCGGAAAATCTTCTACGCCCCGACTAACGCGGCGTACCAGGTGTGGAGCATTGACCGCATCAGCGAGCAACGGCTGGAATCCGAATACCTGTTCTTCGATGCGCAGCTGCAACCCATCAGCCGGCGGCAGAACCTCAAGGAAACCTTCGACCCGCGCAGCCGCCCCTGGTACCAGGGCGCCATGCAGAGTCAGGGGCATTTCAGCACAGCGCCTTATGCCTTCTTCTCCACTGGAGAGATCGGTACCACCATCGCCCGCAAGAGTAGCGAGACCACAGTCGTGGCGGCTGACCTGACCCTCGCCGATCTTTCCGCCACACTGTCCTCGCACAAAATTACGCCCTCCACCGAGGTGGTGCTGTACAGCCCCGACGGCAGCGCCGTCGCCTACCCAGACAGCTCACGTCTAGTCGTGCCTGGGGACACACTGCAACTGGCTCAGGCTAAGGATCTCAGCCCGGTGCTGGCCGAGTTTCTCAGCCTTGGCCTGGCTCAGGGCCGCCAAGATGGCGTGCAACTGGGCGAGCAGCGCTGGCGAGTCGCCTACAGTCAGTTCGATGAAGGTGGCCCACAAGGCCTGCGCCTGGCTTTGCTGGTACCGGAAAATGAACTACTGGCGGATGCATACCGGATCCGCTGGCAGGGCGCGATACTGACGTTTGGCATCCTATTGCTGTGCATTCCAATTGGCTGGTTGCTCTCCACTATTTTGGTCAAACCGCTGCGCCTGCTGGTGGATGAAGCTGAAGCCATCCGCAGTTTCAACTTCACCTACCCGGCCAGCGCGCGCTCCATGGTCAAGGAAGTCAATCAACTGGCCGTGTCGATGGCGAGCATGAAGGAGACCATTTCCAGCTTCCTTGAAATTGCCGCCACACTGTCGGCGGAAACCCGCTTCGATGCCCTGCTGCGCCGCGTGTTGCGTGAAACCGTCAAACTCAGTGACGCCAGTGGCGGCCTGCTTTATCTGTTTGACAGCCAGAGCGGGCGCCTGGAGCCCCATCATTTAATTATTGATGAGCAGCACCACAGCCTCGATGCCCACCACATAGCCGCCTTTGCACAGGACGATCCAGACCTACCCGACTGGCTCGCCCAGACGGCAGCGGGTGGCCCCAGCGTCATCGTTGAGCTCGGTTTCGAGCAGGCTCAGGGCTTCCAGAGCCTGCTGCACAGCCTCGACAGCCCGCGCGTGCACTTGGTCTGCACTGGCCTGCATAACCGCCAGGGCCAGACCCTCGGAGTACTTGTGCTCCTGCACCGCGACAGCGGCGACGAAGCCGACCTGGCCATGCTGCGCCCAGAGCGCATTGCCTACGTCGAAGCGGTGTCCGGCGTAGCCGCCCTGTGTATCGAGAGCCAGCGCCTGCTGGATCAACAGAAAAAACTCCTCGACGCCTTTATTCAGCTGATCGCCGGCGCCATCGACGCCAAGAGCCCCTACACCGGCGGCCACTGCCAGCGCGTGCCGGAAATCACCCTGGTGCTCGCCCGCGCGGCGGCAGCCAGCGATGAGGCCCCGTTCCGTGACTACCGGCCCAGTGAGGAAGAATGGGAAGCCCTGCATATCGCCGCCTGGTTGCATGACTGCGGCAAAGTCACCATCCCCGAGTACGTGGTGGACAAAGCCACCAAACTGGAAACCCTGTGCGACCGTCTGCATGAAGTGCGCATGCGCTTCGAAGTGCTCAAACGTAACGCCTGGATCAGCTACTGGCAAAGCCTGAGCCAGGGCGGTGATGCGCACGCTCTGGAGCAGGTGCGCGATGAACTGCTGGCCACGCTGGATGATGAGTTCGCCTTTATTGCCCACTGCAACCTGGGGGGCGAGGCAATGGCCGAGGCCGACCTGGAGCGTTTACGCCGCATTGCTACGCGCACTTGGATGCGCACACTGGATGATCGCTTGGGGGTTTCCTGGGAAGAAAACCAGCGCCAGTCACGCACCTCGCCGCCCGCATTGCCTGTGCAGGAAACACTCCTAAGCGACAAGCCTGAGCACCTGTTTGAGCGCCCGGACAGCGAACGGATCGCTGACGACAACCCCTGGGGTTTCAAGCTGGACGTCCCGACCTATAAGCACAACCGTGGTGAGCTTTATAACCTGAGCATTGGCCGTGGCACGCTGACCGAAGAAGAGCGTTTCATCATCAACGGCCATATGGTGCAGACCATCCGCATGCTCAACCACCTGCCCTTCCCCCCACACCTGGCCAACGTCGCCGAAATTGCCGGTGGTCACCACGAGAAAATGGACGGCACCGGCTACCCCAAACGCCTGAAGCGCGAAGACATGAGCCTGCCCGCGAGGATGATGGCGATTGCCGATATTTTTGAAGCCCTGACAGCAGCCGACCGGCCCTACAAGAAAGGCAAGTTGTTGTCTGAGTCACTGAACATCATGGCGGGTATGTGTAAGGCCGCGCACATCGACGCTGAACTGTTCAGCCTATTTGTGCGGGAAAAAGTCTATTTGCAGTACGCCGAGCGCTTTGTCCGGCGCGAACAAATTGACCCGATCGATGAGGCCGCGTTGCTGGCCAAGGCTGGCCTGGACGGCTAGCGGAAGTCTTGCGTAGATAACGGGAACAGCAGCGGGGCATGCGTGAGGCATGCCCCGCTTAGAGCATCAGGCCTGATTCAGCTGATTGTCTGGGTACCAGACATCAAGCAGCGGGCTGACAGTGAACTCCACCAGCTCGTCACGGCCTTTGAGCCAGGCTTCAACGGCAGCGCGCTGCTCTTCGTTGACCGAGCCACGCTTGGCCAGGCAAACCAGACCGAAGTCATCGCCACCGACATAGCCGAGACCGTTAGCGGTCATGGCGTCACGCAGAAAATCTTCAAGGAAAGTATCGATGGCTGCATCAGCCAGATCTTCCTTGAAGGTCAGGTTCAGCTCAAAACCCAGCTCCTGGAATTCATCCACGCAGAGTTTTTTGCGCAGACGGCGGGAACGGTTAGTAGCCATGGAACAATCCTCAAAAGTGATAACGCGCGGCACTCTAGCAGTTTCGCCGCCTGCACGCCCGTCTCAAAGACGACAGGTCATCATGCGGCCTGCAGAAAAGCACCCTGGCGCGGCAATTACTGCCACTGCGCAGGCCTGCTCTTGAGGCATAATTGCCAACCTGATCCCAACCCGCGATGGGACCTCTTTACATCTCTCGCGTCATCTTTTCCCTCAGCTGGAGGGTCGCCGCCCATGATCAAAACCCTGCGTCGCCTGGCCATCGCCGGCCTGCTACTGCCTATTTGTTTTCCGCTTGCAGCCGCCAACAACGGTTTATCAAACAAGGTTCAACAATCGTTAAAAGTTAACAAAATCAGCAGCCAATCCCTGTCCGTAGTGACCATCCCGCTCAATGGTCCCGGCAGCAGCAGTTTTTTCAATGCCGATATTTCCGTTAACCCAGCCTCGACCATGAAGCTGGTGACCACCTACGCGGCGCTCGAACTGCTCGGCCCAACTCACCAATGGAAAACCGAATTCTTCACCGACGGCCAACTGAAAAATGGCGTGCTCAACGGCAACCTTTACCTCAAGGGCGGCGGTGACCCCAAGCTCAACATGGAAAAGCTCTGGCTGCTGCTGCGCGACCTGCGTGCCAACGGCGTGCATCAGGTTAACGGTGACCTGGTGCTCGACCGCAGCCACTTCGTGCAACCGCAGCTGCCCAGCTTTAATGACGACGGCGGCGACGCATACAAGCCCTTCCTGGTGACGCCCGACTCACTGCTGGTCAACCTCAAAGCGCTGCGCTTTATCGCCCGCACCGAAGGCGGCAAGGTGCATATCGCCGCCGAGCCGCCCATTGCCGATATCCGTATCGACAACCAGGTCAAAGCCCTGCCCGCCGCCAAATGCCCAGGCTGGCCGGATGTGCGCTACAACCCCGTGACCGAGTTCGACGGCACCACGGTGATTGTCAGCGGCAAGCTGGCCGAGGGCTGTAGCTCGCAAACCTACTTGTCGTTGCTCGACCACCCGAGCTACGCCGCCGGCGCGATCCGCGCCATCTGGCAAGAGCTGGGTGGCAGCATCATGGGCAAGGACCGCCTCGCTGAGGTGCCAGCCAAAGCCCGCCTACTGGCCCGCGCTTACTCACCGGACCTGACCGAGATCATCCGCGACATCAACAAGTACAGTAACAACACCATGGCCCGGCAACTGTTCCTCAGCCTGGGCGCACAGTTCCGCAACGCCGCCGACCAAGACGACAGCAAGGCGGCACAGCGGGTGATTCGCAGCTGGCTGGCGCGCAAAGGCATTACCGCGCCGCACTTGGTAATGGAGAATGGCTCCGGGCTTTCTCGCGCCGAGCGGGTCAGCGCGCGGGAAATGGCCACCCTGCTACAGGCCGCCTGGAAGAGCCCTTATGCGGCCGAGTTTATGGCCTCGCTGCCACTGGTGGCGATGGACGGCACCATGCGCAAACGCCTGCACCGCACGCCATTGGTGGGCGAGGCGCGAATCAAGACCGGTACGCTGAACAACGTGCGCGCCATCGCGGGCTTTAGCCGCGACAGCAACGGCAACAGCTGGGCGGTGGTGGCGATTCTCAACGACCCACGGCCGTGGGGCGCTTCGTCGATACTCGACCAGGTGCTGCTGGATCTTTATAAGCAGCCCAAGACCAGCGCCAAACGCTGAGCCGTTCAAGGCCGCGCGCACCTGTTGCGCGCGGCGTCGCTATTCCATCTCCTCACACAGCTGCGCCGCACGTAACAGCGCGGCGGTCAGGCTGTGGCGCTCCCATTCCTGCAGCCCGGCAAACCGCTCGACGAACTCCGGCGGCAACAAGCTCGGCGCTTGTTGCAGCAACGCCCGGCCGGGCTCGCTGAGCAGCAGCCATTGCTTGCGCCGGTCTTGATCATCACGTTGACGCTGTAACAACCCGCGCTCCTCCAACCGATCGAGCATGCCCGACAGGGTTGCCGCCGTCAGGCTGACGCGGCCACTGAGGTCGCTGGCCGTCAGGCGTTTCTCGCCTGCCAAGACCTGCAAAATCATCAGTTGCATTGGCGTCAGCCCACCAAAACGGCTGAGGCGCTTGGCGTGCACTTCACCCGCCTGCTGCAAGCGCCGCAGCGCCTGAAAAAGGGGTAATTCAAACGCAGAAGTAGATGACAAATCTATTTCAGTAGAAACCTTTTTATCCGACATATACGCCTTTTAATTCGATATAAAACTTTGACATCAAAGCATTATTTTGTTTTGGTGTAAAAGGTTTGCTGAGCCAAACCACTCCCCAACGGCAATACCGGTAAGGAAAACTATGTGCGGAATAGCTGGAGAACTACGCTTTGATCAACGACCAGCCGACCTGGCTGCAGTCGAGCGGATCACCCATCACCTAGCCCCGCGCGGCCCCGACGCGCACGGCTTCCACAGCCAAGGACCGCTTGCCCTTGGCCATCGTCGGCTGAAGATCATGGATCTCGCCGAAGCCTCAGGCCAACCGATGATCGACAGCGATCTGGGCCTGTCCATGGTCTTCAACGGCGCCATCTACAACTACCCGGAACTGCGTGATGAGCTGAAAGCGCTGGGCTATCGCTTCTTCTCCGGCGGTGACACCGAGGTGCTGCTCAAGGGCTATCACGCCTGGGGCACAGACCTGCTGCCCAAGCTCAATGGCATGTTCGCCTTTGCCATCTGGGAGCGCGACACCCAACAACTGTTTATTGCCCGCGACCGTCTCGGGGTAAAGCCGCTGTATTTGTCGCGCACCAGCCAGCGCCTGCGTTTCGCCTCCAGCCTACCGGCACTGATGGCCGGTGGTGATATCGGCAAAACTCTCGACCCCATCGCGCTCAACCATTACCTGAACTTCCACGCCGTAGTGCCTGCGCCGCGCACCCTGCTCGCAGGCGTAGAGAAGCTGCCGCCCGCCACCTGGATGCGCATCGACGCCGAAGGTAACTGCGAGCAGCACACCTGGTGGAACCTAACGTTCGGCCCGCAGCGTGATGAAATCAGCTTTGGCTTGGACGAGTGGAAAGAGTGCGTGCTCGACGGCATGCGTGAAGCGGTGTCGATTCGTCAACGCGCCGCTGTGGATGTCGGCGTGCTGCTGTCGGGCGGGGTTGATTCAAGCATGCTGGTCGGCCTGCTGCGTGAGGCTGGGGTGGAAAACCTCTCGACCTTCTCCATCGGTTTTCAGGATGCCGGTGGTGAGCGCGGCGACGAATTCCAGTATTCCGACCTGATCGCCGAACGCTTCAATACTCAACACCATCAGCTGCGCATCGGTGAGCACAAGATTCTCGACCAGCTGCCCGCCGCTTTCCGCGCCATGAGCGAGCCGATGGTCAGTCACGACTGCATCGCCTTCTACTTGCTGTCGCGTGAAGTGGCCAAGCACTGCAAGGTGGTGCAAAGCGGCCAGGGTGCCGATGAACTGTTCGCCGGCTACCACTGGTACCCGCAGGTGGATCAAGCTGAGGATGCGTTTGCCGCTTACCGCGCCGCCTTCTTCGACCGCGACTACGACGAATACGCCGCCTGCGTGCAGCCGGCCTGGCTAACCGGTGATGCGGCGGGCGACTTCGTTCGCGAACACTTCGCCCAACCCGGCGCAATCGCTGCGGTGGATAAAGCGCTGCGCCTCGACAGCACGGTGATGCTGGTCGATGACCCGGTCAAACGCGTCGACAACATGACCATGGCCTGGGGCCTGGAAGCCCGCACCCCGTTCCTCGACTACCGCCTGGCCGAGCTGTCCGCGCGGATTCCGGGACGCTTCAAGCTGCCCGATGGCGGCAAACACGTACTCAAGGAAGCCGCGCGCCAGGTGATCCCCAGCGAGGTCATCGACCGGCCTAAAGGCTACTTTCCGGTACCGGGCCTCAAGCATCTGGAGGGCGCCACCCTCGGTTGGGTGCGCGACCTGCTGCTGGACCCCAGCCAGGATCGCGGGCTGTTTAACCCCGCCATGCTCGACCGGTTGCTGACGGACCCGCACGGCCAGCTGACCCCGCTGCGCGGCTCCAAGTTGTGGCAGATGGCCGCGCTCAACCTCTGGCTGAATGAGCACGGCCTGTAAGGCTGCTCATTTGCCCGTTTCCCTGAATACCCCGGCCGGTGCCGGGGTGCGCAGCCAGCAAAGGATGCCTTCCAATGCGTGCCACTGCCTTTAACCAACGCCTGCTCCGCGGTCAGACACCGTCTTACGAACGCCTGCAGGCGCGTTTCGCCGAAGAACCCGACAGCGAGATGGGCCAACCAAAAGCCGTGCACTGTGGCTGGGGCCGCCTGCTGATCGGCCACACCTACCCGGACGCCGCCGCCCTAGCCGGCGACTTGCTGACCGAGCAGCCTGGCGAGCGCGATATCGCCCTGTATGTCGCCGCTCCCCACCAGGTTCTGGCGCAGGCTCAGCAACAGTTATTTCTTGATCCCTCGGATACCCTGCGCCTCTGGTTTAGCGACTACCGCCAGGCTCGCCGGCGCTTTCGCGGCTTTCGCATTCGCCGCGCGCAAAATGCCAACGACTGGCAGGCAATCAACACCCTGTACCAATTGCGCGGCATGCTGCCAATCGACCCGGCAAAACTCACCCCGCGCCATCTGGGTGGGCCGGTGTACTGGCTGGCCGAAGATGAAGACAGCGGCGCCGTGATCGGCAGCGTGATGGGCCTCAATCACCACAAGGCCTACCAAGATCCGGACAACGGCAGCAGCCTCTGGTGCCTGGCAGTCGACCCACGCTGCAGCCGGCCCGGTGTCGGTGAGGTACTGGTGCGCCACCTGGTCGAACACTTTATGAGCCGCGGCCTGAGCCACCTGGACCTGTCCGTGCTGCACGACAACGACCAGGCCAAAGGGCTTTACGCCAAGCTGGGCTTTCGCGAGTTGCAGACCTTCAGCATCAAGCGCAAAAACGGCATCAACGAAGCGTTATTTATCGGCCCTGGCCCGCATACGCCGATGAATCCCTACGCCCGGATCATTGTCGATGAAGCCCTGCGCCGCGGTATCGACGTGCAGGTGGACGACGCCGATGCGGGTTTGTTTACCCTGAGCCACGGCGGCCGGCGCATTCGCTGCCGCGAATCACTGACCGACCTGACCAGCGCCGTCAGCATGACCCTCTGCCAGGACAAACGCCTGACTCACCGTGCCCTGGCCCAGGCGGGGCTGCACCTGCCAGCCCAACGCCTGGCCGGTAACGCCGAAGAGAACGCCGCGTTCCTCGCCGAACACGGCAGTGTGGTGGTCAAACCGGTAGATGGTGAGCAGGGCCAGGGCGTTGCAGTAGATCTACGCACGCCACTGGACGTGCAGGATGCGATTGAGCGCGCCAGCACCTTCGACAGCCGTGTGCTGTTGGAAAGCTTTCACCCAGGCTGCGACCTGCGCATTCTGGTGATCGGCTTTGCTGTGGTGGCAGCCGCCATTCGCCGTCCGGCCGAAGTGGTCGGCGATGGCCAGCACAGCATCGGCGCGCTGATCGACGCGCAAAGCCGCCGCCGACAAGCCGCCACCGAAGGCGAAAGCCGCATCCCCAAGGATGCCGAAACCCTGCGCACCCTGCATGCCGCCGGGGTCGATTACGACAGCGTGCTACCGGCGGGCCAGCGCCTGGCCGTGCGCAAGACCGCCAATCTGCATACCGGCGGTAGCCTGGAGGACGTCACCCCGATTCTTCATCCGGTGCTGGCCGATGCAGCGGTACGAGCAGCACGCGCACTGGACATCCCCGTGGTGGGGCTCGACCTGCTGGTGCCGGCCGCCGATCAACCCGACTACGTGTTTATCGAGGCCAACGAGCGCGCCGGCCTGGCCAATCATCAGCCACAGCCCACCGCCGAGCGCTTTATCGACCTGTTATTCCCCCTCAGCCAGGTGGGTTAACCCCCCCATTAGAACCGCGAAACACGGCGCAATCCGGGTCAAGACTCGCCCGGTTGCGCCAAGAATTACGCAGGCCTGGCCGCCCAGACAATTTCCGCAAGGAGACCTTGTATGCAACAGCTCCCTGAACCCGACCTCGATTACCTACAAAAGGTATTACTGGAAATGCTCGCCATTCCCAGCCCCACCGGCTTTACCGACACCATCGTGCGCTACGTCGTCGAGCGCTTAGAAGAGATCGGTATCCCTTTCGAGATGACCAGGCGCGGCACCATTCGCGGCACACTCAAAGGCAAGCAAAGCAGCCCGGACCGCGCGGTCTCGGCGCACCTCGACACCATTGGCGCGATCGTCCGCGAACTGCAGGACAACGGCCGCCTGGGCTTGGCGGCGGTCGGCTGTTGGTCCAGCCGCTTTGCCGAGGGCAGCCGCGTCAGCGTATTTACCGATCACGGCGTAATTCGCGGCAGCGTGCTACCGCTGATGGCCTCGGGGCACGCCTTCAACACCGCCGTGGACCAACTGCCGATCAGTTGGGACCATGTCGAGTTGCGCCTGGACGCTTACTGCAGCACCCGTGCCGACTGCGAGTCGCTGGGCATCTCGGTGGGTGATTTCGTCGCCTTCGACCCGCTGCCGGAGTTCACCGAAAGCGGCCATATCAGCGCCCGCCACCTGGATGACAAAGCCGGCGTCGCCGCCCTGCTCACCGCCCTCAAGGCCATTAAAGAAAGTGGCATCGAGCCGGAAATCGACTGTCATCCATTGTTCACCATCACCGAGGAAGTCGGCTCCGGAGCCGCCGCAGCGCTACCCTGGGATGTCAGCGAGTTTGTTGGTATCGATATCGCGCCGGTCGCGCCGGGCCAGCAGTCCAGCGAGCACACCGTCAGCGTGGCGATGCAGGATTCCGGCGGACCGTATGACTATCACCTGTCGCGGCAATTACTGCGCCTGGCCGAAGAAAACGAGGTGCCGGTGCGCCGCGATCTGTTCCGTTACTACCACAGCGATGCGCAATCAGCGGTGACCGCTGGCCACGATATCCGTACCGCCCTACTGGCCTTTGGCTGCGACGCCACGCATGGCTACGAGCGCACGCATATCGACAGCCTCAAGGCACTCAGCCGCCTACTCGCCGCCTACCTGCTCAGCCCGCCGGTATTTGCCAGCGATGCCCAGCCGGCGCAGGGTTCGCTGGAGCGCTTCAGCCACCAACTGGAACACGATGCGCAGATGGAAAGTGACACCCGTTTGCCGACTGTCGACAGCCTCTGGCGCACTCGTGATCAGGAGACTTGAAGGGCAGCGCGCATACGGGCAAAGTGATGGCACGGAACGGAGCCAAAGCAGGCCCCGATAATAATAATGAGGACAGTGGATGCCTCGTATATGGCTGGCGGTGGTGCTCTTCTGGCTCTGTGGGCCGGCATGGGCACTGCTGCCTGCAGTGCTAGACAGTAACGACCTACGCCTGTCACTGGGGCCATCCATGGCCTATATGGAAGACCCCAAGGGCGATCTGAGCATCGAGCAGGTCAGTGCCCTGGCCGACGAAAACTTTACCGCGGTAAAGGGCCCGCACGCCAACCTCGGTAAAAATGCTTCGGCCTGGTGGTTCAAGGTACGACTGGATAATCGGCTGGCGCAAAACCTGCCCGGCTACTTGGAAGTCAACTACCCGCTGCTCGATCACCTGCAGATCTTTTTGATAGCCCCCGATGGCCAGCGGTACATGCAGGAAAGCGGTGACCGCTATGCCTTCTCCCAGCGCCCGGTGCAGGTACGTAACTTTTGGTTTCCACTAGAACTGGCACCCGGCGAAAGCACCCTGCTGCTGCGCGTTGAAACCACCAGTACGATCTTTATTCCGCTGCTCTTCAGCACCTACCAAGCCAGTGCCGCCGCCCAGGAAAACCTCATGGGCATCAGTGGTGCCTTCTACGGCGTGCTGTTTGCGATGTTCTGCTACAACCTCTTTCTGTTTATCTCGCTGCGCGAGTCGGCCTATTTCTGGTACCTGGTGTACAACCTGAATATTGGCCTGTTTGCCGCCAGCTTCGACGGCATGCTGTTCAAGCTGTTACCCGAGCATGTCGGCCTGCAGTCGGTGAGCATCTACATCCTCATGTACATCCACTGCCTGACGGCCACCCAGTTCAGCCGCCACTTCCTGCACACCGCACAATACTTTCCGCGCCTAGACCTCGGCCTGCGTCTGTTTATGTTGCTGGTGGGCGGCTGCCTGGTGTCGGTGCCGTTGATTGGCCTGCAAGCCTGGAACATCCTGGCCAGCCTGACCGTACTGGCGGTGTCGCTGGTGCTGCTGCTCTGCGGTGCGTATGTGTGGCGCCAGGGGCTGCGCTACGGTTCTTATTACATCCTCGCCTGGAGCATCTTGCTGGCCTCGTTCATCATCGCCACCACGGGTTCGCTGGGTGTCGAACTGTTTGGTTTGTATGGCGCGACGGTGGTTAAGATCGGCGTCACCATTGAGCTGATTACCCTGTCCATCGGTTTGGCAGACCGTATCAATATGCTCAAGGAGGAAGGCTTTCAATCACGCCGCGCTGCCGAGCAAGCCGAAATCGAAAACCAGGCCAAAAGCCGCTTCCTGGCCAAAATGAGCCACGAGATCCGCACCCCGCTTAATGGCGTATTGGGCATGCTGCAACTGCTCAAGGAAACCTCGCTAGACCGCAGTCAGCGGTTCTATGTCGACACCATCGCCAGCTCCGGCAGCTCACTGATGGCCGTGATCAACGACATCCTCGATTACGCGCGCATCGAATCCGGAAAACTCAGCCTGGAACATATCGAGTTCGACCTGGAAGACCTGATTTCCGACACCCTGAGCCTGTTTACCGGACAGGCGCTGGATAAGCGTCTACGTCTCTATGTAAGCCTGGAAAATGGCGTGCCGCGTCGTCTCAATGGCGACCCAACCCGCCTCAAGCAAGTGCTGATGAACCTGCTCAGCAATGCCCTGAAATTTACCGCCGAAGGCCACGTGGCACTGAATGTTTGCCTACGCAATGACTCCCAAGGCAACCCACACCTGGTGTTCGCCATCAGTGATAGCGGCATCGGCATCACTGACCAGGCATTGACCCAGTTGTTCGAGTCATTTGCCCAGGGTGACTCCAGCACCACCCGCCGTTACGGCGGCAGCGGCCTGGGCCTGGCCATTAGTAAAGAGTTGGTGGAGATGATGGGCGGACGTATCGAAGTGCAGAGTACGCCAGGTCAAGGCACCCGCTTCGCCTTCGATATTCCGCTACCCGATGACATACCCACCATTGACCCACTGCACGAACTGCTCAAGGGGCGCACAGCACTGCTAACCTCCCTCGACGGCCTTGGCCTGGATGCGCTAAGCCGCCTGCTTGGGCGCTGGGGTATGCGCACCGAGCGCTGCCAAAATCCCGAAAACCTGCTCGGCTACCTGGAGGATTTTGCGGCCCCTCCGTTGCTGGTACTGATGTCACCCTGGCCTGGAAGTAGCCAGCACTGGCTGGACTCTCTTCAGCCGCTGCTAAAGCCAGGCCAGCGCGTCCTGCTGCTCTGCGCGCCAGATCAGAAGCAGCAACTACCCTACGCCCCGGGCCTACGCCTATATGGCCTAACGCAGCCGCTAGCCATTAACGCCTTACGCGCTGCGCTACTGGAACTGTACGAAGAACCCCGCATAAGCGAAATCACGCTACCCATCACACCACGCTGCGATTCCACCTGCACACCGTGCATCCTGGTAGCTGAAGACAACCCAGTTAACCAGTTAGTGGTACAGGGCTTCTTGAAGAAGCGCGGTTATAACGTGCGCGTGGTGGCCAACGGCTTGGCTGCCCTCAATGAGTACCAGCGAGACCCGAGTGCCACACAACTGATCCTGATGGACTGCGAAATGCCAGAAATGGATGGCTTCGAAGCTACCCGGCAGATCCGCCGCCTGGAGCGAAAATGCAACTTACCAGCGGTGCCGATCATCGCGCTCACCGCACACATCCTCGAAGAACACCGCCAGCATGGCGCCGAGTCCGGAATGAATGACTTCCTGGGTAAGCCGCTGGACAGCAGCAAGCTCTACAGCACCTTGGAAACCTACCTGCAGCCAACCGTTCCAGCCAGCCAATAGCCTGAAGCAAACATGGTCAGCCAGCCCTGTGCGCGTTAGCATCGCCGCTGCGCTCTGGAGGCCATACCGTGCTGATCCCCTATCACCTGCTCGAAGCTGACACCCTGACCCGCCTGATCGAAGATTTCGTCACCCGCGACGGCACCGACAACGGCGACGAAACACCGCTGCACACGCGTATTGAACGCGTACGCCACGCGCTGAGCAAAGGCCAGGCGGTGATTGTTTTTGATGCAGAAAGCCAACAATGCCAACTGGCGCTGAAACGCGACGTACCGAAAGAATGGTTGGATGCGCTGGAGCAATAGTTGCGTTAAACCCTTGGGTTAGCCGCGCAAACCACCCTCACGTTCCCACGCACAGCGCACGCGCAACTCACCTTCCTGCGGGCTGTGAAAACCGTTGTCCGACTCCCAGCGAAACGTGTGCGTACCGTTCAACTCGGTTTCCAGGTGCACCACTGCGCTGGCCCAGTACAGGCGCTTGAGCAGGGCTTCGAACTGCTTGATCCACAGGCTCCACTCGTACTCCACCGTACGGTAGCTGGCGCCAAAGTGGATCACCTGAGTCTGATACACGCCATCACCCGGCAGCTCGCTAAAAGCGAACATCTCTCGGCCAAGCAAACTCCAGGCATCGCCCACTGGCAGGTCGGCCAGTACCTGCCGATTGATTTCACGGCGCAAACGGCTTTCCGCCGGACTGTCCGACGGACAGTCTTGGATACAACCATAAACGATGGATTCGGACTCCACGCGGGCACTCCAGCAAATCAAGGGGTGCCTTCTATCACAGCCGCAAAAGCCAAGGAAGGAACGGAGGCTAAATAAGCATTATTGCCTTGAAAACCGCGCCTAACTGAACTCAGTTAGGCGTACCTGCGCGCCCACGGCCCATCACCCAAGCCAGCACGGTCATCACCAGCGCCAGCGCTGTCAGCACCATAAACGGCAGCTGATAGTTACCGGCCAGATCCCGCGCCAACCCCGTTAATACTGGCGTCAGACAGGCCAGGCTGTAACCCATGCAGAGCATCATTGCAGTCCAGCGGCTAACCGCCATGGGCGAAGCCGCCTCGTACAGTGGCAATACCAATGACAGCGCAAAGGAGCCGCCCAGACCGAAACCAACAGTGACCGCCCACAACTCGGGCAGCACGGTGGGCTGAAAGGTGATCATCATCAGGCTGATCGACGACAACAAGCCACAGCCCATCAACAAGGCATAGCGATTCTGGAAGCGTTGCGCCAACCAGGGCAACAAGAACGAGCTGGGCAACCCCATCAGCATCGACACACTGAACAGGCTATTACTGTGGATTAGACTCAGCCCGGCTTCGTGATACCGCGCCACCGCCCATGTAGCCAGGGCGTAAAACAACCCGGCCTGAAGGGCGAAAAACGCACTGACTAGCCAGGCACGTGGCTGCCCCCAAGGCAAGCCCTCCGCTGCTCCGGTGTCAGCCTCAACGCGATTGGGCAGGCACAGCCACAACAACAACCCGACTAACGCCGGTAACGCCCAAAATGCCAGACCACGGGTCCAGTCATCGCCCAACCACTGCGTAGCCGGCACCGTCAGCACCGCACCACCGGCCCCGCCAATCGCCATGCTCAGCGAATACCAGCCCACCACACTGCCCATGCGCCCGGCAAAATGGCGTTTGATAAAGCCCGAAAGCAACGGCCCGGCGACCGCAATAGCAGCGCCCAACAGCACCGCACTGCCAATCAAAATCACACTAGCATGGGCCATCACGCGTAGCAGCAACGCCAACGCAATCAGCGCCATACACAGAGCAATGGTATGTTCCAGACCGAGACGCAGCGCCAAGCGTGGCGCGAAAGGCGCCAGCAGGCCCATACACAACACGGGGAGCGCGGTGGTCAGGCTGATCAGGCTGCGACTCAAGGCCAGCTCAGTGGCAATCCGCTCGATCAGCGGGGCCAGAGAGGTAATGCCGGGGCGTAAGTTGATTGCAGCCAGAACGAGGGCCAGCAACAGCATGGCCCGGGGGAAAGGTTTCACAGAACATCCATCAGTTTCGCGGCCATGCCGGCATGACCGCAAACCTTAGAACGCGAGCTCATAGCAGACAAGCCCTAAGCAGTATTATGTTGACCGTTAAATCAACAAAACCACATCGGCTCACTTGCTGCGTGGCGCACGCATCTTATCGGCCATGATGGTCATTTCGTTGTACAGCAACTGCGGGTTTTTCTGCTTCAAGGCCCAAGCCATGCGGCCCTGCTCATGGGGCAGAATCATAAACTCGCCTTTGCCAATCTCTTGATAAATGTAATCAGCAATATCCGCCGCACTGATCGGCGAGCTCTCCAGCAACTTGCCAACTTGCACCTTCATCGCCGGCGTAGGACCGCGGAAGGAATCCAACAGGTTGGTCTGGAAGAACGATGGGCAGACCACATGCACAGCAATTTCGTGCAGCTTCAGTTCAATCAACAGGCTTTCCGACAGCGCCACAACACCCGCTTTGGCCACGTTGTAGTTGCTCATCGCGGGGCCCTGCATCAACGCGGCCATGGAGGCGATATTGACGATCTTACCTTTGCTTTTTTCCAGCAGCGGCAGGAACGCTTTGCAGCCCTTAACCACGCCCATCAAGTTGATCGCGATCTGCCAATCCCAATCCTCCAATGACAATTCACTGAAGAAGCCACCCGAGGCAACCCCAGCGTTATTGACGATCACATCAATACCGCCGAGCTTTTCCTCACAGGCCTGAGCAAACGCGATCAACTGACTGTAGTCACGTACATCACAGCGTTGGGTGAATCCATCACCGCCGGCATCGCGCACCATCTGCAGGGTTTCTGTCAGACCCGGCTCGTTAACATCCGACAGCGCCAACTGCCAGCCTTCACGCGCCCAACGCAGGGCAATCTCACGCCCCAAACCCGAACCTGCGCCGGTGATCATCATGCGATTTTGCATAGGAAAGCTGCCTTTGCTGCTGTGGTTGATGGCACCAGTGTAGCCGGTGAAATTATCCAACCTGCACACCATCATTTCTCTGAATAAGGCGGCCTAAGCTCAACTCACGGACGTCACCTGATAACCAAGGCGAAAAAGTTGCACGATCGGGTAGGAGGCGGCCTCACGGCCGCCGTCCTCCCACACCACCGTGCGTACGGTTCCGTACACGGCGGTTCAGGCCATGCGGTTAAGCCGATTGATCGTATCCAGTATCGAGACCAGTCCAAGTCTGTCCCATAGCTTCTTCGGCAGCGCCTGATTCATATGCGGCGCTCCTGAGTTCCACCACGGGCCTCGGCCATTGAAGGCCGACTTGCAGGCACGCTCCTCGCTCAATCCCAGGCGCATCAGGTTGCGCGCCCTCGTAGAGGGCTGCTTCCATTGCCGCCAGATGACAC